>JADFAM010000009.1 GCA_015665265.1 Flavobacterium sp.
TTTAAGTCGATTAATGAAAATCAATTAATAATATTAAAAAACTTTTCTTATTTAACGATAATGAAGTTTTTTAATATTGGTGTTAAGATTATTTTAGCAGCGTATTTAATTAGAGTTTTAGGCACTGAAAAATATGGACTATTCACTTGGTTAGATTCTGTAATTCAATACTTTTTAATGATTGTGAATTTTGGATTTAATATTTATGCCGCAAAATATATAGTTGAGAATAAAGACAAAAAAGATAAAATAAATGAAATAATATCTTCAATTTTTTTTATAAAATTGGTACTTTTTATTTTCTCAATACTATGTATTTTGTTTTTAGGGAATTTTGAAACTTTTTCTACTTACAAGCACTTATTATTGTTATTAATGTTTGCAGGAATTGGAGAAGTATTGTTTCCTGTATGGTTTTTTCAGGGGGTAGAGAACCTGAAGCCCGCTACTATTATTGTTTTTTTAACAAGATTATTTCTTCTTATTGGAACAATTATTTTTGTTAATGCTAAGTATGATTTATTATCCTACATCGTATTATTTGTGATCTCATCTATTTTAATGGGTATTTTAGGAGTGTTTTATCTTTTTAGATATTATAAGATTAAGATCGCTCTATTGCCAATTAGTAAATTGCTGAATTATTTTAAAGAATCACTTCCTTTCTTCATAGGTAGATTTTTAGCATTAGTGTTTAATTTTGGAACTATATTTTTTATTGGTAATTTTTGTCTTTTAGAACAAGTTACAGGTTTTGACACAGGAATAAAAATTGTAATGTTAGCAGTGATCCCATTTGAAATGCTTCAGCAAGCAGTCTTTCCCACAATTTCAAGAACGAAAAATAAAAAGTTACTTAAAAATCTTGTTTACGCCTCCTTTCTAATTGGTACACTAATTGGTACACTAGTTTTTTTAATGGCAGAATATTTTATGGTTTGGTTGGGTGGGGAAGAAATGCTACAATTTGCACCTTCCTTAAAAATATTAGCAATTCTCTGCCCTTTTGTTTCTTTAACGTTTATACTAGGAACTTGTTCTTTAGTAGCTTTTGGTTACTATAGAGAATATAATTTTTCATTAATATTCACCTCAATTATTTATTTACTAATTTTAATAATTTTATATTTCACAGAGACTATAAACTTTTGGAATTTAATATATTTAAGAGTTTTTGGAGATATATTAATGGTATTAATAAGGCTATTTTATTCATTTAAAAGAAAAATAATCATTGCATAAAAGATATAACTAATTTGAAAAACCTTGTATTTATATTATTTTTTGTCATTACTGGGATTCAATTTTTCTTGGTTGATATAAATATTATAGCCTTATTATTTTTCTTTTTAAATTATCTATTAATTATGATGATTATGTATTATCATTTTTTTTTAGAGAAAGAGTACTCTCCTTTTATATCTGCATATTTAATTTTCAACTTACTTTTCTTTACTATAGGACCCTTAGCTCAGATTTCTAAAATTGATCCAGTTTTATTAAGACATGTAAATAACCTACCATACTTTTGGGAACAGACTGTATTTGCGAATAGTTGTATTTTAATTTTTAATATTTTTTTCTTCATAAGTTATATTTTTTTTAAAAAACAGAATACTGAAGTAGTAGTATATAAAATAAATAAAAAATTACCTTTCGATATTTTAATTATTCTATTAATATGTATTTTAATTCTATTTGCTAATATTGATTTTATTCAACAAAAGTTAATGACTCCAACTTGGAAGTTGCAATTTGACAATGCAAAGTCTATTAAAATAATCATATCTAAAGTCTTGTTTTCAATACCGTTAGCAGGTGTTGCTATGTGTGTGATGTATTTTAAGAAAAAAAACAATAAACCAATTAATTGGCTTGTCATTGGAATTTCACTAATAATATTTTTGTTATTAATTGTAGTCTTCAAAAATCCATTTATGGAAAAAAGATCTGGTTTAGGGCCAGTTTACTTTAGTTTATTATTTCTTTTTATTCCTAGGTTATTAAATAATAACATTAAAACAACTATAATCTTATATTTAAGCCTAATAGTAGCAATGCCCCTTTTGGCAGTTTTTACTCACGTAAATTCATCCTTTATAGAAGTTGTAAAAAACCCAAAAATAATTTTTTCGTCATTAAATGAAGATGTTTTGTTAAGCAATTTTAACACTTTAAATTTTGATGCTTATGCAAATTTTCTAGCTACTATTGAAAATGTATCGATCTATGGATTTAGTATGGGAGAACAATTATCAAATGCTTTGTTCTTCTTTATTCCTCGCTCTATTTGGTCTTCTAAACCATTAACATCTGGTCAGTTCTTAGGGAACTATTTAATAGAAAAACATAATTTTTGGTTTAATAATATTTCAAACCCCTTTATCTCTGAAGCTTATTTAAATTTTGGATTGATTGGTATTATAATTTTTGCTATCCTTTTTGCTTATTTACTAACAAGAGGCTTACTGTTTTTAAAATCAGACGATTATTTAAAAAAACTACTTGCGTTTTTTACTGCCATCCACATGATTTACTTTTTAAGAGGAGATTTTACTAATGGATTTTCTCAATTAATTCTAGTATCATTTGGGATATATATTATTCCCAAATTTCTTGGATACATACATAAAGGAATTCGATTATGGTAAGAACAAATTTCAATAATTTAGATCATACGCTATTGAAAATATTTTTTTTAAATATTTTTTTATTACCAATTTATCCAGATAATCTAAAACCAAGTATGGTAGCTTTGTTTTTATTGTCAAGTATTATTAGTGTTTTTAAAAATAGAGCATCTGGGTTTTTTTCAAAAAAAAAATAAACACAATTTTTTTTATCAATAGTTCTATGTTTTTAGTTATTTTTCTAGGACTTTTTTATTCTGAGAATATAGATTATGGATTTAAATATTTAATTAGGATAACCCCATTTATTGTTTTTCCTGTATGCTTTTTGTTGTTGCAAAAAAATAAATTTATTTTTTCTGAAAAAACACTAAATATAGGAAAATTACTTTTTTACTTGAGTACACTATTCTTTTTCCTATCTATTTTTATGTTTTTTTATGGTAAAGGATATGTCACTGAAAATTATTTTTTAAATTATAGCCATAGAATAACATCTCAATTAGGTAAGTATTCTATACACCCTATTTATGCTTCCATATATGCCATTATAGCGCTAATAGTTTCAGTCAATTTTATAAAGAAAAAAAAATATTTGTACTTATTTATTACTGGAGATATTTTATTACTAATTAATTTAATCCTGCTTTCAAGGAAAAGTGCCATTTTAATTATGCTAGTTTTACTTTTATTATATTTAGTTTTTAATAAAACTATATATTTTAAATGGAAAATTATTTCATTAATTTCTGTTATAATGATGAGTTTTCTTGTTGTTAAATTTACTCCAGATATTAGTAATCGGTTTAGAGATTTAGAAAATATTTTTAAAAATAATCAGCAAGAAAGCTCATCAAATCTTAGAATTAATATATATAAGTCATCAATTTTAGCCATCAACGAAAACCCTATCTTAGGGTATGGAATAGGAGATTCTAAAAATATACTATCATTGTTCGAAAAAAAACAGAAATTTCTCAAAGGAAATTATTACAATACACATAATCAGTTTTTAGGTTATTTAATTTCTAATGGGATTGTTGGCCTTTCTTTTTTTCTTTTAATTTTGTTTAAAAATTTTAATATTGCTGCTTCTAGTAGCTTTGAGCACTTATCTATACTGCTACTTTTCACTTTTATGATGATGATAGAAAATGTTTTAGATAGGCAAAATGGTATTATTCTTTTTTCATTTTTATTAAATTATTTTGCTTTTAAAAATCTAATTCTTTAGCCCAAATGAAAAAAGTACTAATAATTGGCCCATTTCCAAATCCAATTTCAGGAGTTTCAATTGCAAATAAAGTTGTAGAAGAGATTCTAAATGCAGATTTAAATTTCATAGTAGAAAAAATAGATACATCTTATCCAATTTTTGATGAGCAAATAGGTGAGTTCTCGATACAGAAATTTCTTTTTTATCTGAGAATAAATAGTTCATTTTTTAAGGTTTTAAAAAATAATATTATTTACATTACTCCTGGGCAAACTTTTTTTGGAGTATTGAAATATGCGTTTTTTATAGTTGCTGCTTCAGCATTAAAAAAAGAACTTATTATTCATGTTCATGGAAACTACTTAGGAAAAGAGTACCAATCTTTAAAAGGGATTAAAAGAGTGTTATTTTATTTTTTAGTCTCTAGATTTACAAAAGGGATCGTTCTTTCCAATTCATTGAAACAGAATCTAACTCCGTTTCTTAAAGACAAAAATATTTTTTCTTTACCAAATTTTGCTCAAGACTATCTTTACACAAAGGATAAAAAATTTGTAAAAGACGAATTAAGAATTTTTTACTTGAGTAATTTAATGAAAGAGAAAGGAATCTTTTGTTTGTTAAACGCATTAAAAAATTTAGAAAAAAACAATATAATTTACAAAGCAAAAATTGCAGGAAATATTGATCAAAACTATTCTAAAGAAATTTTAAAGTTATTTACTGAATTAAAAAATGCTGAATATATTGGTATTGTTAACGGAGATGATAAAAAAAGTCTTTTAGAGTGGGGAAATATATTTGTATTACCTACTTTCTATAAAATGGAAGGTCAGCCTATTTCTATATTAGAGGCTATGGCAACAACCAATCTTGTTGTAACAACCAATCATGCAGGTATATCGGATGTCTTTCAAGATAAAATCAATGGATACTTTGTGGAAAAAAATAACGAAAATAGCATTGAGAAAATATTAAGTTATCTTGCAGCGAATAAAAGTGAATTAAAAAAAATTGCTGAATATAATAAAAGATTTTTTTTAAATAATTTCACAGTAGATATATTTAAAAAAAATCTTTTAGAAATAATTAAATAATGGTGTATCAAGATTTAAACAGTTTCAAACTACCACCAAATTTTAGAGGCAGAAATGCTTTTACAGTTCAATTGTGGTGGCTGGTTCAATCTGTCTTATTTAAAACCTCCCCTCAATTTTTGTATGGATGGAGAAATTTTTTATTACGATTATTTGGAGCTAAAATTGGGAAAAAAGTAATTATTAGACCTTCTGTTAAAGTAACCTATCCATGGAAATTAAGTATTGGTGATTATAGTTGGATTGGCGATGATGTTGCGTTATATACTCTAGGGAACATTGAGATTGGAGACAATGTTGTCATATCTCAAAGATCTTATCTTTGTACTGGTTCTCACGATTATTTACAAGAAGATTTTCCAATTTACCAAAAACCAATAAAAATATGTGATCAGGTATGGATTGCTACTGATGTTTTTATTGCTCCTGGAATTACTATAGAAGAAGGATCAGTTATTGCTGCCAGAAGTTCTGTTTTTAAAAATATTCCTTCAAATAAAATATGCGCTGGTTCTCCAGTAAAAATTATAAGAGAAAGAATTCGTGAATAAACTAAAAAAAATAGTATTAATATCTCCTTTTTTTTATCCTGAGCCAATATCAACAGGAAAATTTAACACAGACTTTGCATTAAAACTTCAACAAGAAGGTCATCAAGTTACTGTTTTATGTTCTCATCCTTTTTATCCAGAATGGAAAACAAGGTATTCTTCAGAAAAGTTAGATGGTATTACTATCATTAGAGGTGGTCAGAAAATTAAGTATTCAAACAAAACATCTTTAAGAAGAGTTGTTCTTGAGATATGGTATGCTTTCTTTATTTTAAAAAACATCAAGAAACATCAAAATAAAATAGATATTATTATTCCTGTTTTCCCTCCTAGTCTTGCTTTTTATTGCGCTTCTTTTTTTATTAAAAAAGAAATTAAAAAAATAGGAATTATACATGATTTACAAATTATTTATTCATCACAGAAGAAAGGTTTTTTGAATAAAATGATAACTTTTTTCATAAAAAGGGTAGAAAAATCTTGTTTTAAAAATTGTGATACATTAATTTTTCTATCTGAGGAAATGAAAAATGTAGCTTTGAATATCTATAAAATCAGTAAATCAAAGTGTCAAGTTCAATTTCCGTTTACAACCATTATAGACAAACCTTTGTCTGATAATCTCAAGAATATTTTACCCAATAACCAACACAATATTGTTTATTCTGGAGCTTTAGGTGAAAAACAAAACCCAAACGAATTACTTGATGTGTATGATTATATTTCTAAAAACATATCTAACACTATTTGTTATTTTTTCTCTCAAGGGCCAATTTTTGAAGAACTTAATAAGGTAAATAGTAATAAAATGATACAGTTTCATCCATTAGTAAGAAAAGAGGATGTTCAAGAATTATATGCTAGAAGTAGTATTCAAATAGTCCCACAGTCACCTAATACCTCAAAAGGGTCATTACCTTCCAAACTACCTAATATATTAGCTTCAGGAACAAAAATTTTAGTTATTACTGACAAGAACAGTGAGTTAGAAAAATTATTTAACGATTTTAATCTTCATAAGGTTCTTACAACATGGGATAAAAAAATCATTACCTCAACGATTAAAGAATTACTTGAAAAAGAATATGATTTTAACAGACATAAAAAGATTGCTCAAAAGCTTTTTAACATTAATAGCCTAATTGAAAAAATTGTAACTTAAATACTATATTTGTTTTTTAGATTCATTTTTGTGAAACAAAGATATTCATTTCTCATAATTCCAATCCAACTACTTATTGATTGTTTGTCAATCTTTATGGTACTTTATTTTGTGTCAGATCCAGAGTTTTATAATCCATCATTTATAATCTATATTATCTCTTTCTGGGTGCTATCTTCATTTTTAACAACCTATTATAAGGTTTTAAGATTTACAAAGTTACTCAGGTTATTAAGCTTGACTTTCAGACATTTTTTTATTTTTATTCTTGGGTTTTTTGCTTTTTTTGGAATTTTTAAAGAGGGATCAGTTATTAACAATCAATTTTTAATACTGTTATCAATACTTATCTATACCTTTTGCTTAAAGGTAGTCTCTTTTATATTGTTAAAGTGGTATCGAAATCTTGGTAGAAATTACAGAAAAGTTATTGTGATAGGAATAGATGATTCCTCTAAAAAAATTATTGAACTATTTAAACAAAATAAAAGTTTAGGATACCAGTATTTAGGACTGTTCTCTAATAAGAGTTTAATAAATAAATTAGGAAATATAGAGGATAGCTTTGACTATATACTTGATAATTCTATTGATGAAGTTTACTGCTCTTTAAAGGAATTAAATTCTCAAATGGTCAATAAAATAAAAGCTTTTTCAAATTCAAATAATATAAATTTAAAATTAATACCTGATGCAGGTAAATTGTATAGCAAAGACCAAAGTATAGAATTTTACGATGATACTTTAGTGGTGTTAAATGTAAAAAAATTACCATTTGAATTTAATGAAAATTATTTGATTAAGAGATTTTTTGATATCATTTTCTCGTCATTAGTATGTTTTCTTGTTTTAATGTGGTTGATGCCTATTTTATGGATTTTAATAAAAATTGAATCTAAGGGCCCCGCTATTTTTTCTCAAAAAAGAGAGGGACTAGATGGTGAAAATTTTGTGTGCTATAAATTTAGGTCTATGAAAATTAATAAAATGTCTGATAAAATTCATGCTTCAGCTAATGATCATAGAGTGACTAAATTAGGTGCTTTTATGAGAAAAACTAGCATAGATGAATTGCCTCAATTTTTTAATGTTTTAAAAGGAGAGATGAGTGTAGTTGGTCCAAGACCACATTTGCCTTCTCTATCTATTGAATATCAAAAAGTTGTAGATGATTATCTTAGAAGGCATATTGTAAAACCTGGTATAACTGGTCTAGCTCAAGTTAGTGGCTATAGAGGCGAAATAAAAAAGAAGTCAGATATTAAAAATAGAGTACGGTTAGATATTTTTTATATTGAAAACTGGTCTTATCTATTAGATGTCAAAATTATTTTAATGACTATTTTCAATGTTTTCAAAGGTGAAGAAAATGCGTATTAATGTTTGTAAATAAAAACATAACAGCCTCTATAGTAATATACAGGGAAAATTTTAAAGTTCTTGAGAAGGCAATGGGTAGTTTTTTAGACTCAACACTATCAAAAAAACTTTATATAATAGATAATTCTCCTTCAAATGAATTCAAAAATAAAATCCAGAACGATTCTGTTGAATATATTTATTCTAATAAAAATATAGGATTTGGTAAGGGTCATAATAGTATTTTACACAAACTTACGAGTAAGAATAAGTATCATTTGATTTTAAATCCTGACGTAAGCTTTCATCCGGAGATACTTGAAAAATTAGTGCTTAAGATGGAGAGTAGCGAGTCTCTTTCCATGATAGCTCCAAGAGTTTTAAACACTAACAATAAATTATTGTACACAGCCAGAAGATATCCGAATTTATTTGAGCTAATTTTTAGATTTTTAGGAATTTTTAAAAAATTTACTAGCACTGGTGAATATAAAAATCAAAATCATAAAAAATCTTTTTCACCAGATTTTGTTCAAGGTAGCTTTATGTTATTCAAAACAGATGATTTATTGCAATTGAACGGTTTTGATAATCGTTTTTTCATGTACATGGAAGATGTAGATATTTGTAGGAGAATAGATCAATTAGGTAAAAAAAAATTATTCTATCCTAAAGTGGAAATTATTCATACCCACAGAAAAGACTCTTCAAAAAGCATAAAACTTTTTATAATTCATATTTCATCTATTATAAAATATTTTATGAAATGGGGTTTTAACAAAGCTTTAAATTAATTAGAGAAAACTATCTTTGTAAAAGATTAAACTACAACATGAACATACTTATTTTAGGATCAGGAGGTAGAGAACATGCATTTACATATAAACTATCACAAAGTAAAAAAGTAACAAAGATTTTTGTGGCCCCAGGAAATGCAGGAACTCAAGAAATTGCCACGAATATCAATGTTAATCCTACAGATTTTGAATCTGTAAAAAAAGCCGTCATAGCGCATGACATACAAATGGTTATTGTAGGTCCAGAAGCTCCGTTAGTAAATGGAGTTCATGATTTTTTTCTCGCTGACAATGTGTTAAAATCTATTCCTGTAATAGGTCCTAAAAAAGATGGAGCTTTGCTAGAAGGAAGTAAAGATTTTTCTAAAGAGTTTATGGTTAAGCATGGAATTCCCACTGCTAAATATCAGTCATTTACAAAAGAAAACTTACAACAAGGTAAATTGTTTTTGGAAAGTTTAACACCACCATACGTGCTAAAAGCAGATGGACTTGCCGCAGGAAAAGGTGTGTTAATTTTAGATTCTTTAGAGGAGGCAAAATCTGAGTTAGAAGAGATGGTATCAAACCAAAAATTTGGAGATGCATCTTCAACTGTGGTCATTGAAGAATTTTTAAAAGGAATAGAATTATCTGTATTTGTTCTTACAGACGGTAAAAGCTATAAGATATTACCATCTGCCAAAGATTATAAGAGAATTGGCGAGGGAGACAAAGGATTGAACACAGGAGGTATGGGAGCAATCTCACCTGTACCATTTGCTGATAAAAATTTTTTAAATAAAGTTGAAGAATTAGTTGTGAAGCCAACAATTCTAGGATTACAAAAAGACGGGATAGATTACAGAGGGTTTATTTTTATTGGATTAATGAATGATAATGGGAACCCCTCAGTTGTTGAGTACAACGTTAGAATGGGAGATCCAGAAACTGAAGTTGTTTTGCCAAGAATTCAATCAGATTTATTTGATCTTTTTGATGGTGTTGCCAATCAAAATTTAGAGGAGAAAGAATTTTCTGTGACAGATAAAATTGCAACTACTGTTATGTTAGTTTCGGGAGGATATCCTGAATCATATGAAAAAGGAGCTATTATTTCAGGTCTTGATAACCACAAAGATTCTACTATTTTTCATGCAGGAACTAAGATAAAGGGTGAAGCTATTGTAACAAGCGGTGGAAGAGTGCTAGCCGTAACATCTTTAGCAGATAGTATCCAAGAAGCATTGGATCAATCATATAAAACAATAGATAGTATTCATTTTAAAAAAATGAATTATAGAAAAGATATAGGCTTTGATTTAGTAGGATAAATAGTCCTTTTATTTTAAATGAGATTAATTAAAACTCTCAAATCAAATAAAAAAAAGTAAATAAATTCGCCTTCCTCGATTATCAGAAAAAATATTTACCAAAAGTTATTTCACCTTTTTCATGGTAAATGAAAATTCAGATCCTTTTTTAAAAGTGCTATTAATGAGCACCGTTTCATTATGAGCTTCAACTATATGTTTAACAATAGATAAGCCTAATCCAGATCCTCCCTGTTCTCTAGATCTACTTTGATCAACTCTATAAAAACGTTCAAATAAACGAGAGATATGTTCTTCTTTAATTCCTTCTCCGTTATCAACAACTTTAATAATAAATTTCTTTTCGTCAAAAGATTCAATACCTACACTGGTTAATCCATTCAATTTTCCGTATTTAATTGAGTTTACAATTAAATTGATAAGAACTTGCTCAATTCGCTCTTTATCTCCATTTACAAATACCGGATAATCATAAACTTTATCGAATTGTAGTGTAATATTTCTTTTTTTAGCTTTCATTTCAAATAAATCAAATACATTCTGAATGAGATCGATAATATTAAAAACTTCATAATTCATCTTCAACCCTTCAGTTTCTAATTTTGCAATCATATCTAAATCTTTTACAATAGCAACCAATCTGTCAACACCTTTGTTAGCTCTTTCTAGGTACTTATCTCTTATCAATTTATCATTTATTCCTCCCTCAATGAGTGTCAAAATATAGCCTTGAACTGTAAAAAGAGGTGTTTTTAATTCATGAGATACATTTCCTAAAAAGTCTTTTCTAAAAGAATCTCGTTCTGTAAGATTTTTAATTTCAATTCTTTTACCCTGAACATAATTTTTAACACTATTGGATAAAGAATCTATATCTGAAGTTGTTGAGGCTCTTATAAATTCATCATCATTTAGGATGGAAACTTCATCATATATTTTTTTTATTCTGTTGTAAATGAATCGTTCAGTTCTAAATTGAATTATAAAAAAAGAAATTATAAATATTGCGGGAAAAAAAACAAGAATACTAAGTAACTTTTTTTCTTCGGAGGAAAGAAAATAAACGAGCGCAAAAGTTAATACAATAGAAATAGTAAGGTATACTGATGATAATAGAGAAAAAGAGTATGTCTTTTTTAGCTTCATAAGTAGTTCAACTTATTTATCTTCAATATCAATTACAAATTTATAACCAACTCCTTTTATGGTTTTAAAATGATTGTCTCCAATTTTTTCTCTCAATTTTCTGATATGAACATCAATAGTCCTTCCACCAACTACCACCTCATTTCCCCAAACACTGTCTAAAATAGTTTCTCTTTTAAAGACTTTTCCTGGTTTAGAGGTTAGTAAAGAGAACAACTCAAATTCTTTTCTAGGCAAAAATATTTTTTTATCACCTTTAAAAATCAAATACTCGTCTCTGTTAATGGTAATATTACCTATTTTTACAGAAGAATCCTCTTGACTTTCAGCTTTTAACCTTCTTAAAAGTGATTTTACTTTGCTAATTAAAACTTTTGGTTTTATAGGTTTAGTAATATAATCATCAGCACCTGCATCAAAACCAGCAACTTGAGAGTAATCTTCATTTCTGGCTGTTAGAAAGGCTATTAAAGTATTTTCTAGACTTTTTATTGCTCTTATTTTTTCACAAGTTTCAATGCCATCCATTTCTGGCATCATAATGTCTAGTAAAATTAAATTTGGAGTGATTTTTTTTGCTGACTTTAGAGCTTCAAGGCCATTGTTTGCTGTGTAAACTTGATATCCTTCATTTTTTAAATTGTACCCTACAATTTCTAATATATCAGGTTCGTCGTCAACTAAAAGAATTTTAACATCACGTTTGTTCATAATTATTTTATAAATAAGGTTATACCAAAAATAGCGAATCTAAACTAAATACCAGTTGCTTAACAATCATTTAACCCTGTAACATTCAATTAACATTGCTCTAACCTAACAGTAATAAACCTCTAACCTTTACTTTACAAAATAGCGTCAATTTTGCATAAAATTATAATAAGAACATTCAATGAAAAATTTTTTAATTGTTTTTGCTCTATTCATTTGTCAAATGATGTTTGCACAAGGTAAGGGTGTAATTAAAGGTCAATTGTTAGACAAGGAAATGGATAATGAGCCTCTCTCTTTTGCTAGTGTTTTTCTAAAAGGAACTATTATTGGTACAGAAACAGATTTAGATGGAAACTTCATGTTATCTGTTGATTCTGGAGACTATATTTTAGTATTCGACTTTTTAGGATACAAGACATTAGAGGTTCCAGTATCGGTTAAGGTAGGAGAAACAGTCATAATTAACAAAATATTAGAAGCTGCGGAAGGAGTAGCTCTTGAGGAGGTCAAACTAAAAGTAAGTATAAGTAAACAAAAAGAAAGTGCTTTATTAATGGCCCAACAAAAGGCGGTTACAATAGATCAAAAAATTGGAGTAGAAGAGTTAAGTAAAAAAGGGGTTAGTAATGTAGCCACCGCCTTAACTAAAACTACAGGAATCAGTAAGCAACAGGGATCTGGAGTTATTTTTGTTAGAGGTCTTGGAGATCGATATAATGTTACCACGTTAAATGGATTGCCACTTCCCTCAAACAATCCTTCAAATAAAAATATTGATTTAAATATTTTCTCAACAGATATCATTGAGTTCATTTCAATAGATAAAACGTTTAATCCAAAAAACTTTGGAGATTTTAGCGGGGCAAACGTAGACATTTCATCAAAAAAATATACAGGAAAAGGGTTTTTTGAAATAGCAATTGGTTCCGGTATAAATTCAGAAGCAAATTCTCAAGATACATTTTATTTAAATGATGGACCAAACACGTCAGGGTTCTATGATATTGGAATTCCTTCTTTCCCTTTAAATAATTATAATTTTAACACTAGTTGGAATAGAACAGAGTCTAATGCTCCTATCAATAAAAGTGTATCAATAAAATTAGGAGATT
This sequence comes from Flavobacterium sp., assembly GCA_015665265.1. GTDB lineage: Bacteria > Bacteroidota > Bacteroidia > Flavobacteriales > Flavobacteriaceae > Polaribacter. Next base: position 13,098 of record JADFAM010000009.1, read on the forward strand.
CATATGAATTAGGTGAAGAGACTAAATTAAGTGTATTTGGTGTGGCATCATTTGATAGTGGATTTAAATTTAATGAAGGAATTTCACGCGGAAGTGTTAATACATCTGGAGTAGCAAGGAGAGATTATGATTTTCTAAGATATGCATACGAAACCAATACTACCGCTATGGGTAATCTAAGATTAAAGCATAAAGCCCATGAGATAAAGTACAACGCCTTAATGATAAATACTTCAAGTCAAAAGCAAGAAGAGTATTCAGGGATTCACGATGTTTTTGATTATGCTCCAGAAGGAGGAGCCTTTTTACAAAGAGCTGTTTTTGATAGAACAGAACTCTTTGTACATCAATTATTAGGTACTCACAAACTAGCTCAAAACATAGATATAAACTGGGGAGGAGCATATAATTATGTTAAAAGTTCAACGCCTAATAGAAGACAATATTTATTAACACCAGACGATTGGAATATCCCTGAAGGACCGAAGTCATTTAAAGAAACCTTAAATGATTCAGACAACCATAAATTATTTCTTGATATAGAAGAGGAGGAGTTAGCGGCTAATTTTTCTGCAATGTATAAATTCAAAAAGAATGCTGATGATGATTATTTAGGGAAATTTACTCTAGGATACAGCGGAAGGTATAAAAGTGTAGACTTTGAAGCTACTCAATTTAATTTTAGAATAAACAACAGTGGTGGAAGTGCTGCTGTACAACCCATCATTTCAGATATTTACGATTTAGATAGTTATTTTAATCAAGATAACTTCACCAATGGATTATTTGATATTAGAACTTTTAGAGGAGGATTAGGAACAGGAATCGATGTTTTATTGCCACAATCTTATGGTGGTCGTCAAGATATTCATGCGGGTTTTACAACACTTGAGTATGCTTTTTCGTCAAAATTTACTGCAATTTTTGGGCTTAGAGTTGAGCAAATTAATCAAACATTAAATTTTAATACCTCGCTTACTTCTGGGTTTAATGAACTTGATCAAACAGAGGTACTTCCCTCAGCATCATTTAAATATGAACTTAATGAACAACAAAATTTAAAGTTAGCATTAAGTAAAACCTACACCTTACCTCAGTTTAAAGAAAGAGCACCTTTTCAATATGATGAAACGCCAACCTTATCAACTATAGGTAACCCTGCTTTATATACATCAACAAACTATAATTTTGATCTTAAATGGGATTTCTTTCCTAAATCAGAAGAAATAATTTCAGTTGGAGTTTTTTCTAGATTCATTAACGATCCAATTAATAAAATAACCATAAACTCTGCTTCTAACGATGTTAGTTGGGTAAACTCTGGAGATCAAGCCACTGCTTTTGGAGCAGAGTTAGAACTAAGAAAAAATTTCTTTGTAAGAGAGCTAGATACTGAAGATAAAGTGTTAAAAACTAAACTTTCTGGGGGGCTAAATATCTCATATTTAAATACAAATCAAGACTTGAGTCAAGAGAAGGTTATTAATGAAACCTCAGCTGCTGGGTTTCCATTAAGTGTAGATTTTTCTTTCTCAGAAAGTGCCTTAACGGGTGCGTCAGAGTTGTTATTAAATGCAGATATTTCATATTTGAAAGAATACAAGGAGCATAAAAGTATTCAAGGAACGCTATCATTTAATTACTTTTCAGATAGAATTTTTGCGTTAGCAACTGAAGCAGGAAGAGGAAATATTATGGATTCTGGTATTCCAACTTTAGATTTTATACTAAAAGCAAAACTTAACAAACATCTTGGTATAGGATTGTCTGCGAAAAATATTTTAAACCCTACTATTAAAAGAACTCAGGAAGTTCAAGATGTTATTGTCTCATCTTTTAAAGTTGGGTCAAATATTAAATTATCGTTATCCTATAACTTTTAATTAACATAGCATTAACCAAGCAATAATTTTTAAGCAATATCTAATTAACATGTTGTCAGTTAATTTGTATCAAATAAAATTATAAAAAATATTAAAAATGAAAAAACAATTATTTACAGTATTAATTACAGCACTTACCATTGTATTTGTGGTCTCATGTAAAGATGACGATGACGTTAATACTACACAACCAACCTGTTTTGATGGAATTCAAAATGGTGATGAAACTGGAGTAGATTGTGGAGGGTCTTCATGTCAGGATTGTGTAACTACTACATTATCTGGAGATGTTTTTGATAACATTACTTTAGATGCTTCTTTAGAATATGAATTAACGGGTGCTTATACTATTATGGACGGAGCTAGTCTTACCATACCAGCTGGAACTGTAATAAAAGCAACCGGAGGTACTGCCTCGTATATTGCTGTTGCCCAAGGAGGTCAAATTTTCATCAACGGAACTTCTAGTAGTCCAGTAGTGTTAACTTCAGGGTCAGATAATCCAGCAGCTGCAGACTGGGGAGGATTGGTTGTTTGTGGAAAAGCGCCTACAAATGTTGGTTCTACAGCAACTTCTGAAGTTGCAGATTTAACCTATGGAGGTAGTGTTTCTGATGACAATTCAGGATCTATCCGATACCTAAGATTAGAATACACTGGAGCAACATTCAATAGCTCAAAAGAATTTAATGGACTTTCACTATTTGGGGTAGGTTCGGGAACCACTGTAGAATACGTTCAATCTTTTGAAGGAGGAGATGATGGTATAGAATTCTTTGGAGGAACTGTAAACGGAAAATATTTGGTATCTACCAATTCAGGAGATGACTCTATAGACTTTGCAGATGGTTGGTCAGGTACTGGAGAATATTGGTATATTTCTGGAGGAGCCAAAGCCGGTATTGAAGGTTCTAATAATGGAGATAATGGAGATGCAGCCCCTGTAACAAATGCTACCTTAAGTAATATTACGGTAGTAGGTCCTGTCACAGAAGGAGCACTATACTTCAAAGAAGGAGGAGGAAACTTTACGATAGACAATTTCTACACCGATGGGATTAACTTAGGAGTAAAAGTTAAGAGTACAGATGCTGAAGCTGCTGTAAGAATTGAAGCAGGAAATTTAGTGATGACAAATGTTGAATTTGCAAACAGTGCAACAGGTTTTGTCATTACAGATTATACAGGAGCAAATCAAAGTTTTGTAACTGAAGGAACTACTACTGGTGCAGGAAATGGAGTAGATGTTCCAGATTGGGCAACAGGTTGGACTCGTTTTTAATAAACTAGTATTTTTGAATTTGAATTTAAAAGCAGACTTAAAAAGTCTGCTTTTTTGTTTTATTAACGATATTTTAATTTGACACAAACATTAATTGATAGATATTTTATATATTTAAGGATTACAATTTTATAAAACCTAATAGTATGAAAAAAAATTACTTTTTAACTTTAATATTTACGCTATTTATATCAGGACTTTCTTTTGGGCAGGTTATTAATGAATTTCAACCAAATGCTAATGGTACAGATCCTGATCCAGCAAGCTTCGAATTAAAAGGAACACCCGGTGCTTCCTTCTCTGGATGGATATTGAGTGTTGAAAGTGATCCTGGATCACAAGGAACTATTGACAGAGCTTCTTCAGTAACAGGTACTTTTGACAATAACGGATTACTTGTAGTAACAGCTCCTGATTTGGAAAATCCGTCTTTTACACTAATTTTAGTTGACGATTTTACAGGCGTAATAGGGTCAACAGATATTGATACCGATAATGATGGTACAGCTGATGATGTTAGTAGCTGGACTACAGTATTTGATGCTATTGGAATACCTGACAATACTGGAGATGAAGCATTTCTTTATGCTGATGAAATAGGCGGAACTGATTTTTCTTATTCAGGTGATGAGCCTAAATTGGTTTTCAGAGATGGTACTTCTGGGGATTTATATGCGGTTAATGACCCTGATAATAGTGAGGTTTATGATGTGAATGGAACAGAAATTGTTGCTTTGGGATCTTTTGATACCTCGCCATACGATCCAACATTTGGTTCATTAAACCCAACATATACACTAGCGACGGGTCCTGTTATTTTAACAGGAAATTTAAGTGGTAATCTTAGTTATGAATCTGGTAGTGGTCCTTCAACTGAAGGCACATTTACTGTTGAAGGAACCAATTTAACTAACGATATTCTTCTATCTTCACCATCAGATTTTGAAATCTCTGAAACTTCGCAAGGCACTTTTTCATCGTCAATTAGTTTGTCTGAAGGCGGTACAGGCTCAATTTCTGAAACAACAATTTATGTAAGACTTAAAGCAAGTTTAGCAATAGACGATTATTCGGGTGATATTACTATCACAAGTACTGGTGCGGATACAAAAACTATTTCTCTTTCTGGAAGTGTTTATGCACCACCTTCAAATAGTTTAGTTATTACAGGTGCCTATGACGGTCCTCTGTCAGGGGGGACTCCAAAAGGAATAGAACTATATGTTGTAGAGGATATTACAGATTTAAGCATTTACGGAATAAGCTCTGTTTCAAATGGAGGTGGATCTTCAGCAGGTTTTGTGGAATATAACTTTCCGGCTGATGCAGTAATTGCAGGAACATACATTTATCTTGCTACCGAATCTACTCAGTTCAACACATTTTTTGGAATTGATCCAACATACGTTAATGGAGTTGTTAGTATTAACGGAGACGACTCTATAGAATTATATGAAGGTGGCGCAATAATTGATACTTTTGGAACCGTTGATTGTGACCCTAATGCATCTGGCACAACATGTCCTGAATGGGAACATACGGATGGTTGGGCATATAGAAATGACGGTACTGGGCCAGAGGGTACTACATTTACAATATCTAATTGGACCTACAGCGGTGCAGATGCACTTGATGGGGAATCAGATAATGCATCTGCAACTACCCCATTTCCGATGGGAACCTATTCAAATGCAACAGCTTCAACGTCTAATAATACAATAACTGGGTTTAATGCTTATCCAAATCCAGTGAAAGGGAATAGTTTAACGGTAACCACTTCTAGTACAGAAGCAAAAACAGTAAATATATTTAATGTATTGGGTAGAAAAGTATTTAGCCAGCGTTTTTCTTCAATGAACAAAACAATGGATATTTCTGGAATTTCTTCTGGAGTATACATTATGAAAGTTTCTGAAGGAAATAATATTGCTACTAAAAAATTGATTATTGAATAATCAATAGCATATCTATTAGAAAAAAAGCCTCGAATTTTCGAGGCTTTTTTTATTTTTAGTAAATTCACTAAAAAATCCCCTATGAACTTGAAAACAAAAATGAACAATGTCTTATTCTTAGATATTGAAACAGTACCGCAACAAGAGAATTGGTCTGAGGTGCCGGAAACAATCCAAGAGTTATTTTCCAAAAAAACTGCTTATCAACGTAAAGAAGAGTTTACCGCTGAAGATTTTTATGAACGTGCCGGAATATGGGCAGAGTTTGGGAAAATTATCTGTATTTCTGTAGCGTATTTCACCAATAATAAGCAAGAAAGAAATTTACGAGTTACCTCTTTTAGTGGAGACAATGAAGAACAAATTTTATTGGACTTTAAAAAACTATTGGACACACATTTTAATAAATCGTATCATGTATTGTGTGCTCATAACGGGAAAGAATTTGATTTTCCTTACATCGCTAGAAGAATGATTGTACATCACATAGAATTACCCTCAAAATTAAATTTATTTGGTAAAAAACCTTGGGAAGTGCCTCATTTAGATACTATGGAATTATGGAAGTTTGGAGATTTTAAACACTATAGTTCTTTGCAATTATTAACCACCATTTTAGGGATACCATCACCAAAAGATGACATAGATGGCAGTGAGGTAGCCTCTGTGTATTATAAAGAAAAAAACTTAGACAGAATTGTTCGTTATTGCGAGAAAGATACAATCTCTGTGGCACAAGTATTAATGAGATTTAACAATGAAAAATTAATTAATAAAGATGAAATTATAAAAGTTTAGCCCTCAAGCTTCATAGAGAGCTCGAGCCATCGTTCCTCTTTTTGTTCTAAAGAAGAGAGTGTCTGTTCAAGCTCCTCAGATTTTTCTTTAATTTGATCTTGGGTTAATTCCTCCTCTAAAAAAGATGCTTCGATTACCTTTTTTTTACGAGATAGTCTTTCTATGTCTTCTTCTAAAGATCCAAATTCTCTTTTTTCTTCAAATGTTAACTGAGCTTTTGAAGGAGTTATATTAACCTGCTTTTTTTCAATTTTTATAGTTTTTTCTCTTGGCTTAGAATCTTCATAAGCTCTATAATCTGTATAATTTCCCGGAAAATTTTCAACTATACCATCCCCTCTAAAAACAAATAAGGAATCCACAATTTTATCCATAAAGTATCTGTCATGAGACACTACAATTAAATTTCCCGGAAAATCTAATAAGAAACTTTCCAATACATTTAAGGTAATTACATCCAAATCATTGGTTGGTTCATCAAGTATTAAAAAATTTGGATTTTGAATTAATACAGTACAGAGGTATAATCTTTTTTGTTCTCCACCACTCAATTTTTCAACATAATCGTATTGCTTTTTCTTATCAAATAAAAAACGTTCTAATAATTGTGAAGCAGAAATTCTTCTGCCCTTAGTTAATGGGATTTCTTCACCAAATTCTTTAATTACTTCAATAACTTTTTGCCCTTCTTTTACAACAATTCCTTTTTGGGTATAATACCCAAACTTTACAGTTTCTCCAACTACAACTTTTCCGCCATCAACTGGTTCTTTATGAGTAAGTACATTTAAAAAAGATGATTTTCCAGTTCCATTTTTTCCAATTACTCCAATGCGCTCTCCTTTTTGAAAAACATATTGAAACCCATCAAGAATTTTTAAATCTCCGAATGACTTTTTTAGTTTGTGGAGCTCTACAATTTTACTCCCTAAACGTTTCATATTTATCTCTAATTGAACTGTATGATCTTGTCTTCTTTTATGTGCTTTTTCTTTAATTTCTTGAAAATCATCAATTCTAGATTTAGACTTTGTAGTTCTTGCTTTGGGTTGCCTGCGCATCCAGTCTAACTCTTTCTTAAATAGATTTTTAGCCTTGTGAGTGGAAGCTGCTTCCTGAGCAATTCTTTCCTCTTTTTTTTCTAAATAATAAGAATAATTACCCTTGTATTTATATAGTTTACCATGATCAAGTTCTATAATTTCATTACAAACTCTCTCTAGAAAGTAGCGATCATGCGTTACCATAAATAGGGTAATCTTTTCTTTTTTAAAATAGTCTTCAAGCCATTCTATCATTTCTAAATCTAGATGGTTAGTTGGCTCGTCTAAGATGATTAAATCGGGTTTATTTATTAGTAAAACAGCAAGACTTAATCTTTTTTTCTGCCCTCCTGAGAGTTTCCCCACTTTTATTGATAAAGTTGGAAGTTTTAATTTTGTAAGAACCAATTTATATTGGGTCTCAAAATCCCAGGCATTGTTTTGATCCATTAAGTCAAAAGCTTTCTGATAGTTTTCTGAGTCTTCAGGATTTTCAAGTGCTTTTTCGTATTGTTTTATGATAGGTAATATTCTATTTTCTGTCTCAAAAATAGTTTCTTCTATGGTAAGGTTATCATTAAATAACTGGTTTTGAGAAAGGTATGCCACATTAATTTCTTTTCTCTTAATAACTTGCCCATCATCTGGTGCATCTAACCCAGCAATAATATTTAGGATAGAGGTTTTTCCTGTTCCATTTTTAGCAACAAAAGCTACCTTTTGGTGTTTATTGATCCCAAAGGAGATATTGCTAAACAATGTTCTGTCTCCATAAGATTTTGAGATATTTTCTACTGAAATATAATTCACAAAAATAAATTTGAACAAAGGAACAAAAAAACAAGGCTAGAACACTTGAGTTTGCGATTTAATTAAAGATTATGTAAATAATTTAAGAGAGGTTTTAATAAAAAGAAAAACCTAGAAAAATTTTTCTAGGTTTTTTTGACTTATTAACTAAGATGCGGAGGAATATCAAAAGTTAATAAAAATTAAATTATATTGTCGTAATTATTGTTAGGGGGTAAACAATAAAACAATAACTTAATTTAATAACATAATTCAAATAACAATACACTGTAAAAATAATAAGGAAATTGAATACTTGCAATACCTTGAATTAGTGAAATTTTTCGCTCCCCATAAAAGGGGAGGCCTTGTTTATTAAAGTACATTTTTAGATGTTTGAATTTATATCAATTTAGTGATTTGGTTTAGAGTTTTAAATCAAAAAAGATTAGAGTAAAGTTATTTGATGTTAATTTTTTTTACCTTTAAAATTATTCTAAAATAATATTTAGCCACGTTTAACAAGACACAATTTTAAAATATGTTGCAAGTACATAATCTTACTGTCAAATTTTTATCTGGTAAAGTTGAAAACGAGGTTGTAAAAAAAATATCCTTTGATTTAAAAGAAAATAAAATTTTGGGTATTGTTGGAGAGTCCGGTAGTGGCAAGTCAGTTACTTCGTTGGCAGTTTTAGGGCTCTTACCCAAGAATACTGTTCAAGAGGGAACTATTTTTTTTGATGAAAAAAATCTTTTAAAAATTTCAGATAAAGAATTTCAACAAATTAGAGGCAATAAAATTGCCATGATTTTTCAGGAACCTATGAGTTCATTAAACCCTACTTTAACATGTGGGAGTCAAGTGGCTGAGGTTTTGAAACAACATACAGGTTTAAATAAAAAAGAAATGTATGAAGAAGTTATTTCTCTTTTTCAAAAAGTAAAACTACCACTACCAGATAGAATTTTTAATTCCTACCCTCATCAAATTAGTGGAGGTCAGAAACAACGTGTTATGATTGCTATTGCTATAGCATGTAAACCAGATTTGTTAATTGCAGATGAGCCTACTACAGCACTAGATGTTACAGTTCAAAAAGAGATCATATTGCTTTTAAAAGAATTACAAAAGGAAAATAAGATGAGTATCCTTTTAATTTCACATGATTTATCATTGGTGTCTGAAATAGCAGATGATGTAATTATTTTGTTTAAGGGAGAGATTGTTGAAAAAGGAAATACAACTGATATTTTTCATTCTCCACAACATGACTATACGAAAGGGCTTATTAATTCAAAGCCCAATTTAAATCAACGATTAAAAAAACTTCCTACGGTAGAAGATTTTATAAAAAACAAAATTTTCACAAATGTTTATACAAAAAGAGAGAGAGATGCCTATCACAGTAAAATTTACAGATTAAAACCTCTATTAGAAATAGTTGATCTAAAAAAATATTTTAACACAAGTGTTGGATTTACTAGAAAGCCACTAATAAAAGCAGTAGATACCATTTCTTTTAAATTATATGAAGGAGAAACATTAGGATTAGTTGGAGAATCTGGATGTGGTAAGACAACTTTAGGGAGGTCAATTATGCAGTTAGAAAAAGTAACCTCTGGAAAAATATTTTACAAAGGAAAAGATATTACTCATTTATCAAAAACAGCCCTGCGAAATTTAAGAAAGGAAATTCAAATTATTTTTCAAGATCCATTCTCATCTTTAAATCCAAGAATATCTATTGGAAATGCTATTCTTGAGCCTATGAATGTGCATGGTGTTCTATCCAACTATAAGGAAAGAAAAGTATATGTGATAGAGTTATTAAAAAAAGTTGGGTTAGAGGAAGATCATTTTAATAAATATCCCCACGAATTTTCTGGAGGACAAAGACAGCGAATTGGAATTGCAAGAGCTATCGCATTAAAACCTAAAATCATTATTTGTGACGAATCAGTTTCGGCATTAGATGTATCAGTTCAAGCACAGGTACTAAACCTACTAAATGAATTAAAATCAACTTTTAATTTTTCATATATTTTTATTTCACATGACTTATCAGTTGTCAAGTACATGTCTGATCAACTAGTGGTTATGAATAAAGGAAAAATTGAAGAAATAGATGATGCAGATACCATATATAAATCACCAAAATCTGAGTATACGAAGAATTTAATTGATGCAATTCCAAAAGGAATTTAAAGAGTTTCCTCTTTTTTAAAATCAATCAATAAGTGGTATATTGCTTCACTAAAAATAAGAAAAATATATATGAAAATAATTGTCCCTATGGCAGGAATTGGATCTCGTTTGAGACCTCATACCTTAACTATTCCAAAACCTTTAACTGTAATAGCAGGTAAGCCAATTGTACAAAGATTAGTAGAAGATATTACTTCTGTGGTAAATCAACCAATAGAGGAAATAGCTTTTATAATTGGGCCATCAGCAAAAGGATTTCCAAGTAATACAAGAGAAAAATTATTAACGATAGCAGAGGAGCTTGGAGCTAAAGGATCAGTATATGTTCAGGAAGAAGCTTTGGGTACTGCTCACGCAATTTTTTGTGCTAAAGAATCTTTAACTGGTCCTTGCGTGGTTGCTTTTGCAGATACTTTATTTAAAGCAGATTTTACATTAAATGCAGAAGCAGATGGTGCTATTTGGGTGAAACAAGTTGATGATCCAAGTGCATTTGGAGTTGTAAAATTAAACAATGGATTTATTTCAGATTTTGTTGAAAAACCAACAAAATTTGTTTCAGATTTAGCAATAATAGGGATTTATTACTTTAAAGATGGTGATAAGCTTTCTAAAGAGATTCAATATCTCATAGATAATGATATTAGACCGTCAGGCGAATTTCAATTAACGGAAGTTTTAGAAACACTTAAACAAGATGGAGCTAAATTTTTACCTGGTAAAGTTGATGTATGGATGGATTGTGGGAAAAAAGATCCAACCGTAGATACTAATAAAAAAATATTAGGATTTGAATATGACAAAGGGAATAATCTTGTGGCTGAAACTGTTGTACTAGAAAATTCTCAAATTATACAACCTTGTTTTATTGGAGAAAATGTGGTTCTAAAAAATTCAACAATTGGTCCATATGTTTCTATAGGAGAAGATAGTTTGGTAACAGATTCTAAAATTTCTAATTCTTTAATCCAAACTAATGTAAAAATTTTAAACGCTACTTTAGATAATGCTATGATAGGTAATCATGCCACGTACAACGGTAATTTTACTTCCGTAAGCATAGGTGATTACTCAGAATTGACCTAATAATAAATAAAGATGATTAAAAGGATTGGACTTTTTGTCTGTTTGGTACTATTGTTTAATCCTTTTAGTTCTCTCTCTCAAGAAAATGCTGACCAGTCTTCAAATCTTTCAGAAGAAAAAGAGATAAAATTTCAGGAGTATTTTTTTAAATCACTTTCAAATAAATCAATAAGAAATTACCAAAAAGCTATCCAAAACTTAGAAGTTTGTGATAAGTTATCTCCTCGTAATAAAACCATTTATTTTGAATTTTCTAAAAATTATTTATTTCTAAATCATACGCTAAAAGCTAGACAATTCATTGAAAAGGCTTTAGAACAAGATTCGTCCAATATTTGGATGTTACTTCATTTTGTTTCTATTCTAAAAAAAGATCGAAACTATGAGGAGGCCATTAAAGTTCAATTAAAAATTATTGAGTTAGACCCCTATTATAGAGAATCTTTAATTTATTTATATCATCTAAATAGCCAAAGTGATAAAGCACTTTCATTAATCTATTTATTAGAACAAGAGAAAGGGTTCCATCAAAAGCTAGAAAGACTTAAGGAGAAATTGGAGTTATCTAAGAAACCTGTCAAATTAAAAAAAGACAACAAGGATCTAGATAAATTAATTTCTGATTTTAATGAAAATAAGCCCTCTTTTAGTATGTTAAAACAAATACTAGAAATAGCTGAATTTAATAATAGTGAAATTTTAGATAATTACAGTAAGTTGGCTGTTACTCTTTTTCCTGCTCAACCATTTTCATATCTTTCGAGAGCTAAGCTTTTACATAAACAACAACAATTTGACGAAGCTATTGCTATTTTGGAAATAGGCTTAGATTTTGTGATAGAAAATTCTACTCTAGAAGCTCAATTTTATAGTACTTTAGCAAAAGTATATTCTAGTCTGGGCAATAAGGGAAAGGCCTTTGAATTTGAAAATAAAATTAAAAAATTAAAAATGTAACATGAGAATAATTAGCTTTTTATTCTTTTTACTTGTGTTGGTTTCATGTGAAAGCAAAAAAGAACTTGTTCGGACAAAAGGGTTAAAAAATATATCTTCCAAACGAATTATCAAAAAACACAATACCACATCGTTTGTTGCTAATTCGCTAGACTCTAAGTTAAAGGTTTCCTATTTGGTCAAAAATAAAGGTAAAAGTACTCGGGTTAATCTCAAAGTAACTCTCAGAATTTTCAAAGATTCCATTATATGGATTAAAGGCTCTAAACTTATCAATGTATTTAGAGCCAAAATAACCCCTAGTTCTTTTAGTTACTATTCTCCAATAAACAAACGCTATTTTAAAGGAAATTTCTCTCTTTTAGAAAAAATGTTGGGGACTAAAGTAACGTTTCAACAGCTTCAAAATTTACTTATAGGGGAAAGTATTTTAGATTTAACAACTACTAAATATTTTTCTGAAGTTAGTGAAGGATTATATAAATTAATTCCGAAAAATCAATCAGATTTGTACAAGTCATCCCTTTTTTTTAATCCAGTAAATTTTTCATTAAATAAGCAATTATTAAATTCATATGAGAATAATAAATTATTGCAAATTCAATATGAGAATTACCAGAAAATTAAAGAGCAACTAATTCCCAAAAAAATAGTAATAAAAGCTTTGGAGAATAAAGATAATTTTACGGTTATAGATATAGAGTTTAAATCGTTAGTTTTAAATAAACAAATTACTACTCCATTCAGAATACCATCAGGTTATAAATCAATTAAATTTTAATGATAAGAAAACAGTCATTCATATCCTTTTTATTATTTCTATTAGTTTCTATAACTATTTCTGCTCAACAAAAATCAAGAAAGCAGTTAGAAAAAGATAGAAATAGAATAAAAAGAGAAATTAAAATGGTTAATAAGCTGCTTTTTGACACAAAAAAAAGTGAAAAAAATGCTCTTGAAGATTTAAAAGATTTAAATCAAAAAATTACAGTCAGAGAAAAATATATTTCAACCATAAACAAAGAAGTACAATCTTTATCTAGTGAAATAGTTCTCTATGAAAAAGAAATTAAAGAGTTAGATGAAAAATTAGTAGCTCTTAAGAAAGATTATGCTGCTATGATTTACAAGTCTTATAAGAGTAAGTCTCAGCAAAGCAGAACCTTATTTTTATTTTCTTCTGAAAGCTTTTATCAAGCTTACAAGAGAGTTAAATATATGAAGCAGTACGCATCTTTCAGAAAAAAACAAGGAGAGGAATTAGCCATGGTATCTAATCAGGTATCACAATTAAAAGATTCTTTATTTTTTCAAAAACAATTAAAAGATACACTACTGTCAAACGAACAAGATCAAATTTTTAAAGTTGAACTTGATAAGTTAGATCAAAAAAAATTAATTTCTCAGATTAAAAAGAAGGAGAAAAAATACAAGAAAAGCCTCCAACAAAAACAACAAGAAGAAAAGAAAATTTCAAAAATAATTGATAAAATAATTAAAGAAGCCATAGCTAAATCTAATACTGCTAAAGGAGCAAAAAAATCAAAAGGTTTTAAGTTAACTCCTGAGGCAAAAGAATTGGCAGCAAAATTTGAGCAAAATAAAGGGAAACTTCCGTGGCCTGTAGATAGTGGCCTTATCATTAGAAGATTCGGTAAACAACCTCACCCGATCTATTCAGGAAATTATATAAATAGCACAGGTATTCACATAGCAACCAATAAAGGAACAAATGCCGAGTCTATCTTTAATGGAGAAGTTTTAGCAATTCAAACCCAATCAGAAGGAAAGAAGTCTGTCTTAATTAGACACGGGAATTATATCTCTATATATAATAATCTAGAAAGTGTTTATGTTGGCAATGGAGATAAAGTAAAAACAGGTCAGGCTTTGGGTAAAATTTTTACTGATCGAATTACAGGAAAAACTAAACTTATTTTTGTGTTATCAAAAAATACAACCAGATTGAATCCAACTGATTGGATTCGAAAAAATTAGGAATTCATCACTTTTTTAATAATATTTTTACCTGTTATTGCTGCACTAGTAATTACTCCAGAAAATAGTGCTGCCGCTACACCAGCAGTAACAATATCTTGCCCTGTTAAAAATAAATTTTTAATGGGAGTTCTAGGTTTTAAAAATTCCTGTCTAAATCTTTTAGGACTGTGATCTAATCCATAAATCTCACCTTTGTCGTAATTTATAAAATGTTTTGTTGTTAACGGTGTGGAAAGTTCGTAATGACTTACTGTCCCTTTTACTTGAGGTAATTTGTCGTAAAGGATTTTAAGCAAACGTTGAGAAATTTTCTCTTTTATGTTGGTGTAATCTTCCCCTCTTTTCATCCATTTACTTCCAGCCCATGGTTCAAAAATTTCATAGGGTACGAGTGTTATAATATCAATGGTACTTTTTCCAGGATATCTATTGTTCCAGTCAGGATCTTTTGCAGAGGGAAACGAGATATAAACTACAGGAAATTCATGATCGATATTTTTTAAATATCGATCAACAGATTCATCATGATCTAAATCACTTGGGTATATCCAGTAATTTGTTTTTGGAAGTTTTAACTCTTCTGGAGAGCCATTTAGCCCGATATACAAACAGGCATGAGAAACAGAGCGATTTACTTTTTGAAGCTGACTTTTTAGGTTAAATTTATTTGCAATTGAAGAGGGAATAAGTTTGTCATAGGTATTCATAATGCCTGTACCGCTTATTATTTTTTTTGCTGAAAAAATTTTCCCGTCACTCATTTTTACACCAGTAGCAGTTTTATTTGAAATAATAACTTCTTGAACATCAGCACTAATTAAAATTGTTCCTCCAGCTTTTTCAATAACACTATCAATTGTTTTTGCAATTTGAGATGAACCACCAATAGGAAAGCTACCACCACCAAAATAATGTCTAGCAACTGCAGCATGCATAACAAAACTACTTTTTTTCGGAGGCAATCCGTAATCTCCGTACTGACCAGTTAATACTTTAATTAACTCTTCATTGTCTGTGATTGATTTAAGAACTTCATAGGTAGTTTTATCTGAGTAATTGTAAAAGGGAGTTCTCATTTTCTTCCCAATCAAAAAGTTTAGGATAGAAGGTAATGCTTTACTGATATAAAACTTTTGACTTGTTTTGATAGTTTTAAAAACGAGTTTCACATAATTTTCAATGGCTAATTTTTCATCAGGGAAATATTCAATAAGTTTATTTTTAAAATTTTGAGTGCCTTTTACAAAATCATATTCTTTGTCTCCAATGATAATTTTATCATATACCTCACCCATATCTGACCATTGTAATTTTGAGTCTGAGATGTAATCAAATAGTTTTTTTATCACAGAGGTAGGTCTTTGAACTTCACCGATATAATGAATTCCTACATCCCATTCAAACCCTTTTCTTTTAAATACATGTGTAAAACCTCCTGCAGTATAATGACGCTCTAATACCAACACTTTCTGTCCCTCTTTTGCTAGAATTGCTGCCGTAGTAAGACTACCCATTCCAGAACCAATAATTATTGTGTCATAATTTTTTATTAGTGTTGGATTTTTCTTGTAGGATTGAATCATTGTTCTAGCTATTTTTAAGAATTAAAGAACCTAAATTTAGGTTTTCTAAGATACTAAAACAAGAATACATATAGTAGAGTGATGTGCTTATTCTACAAATAAAGCTTTGAGTTCAGTTGCATTATTGGGTTTTAATTTTCCTGCCAAAACTAAACTGAGTTGTTTTCTTCTCAAAGCACCTTCATAACGTTCTTTTTCCAATGTTGTTTCTGGAGATATTTGAGCAATTTCTACTGGTTTTCCAGTTTCGTCGACAGCTACAAAAGTATAAATTCCTTCATTTACTTTAGTTTTTGAGCCAGATTGACGATCTTCTATCCAAACATCTACATATATTTCCATAGATGATTTAAATGCTCTTGAAACTTTGGCTTCTACAGTAACAACACTTCCAACAGGAACTGATTTAGAAAATACAACATGATTTACAGAGGCAGTTACAACGATTCTTCTAGAGTGCCTCCGGGCAGCTATACTGCATGCTCTATCCATTCTAGCTAACAGTTCTCCTCCAAATAAATTATCTAGGTAATTAGTTTCTCCGGGTAATACTAAATCTGTTAGTATTGTTAGTGATTCACTAGGTGTTTTTGCTTTCATAGAATTTTAAATAAATAATTAAAATGAGTATGAATTTCTAAAGAAGAGAGAATAAATTAATCGAATTTTTTAACTAACAACCATGCATCTTTAGAATCTGTTTTTCTCACATCAGATAGGCTAAGATATGCATCAGATTTTTTATGAAATGAAGCATAGGCTACTTGGGTTAACCCCCATTTGTTTGTGCCTAAAACGGTAGCTTTAAATCCTTTTGCATTTAATTGAGAAACTTTTTTGTGAGCATTTTCAACAAATTGAAATGATCCAGCGATCACATGAAATGATTTTGGAAGTTCTTTGTTTAAAGTTAGCTCAATAGTATTTAATGGATTATCTATTACAAAAGTTGCCGATTGAATTTTTTGCTCCAGTTGTTTTTGTTCTTGTGTAAAATTTAATTGATCCTGTTTGTTTTCATATCCTGTCCAACCTATGTAAGAGAGAGATAGTAACATCGCAGCAGTAGCAGCATATTTTACAAAAAGTGGTGTTTTTTTAGAATATTTCTCAGTTGGTTTTAATGGAATTACTTTACTGTCTGTCCTTTCTATACTTGAAGATTCAAATGAAGTTAATCCGAATGAAGATCGTAAATAATTAATAGTATTTATTGGATTAAAAATCAACTGATTTTTTTCATTCAAAGAAAGAGAACCTATATTTTCAATCTCTAAAGGTTGTGATTTAAGTGTCAAACTCCATTGCGCTACCGTTTCTGAAATTTGTGTATTGGCTTGGTCAAAAGAAATATTTTCAAGCGTGGCGATGTAGTTAGCTAATAGTCCATCATTATGACTTAAATTCACATTAAAGCCTACTTGTTTGGAAGGTGGATAAAATGTATGTGTACTCCTATGAATTTGTGCACTTGTGTTGTTAGTTATAAACCCTCCAAAGTTTGGAACAATTACACAATCATATCTGTAGAGTAAATCTTTTAAGTAGTTTGCTATAGCCATCATAACAAATATAAAGAATTAACTAAAACAGGAATTAAAAGTGTTAAATAATTATCAACAATAAATTTGTATATTGAAAAGAAAAAAAATGTATTTTGAAAGAAGAAGAAATTCTAGCGCTTTTGCGTCTGCAAAAGACGCCATCTATTGGTGATATTTTAGCAAAAAAACTTATTGCAACTGTTGGAAGTGCTGCTGATATTTTTACAGAAAATAAAAACACACTTTTAAAAATTAATGGAATTGGTGAGTATGCAGTAAAAAATTTACTGAACAATACCCAGCAAAAATTAGCGGAGAAAGAACTACAATATATAAATACTCATAAGATAAAATACTCCTATTTTCTTGATGATGATTATCCAAAAAATTTATATAATTGTATAGATGCTCCCATATTATTTTTTAAAACTGGTTCTATTGATTTTTCAAATAAAAGAATTATTTCTGTTGTAGGTACCAGAACCATGACTAATTATGGGAGAAGTTTTTGCGAAAAATTAATAGACGAATTGTCTCCATATAATCCAATAATTGTGAGTGGTTTTGCTTATGGGGTAGATATTTGTGCTCACACTAATGCCTTCAAACAAAATTTACAAACCATTGCCATATTAGCTCATGGGTTAAATCATATGTACCCAAAGGCGCACAAAAAATATTCAAAACAAGTAAACCAGCATGGAGGTTTTATTACCGAGTTTTTTCATGATGAAACTCCTCTTAGAGAAAACTTTCTCAAAAGAAATAGGATTGTAGCTGGTATTTCTGATGCCACAATTGTAGTAGAATCTGCCTCTAAAGGAGGTTCTTTAGTTACAGCAGATATAGCAAACTCATACGATAGAGATGTTTTTGCTTTACCAGGAAGAATTAACGATATTATGAGTAAAGGATGTAATGATTTAATATATAGGAATAAGGCCCATATATTAAAATCTTCAGTGGATTTGGTAAAAATGCTTAATTGGGACATTTCTCCAATTTCTTTACCAAAACAAATAAAATTGTTTGAGGAGTTGCCAAAAGAACACCAAAAAGTTGTAGACTATTTACATAAACAACAACAGGTAATTGATGTTATTGCTTTAGACTTAGAAATGTCTGTTTCTAATTTAGCAACAATTTTATTGCAATTAGAGCTAAAAGGAATTGTAAAACCAATACAAGGAAAGATATTTAAATTAAGTTGAATCAAAAGATTATGCATTACATTTGATTGTAATTTTTATGCAATGGCAGTAGAAAAAAAATTAATGTCTAAAAAAAAGCCAACATTTCCGGTTAATAATTTGTTGGATGAATATTTAAAAAAATACAATAGGAATATAAAGATTTCTATCTTTTATGACGATTTATTACGTTTTCAAGGTTCAGTTATAGTCTATGATAAAAATGAGAAAGACACTTTATGGGTTAGAACATATTACTCTGAATACGACAGAAAAGAAATTGACGCTAGTTTAAAAAAAATATACACAATACTTCATTCGGATGGAGGAAATGACACCCTTCCATTTTTAAATGTTGATGCTATTGATTATTGCACTTTTGGAAATTCAAAACCTTTCCGCATAAAAATTAGAAATATCTTAAACGACAACTACACCTATTTTTATGTAAAAAAAGCGGATGCGTCCAGAATCTATGGCTTAGAATTAGAACACATATTGTCTCCACATAATATGAATTTTTTAGTGTACAAAGACACTTTAATAGAAGAACATATTTCAGGAATTCCAGGAGATGATTTTATAAAAGAATTTTTACCAAAGTGTTCAGAATCAGAAAAATCCCAAATAGCTAAAGAATTTGTGAAATTTAAAGAACGGTGTTTGGTTCGTTTACTTGGAGACATGCGTTCATATAATTATGTAATTATTCCCACTCATGATTTTGATAAGATTATATATAAGATCAGAGCAATTGATTTTGACCAGCAATCTTTTGAAGGGAATTTAAAAGTGTATAACCTGCAATTTTTAAAAGAAAATTTTAAAATTGTTGAAATGGTAAATAGAAAATTAGACAACAATTCAATTAATCAATACAAGTTAGAGGAGCGTTCTTTTATGGCTAAACGAATGATCTCTTCACCAAGAAGGGCATCTAGACTAATTGAATGTATGAAGAATGATTCAATTTCTTTTGAAAATAACATTCAACTTTTAAAAAAACAGTTAATTAAATATGTTGGAGACGTAAAGTTTAAGGAATGTCAAAACATGGGTGATATTTTAGAAACAATTTTAGTGTTTGTAAAACGAAATTATCAAGATGTATTAACCAAATAATTAGGCTCTTTTTTTAATCCTTATAGTTTCAACTAAAACAGTAGAAATAATTAATAGTCCACCCCAAATGGTATTTATTTCTGGAACCTCATTAACAATAAAGAAAGCAATTATAATTCCAAATACAGGCTGAATGCTACTAATAATAGTTGCTGTTGTTGTTGAAAAGAACTTTAGTGAATGCACCATCAAACTATGACCGATAGCAGTTGTTAAAATTGCTAGTACTAATAAATACGGAAATTGGGATTGAAAATTAGAGACATCCATGAAAAACAATACAGGGATCAAAACAATGGTAATTACAGAAGTTTGATAAAGCATAAGCATGCTTCCGTGATACTGGTTTACATGTTGTTTTAAAATTAAGAGTCTAATTGAATAGCAAAGTGCAGAAAATAACCCAAACAAAATTCCTTTCACATCAGAGCTTTCAAGATTAAATTCTGGAGCTAAAATAAATACTCCAATTAATACAACTCCTCCCAAAATAATATGAACGGGATTTATTTTTGATTTAAAAAACAAAGGTTCAAGTAGAGCAGTTATGATAGGGAACGTATAAAGAGAAAGCATCCCCAGAGCTACATTTGATAATTTTAAGGCATAGAAATAGGTAATCCAATGAATAGCCATAAACAATGAGCTTATTATTAAAGGGATATGATGCTTAAAGCTAGGTACTTTAATACTTATTTTTTTATACTTACAAAATCCATATAAGAAAATCATTGCAATAGCCGAACGAAACCATATAATGACTTCAGAGGGCATTGCAACATACTTGCCTAAAACACCAGAGGTACTTATGAAAAGAGTTGCTAAAATTAAATTAGATAGATTTTTAAAATAGCTATTTCCCATTTTTTAACTAATAGATTTACTGTGATAAAAAGGTTAATTAATAACCGCCTAAAACTTTTTGAAGCCTCTTTAGAGCAACCTCAACAGAATCAATTTTTATAAAAGTAATCAATAATCGCAGACCTGCTTTTGTCTGTTTTTCTTTCATTACGGAAGTTGTAGGGTTCTGTTGAACATATTTTAACACCTTCGTAAATGCCTCCGTTTGATAAAATTCACTTTGTTGATCCGATATAAAGTATCCAATCATTCTTTTTTGTTTCAGAACTACTTTTTCTAATCCTATCTCTTTTGCTAACCATTTTAATCGAACACTATCTAGTAAATCTATGGCTTGGACTGG
The DNA here is from genome assembly GCA_015665265.1 of Flavobacterium sp. Classification (GTDB taxonomy): domain Bacteria; phylum Bacteroidota; class Bacteroidia; order Flavobacteriales; family Flavobacteriaceae; genus Polaribacter. Next base: position 33,747 of record JADFAM010000009.1, read on the forward strand.
TAATTCTCCAAACCTGTCAATCAGTCGTTTTTCAAAATCAAGTAATTCATCACTTGACTTAGTTGATGATAGTTCGTTGTATAAATTTAATCTTTCTGATATGGAATTGATATAATTATCTGGGAATAAGAGCTCAAAGTCTGTATCTATTTGAACATCCTTAATAAACTCCTTTGGTTTACTTATGTCAGATTTGTATAGTTCTTTAAATTCATTTTCTTTTAGTTCGTCAATGGCCTCACTTAATATTTTCTGATAAGTGTCAAATCCAATATCATTAATAAAACCACTTTGCTCACCTCCTAGTAAATCTCCAGCCCCACGAATTTCAAGATCTTTCATAGCGATATTAATTCCACTTCCTAAATCTGAGAATAATTCTAAAGCTTCAATTCTTTTTCTAGCATCATTAGTCATCATATGATAGGGAGGTGTAATAAAATAACAAAAAGCTTTTTTATTAGATCTACCTACCCTACCCCTCATTTGATGTAAATCAGATAATCCAAAATTATTTGCATTATTAATGAAAATGGTGTTTGCATTGGTTACATCCAATCCGCTCTCAACGATAGTGGTAGAAACCAATATGTCAAATTCATTATTCATAAAACCTAACATTAAATTCTCTAATTTTTCACCTTCCATTTGACCGTGACCAACACATATATTGGCATTAGGGACCAATCGTTGTAAAAGTCCTGCTACTTCTTTGATATTTTCAATTCTATTATGAATAAAAAATACCTGCCCACCTCTAGAGATTTCGTAAGTAATCGCATCTCGTATTATTTCTTCATTAAAACGAATTACTTGAGAGTCTATTGGATGTCTATTTGGTGGTGGAGTTGTAATAACAGATAGGTCACGAGCTGCCATTAAACTAAATTGAAGAGTTCTAGGTATTGGAGTAGCGGTTAAGGTAAGAGTATCTACATTTTCTTTTAGTGTTTTTAATTTATCTTTTACTGCAACACCAAATTTTTGTTCTTCATCTATGATAAGTAGCCCTAAATTTTTAAATTTAATTTTTTTATTAGTTAGTTGATGAGTTCCAATAATAATATCTACACTTCCATCATTAACTCCTTCAATAGCTTCATTTCTTTGTTTTGTTGTTCTAAAACGATTTAAATAATCTATTTGAACTGGAAATTTTTCTAACCTTTTTGAGAATGTCTTAAAATGTTGAAATGCTAATATGGTAGTGGGTACAAGAATTGCTACCTGCTTCCCATTATCAACCGCCTTGAAAGCTGCTCTTATAGCAATTTCTGTTTTTCCAAAGCCTACATCACCGCAAACCAAACGATCCATTGGTTGTTCTTTTTCCATATCAGTTTTCACATCTTGAGTAGCGGTGTATTGATCAGGAGTATCCTCGTAAATAAAGCTTGCTTCTAATTCATGTTGAATGTGTGTATCTGGACCAAAAGCAATACCTTTTTGCATTTTTCGCTTTGCATATAATTTAATAAGATTGAATGCAATTTCTTTGACTCTTTTTTTTGTTTTTTGTTTGATTTTCTTCCAAGCACCAGATCCTAACTTATAAATTTTGGGTGGTTTTCCATCTTTACCACTAAATTTTGAAATTTTATGTAATGAATGAATACTTACATATAGGATATCTCGATCTCCATAAATTAATTTAATAGCTTCTTGCTTTTTACCTTCAACATCAATTTTTTGTAATCCACCAAATTTTCCAATACCATGATCCATGTGAGTTACATAGTCACCAATGTCAAGGTTATTTAGTTCTTTTAAAGTGATGGATTGCTTTTTTGCATATCCGTTTTTTAGGCGGAATTTATGATAACGTTCAAAGATTTGATGATCGGTATAACATACAATCTTTTCATCTAAATCAACAAAACCTTCATGAAGAGAAAACACAATTGTTTGATAATGAACCTCTTCTTTAGAATCATCAAAAATATCGTGAAATCGTTGTGCTTGTTGTTGGTTGGCACAAAAAATATAATTGGTAAATCCTTTATTGTGATATAGATTTAAGTCTTTAATCAATAAATCAAACTGTTTATTAAATGATGGTTGGGCTTTGGTTGTAAAATTAATGATAGGTTTATTATCATGAGTATGGGTTTCTAAGCTGGCAACTGTAAATTGAGATAGATGGTCTTTAATTAAAGCTCCATTACAAAATAAATCTGATGGTTTGGAGTGTTGTATTTCTTTTGAGAGTTCACTAAAAGCATTTTCTGCTTTTGTAAATAATGTATCTAAATTCCCAAGTAATAATTCCTTATTTTTTGAAAAAATAATAGTTTTCGATGGAATATATTTTAGAAAACTTTCACGCCTTTCTTGTAGCATTTTGTTTTCTAAATTTGGCATAATGGATGCTTTTTTTAGTTTTTCTTTAGATAATTGGGTTTCAATATCAAAAGTTCTGATACTATCTACTTCATCACCAAAAAACTCAATTCTGTAGGGCTCATCATTTGAAAAAGAAAAAACATCTATAATTCCTCCACGAACAGAAAAATCTCCTGGCTCTGTCACAAAATCTACCCGGTTAAAATTGTATTCAAATAAAACTTCATTTACAAAATCTAGTGAAACATTTTCTGACAGAGATAGCTTAAGCGTATTTTTCTGAAGTTCTTTTTTTGTAACTACTTTTTCAAATAATGCTTCAGGATAAGTTACTATCACTGCAGGCTTTTTTCTGGAGTTTATTCGATTTAAAACCTCTGATCTTAATAATACATTAGCATTGTCTGTTTCATCAATCTGATAGGGTCTTCTGTAAGAGCCTGGATAAAACAATACATTTTTGTTTCCTAATAATTGCTCTAAATCATTTAATAAGTAGGCAGCTTCTTCTTTGTCATTTAAAATAATTAAATAAGTTTTATCTGCTTTTTTAAAAGTTTCTGATATCACAAATGACAACGATGATCCCACCATATTCGTAATTTGAAAATGGTTTTGATCTCGCTGTATGTGATTTAAAATCTGTTTAGTTTTTACAGACTTCTGGTACCGATTAACAATTTCTTGTTTATTCAATGTACATTTATTTTTTACAAAGATAGTGGCTTCGTTGTAAACTAATTCTCATTTTTTTAAAAATACATCACAATTCATCATGTTCAATAAATAGTTGCTATTTATTTAAAAGTTCCCCCCAATAAAAATTTATTATTAATTTCAATACCTTCATATGACAACTTCCTTAAAAAATAAATGAATTTGAAGATCAAGGTGCTACACACCATAAATAATGCTCTCTACAGGCTTTTATTTCCTGTTTTAAAAGTTAAACCTGCTCTGATAATTAATCCCTTATTTAATTGTTCTCCTATTGCGTATCCTTTTGATTTATACCCTGTTTGGGTAGCTTGTTTTTTTCTTACCAATGGTAAGTTAATTTAAAATACAGTGTATCTCAGTCCTAAAAATCCTCTTATACCTTGATTAGATGCGTATACATAACTAGGGTCAAACGTTAGTGCATAAGGGTTGTTTGTTGTAGCAATAGCTTCTCCATTTGAATTAAAATCAACACCTGAATCAAAAGGATCAAAAGACCTTGCAATACTATTGTTAGCCGGGGTAAAATTTAAAATATTTTTAATCCCTCCATACATTTCCCAACTTGTACCAATATTTTTTGTTATTTGAATGTTTTGAATACTAAACCAAGGAGACTCTCCTTTCCTTGGATCCAATCTGCTTAATAATGGAAGTTTCATAGGGCCGTACAAATTTCCTGTGTAGTCAATTTTAATTCTACTCTTTTTTAGATTGTATGAAATACTCCAAACTCCACTAAAACTCTCTGTTAGTAATTGCCTTTTTTTGATGTTATCTTCATTAATGGAAACATCCATTAAGGTAGCACCAATATTCACTGTTAATCCTAAAGGAAAAGAAATATCTGAATTTAGTGATAGCCCTTTAGAGACCGAAAAACCGTTTAGATTGGCATAAATAATTTTATTAGGATCTGTTTCATAATCAGGTAAAATTCTGTTATTAAAGTGAGTGTAAAAACCACTTGCATCAAGCGAAATGAGCGTATTATTAATAGATATTTTTTTTACAAAATTCACATTTGCATTCCAAGATTTCTCTGGAGAAAGATCTCCCTCAAACACAACCTCTCTTGCTCCTGAAAGAGCTGCATGATCTTCTGTAAAAATATTAGCAACTCTAAACCCATTTCCAATACTAAATCGTAAGATATTTTTATTATTTTTTGAATTCCATTTGTAATTAACTCTCGGAGAAAAAATAGTCCCGTGAAGGCTATTATAGTCATAGCGTGCTCCGATTAATAATTTATGTTGATTGGTTAAACTGATTTCATCTTGAAGAAAAACTCCTGGTAAATGAATAATAGAAGGCTTATTGGTTTCTCCATTACTCCCAGAAGTAGCAAAGGTGTTATCGTCATATGCTGTGTATCTGTAGGCAATACCAAATAACAAATCATGTTTCTTTTTAACTTTTTTATTGTAAATAAGTTGTCCAAATGCAATTAGTTGGTCTGCCTTGTAAGAGTCTGTTCCGTAAAATGAATCTTGATGATGACCATTAGCACTAAATTGGAGGCGAATATTTTCAGTAGTGGGGAGCTCATAGGTTCCAAAAGTTTCCCATCTACTGGTGTAAATACTTTCACCATAAACTAAATCTGTTCCTCTAAAACTTTTGTTCCAGTTAGTTTCTCCACCCCATCGATCTTCATAAACATAACGAAAAGCAACTGTAAATAATTTATTATTTCTTCGTTCAATATTTAATTTATTGAATATTGAAATTCTATTTTGAAGAGTTAAATCTGTAAAGTTATCGTTGTTATTGTCAATGATGTTTTGATAGTTAAAATAATTGATCCCTAGTAACCCTTGTATTTTTTTTGATAGATTGTATTTAAAACCGATGTCAGTATTAATTTCCTCCCAAGAACTTGAAAAACTATCAACAAGCAGCATTGGAGAGTTGGATGGTTTTTTAGTAATAATATTTATAATTCCTCCAACAGCTTCAGAACCATATAGAGTAGATGCTGGCCCTTTTACTACTTCAACTCGTTGAATTAATGCTTGTGGTATTCCCGTTAAGCCATAAACGGTAGAAAGGCCACTTACTATTGGCATCCCATCAATTAACACAAAAGTGTAAGGCCCTTCCAGCCCATTGATGTGAATATCTCCAGTGTTGCAAACATTACAATTTAATTGAGGTCTAACTCCATTAACATTTTGCATAGATTCAAAAATAGAAGGAGTTGGATTTTTTTTAAAAAAACTTTTACTGTAAACATCTACAGGGACAGAACTACCAGATTTAGATACTGGTCTTAAATTTCCTGATACTACAATTTCATCTAATGAATTGTCTGAAACTAAAGAAAAGTTTTGAATTATTTTTTCATTTTCATTTTTATTGAAAGTGATTTCAATTGTTTTAGTCTTGTAACCCAAACTGCTAACAACTATTTTATAAGTTCCGGAAGGAATATTTTTAATTTGATAATACCCGTCTTCATTTGATGAAGTGCCTAATTTTGTGTTCTGGATATAAATATTTACATAGGATAGATTTTCTAATCCATCTGAGATTTCACCAGCTAAACTATTGTTTTGAGAATTACATGTAATAGAAAAGATTAATAAAAATATTTTTAGATAAATTTTCATTCTTGACAAAGGGTAAAATTTTTGACAAATATAAATAAATTTTTAGTCAAGGCTAAAAATATTTTTAAGAAAATAAAAAAAGTATATATTTGTGAAGTTAATTTTATCATGATGTTTACACTTTCTGAAGAGAATTATTTAAAAGCTATATTTCATTTACAAACAGTTTCTGGAAAAGGAATTAGCACCAATGCTATTGCTAAAAAACTAGAGACAAAAGCTTCTTCAGTTACAGATATGATAAAGAAATTGGCTGATAAGGAAGTTCTTACTTATATAAAATATCAAGGAGTTTCTCTAACAGATTTAGGAAGAAAAATTGCTTTAGGAGTAATTAGAAAACATCGACTTTGGGAAGTTTTTTTAGTAGAAAAACTAAATTTCTCTTGGGACGAAGTTCATGATGTTGCAGAACAATTAGAACATATTAAATCTACAAAACTAATAAACGAATTGGATGCATTTTTAGAATTTCCAAAAATGGATCCTCATGGAGATCCAATTCCAGACAAAGAAGGAAAATTTCAAAAGATAGAAAAGAAATTATTATCAACTTTAAAAGAAAATCAATTAGGAGTTTGTGTGGGTGTGAATGATTCTTCTTCTGAATTTTTAAAATACTTAGATCGATATCAAATCTCTTTAGGTCAAAAGATTCGTGTTGTTTCTAAAGAGTCTTTTGATGGTTCTGTCACAATTCTTATTAATAACAAAGTGATGTCTATCTCACAGAAAATTGCTAACAATATATATATTCAATCCTAATGAGCACATTTGATCAATTAGTAGTATTCGGAAAAGAGCATCCTATTTTATCAGCCTTGTACGCTTCTTTATTTACATGGGGTTTAACTGCATTTGGGGCTGGGTTTGTTTTCTTTTTTAAGAAAATGAATAGAGCTGTTTTAGATGGAATGCTTGGTTTTACTGGAGGTGTAATGGTGGCTGCAAGTTTTTGGAGCTTACTGGCTCCGGCAATAGAAAATAGTCCAGGAGAGGGTTTTCAAAAAGTTTTCCCTTCAGTTATTGGTTTTGCTCTAGGAGCTTTGGCCTTGTATGCTATGGATAAAGTTTTACCACACCTACACATTAATTTTAAAGAATCTGAAGCAGAGGGGGTAAAAACAGGTTGGCATAAAACAACATTACTAGTGTTAGCAATAACTCTACACAACATACCTGAGGGTTTAGCCGTAGGAGTTTTATTTGGAGCAGCATCAACCCTTGTAGGAGTAGAGCAAACAGAAATGATTATTGCTGCCATCTCTTTAGCAATAGGAATAGGTATTCAAAACTTTCCAGAAGGATTTGCTGTAGCGATGCCTTTAAGAAGACAAGGAGTCAGTAGATTTAAAAGCTTTTGGTACGGACAATTATCAGCAGTGGTTGAACCAGTTGCAGCGGTAATTGGTGCTGTTGCAGTTTCTTTTTTTACTCCTATTTTGCCTTATGCACTAGCATTTGCAGCTGGGGCAATGATTTTTGTTGTTGTGGAGGAGGTTATTCCTGAAACACAAAGAGACAACTATACAGATATTGCTACCCTAGGTTTTATAGGTGGGTTTATTGTTATGATGTCTTTGGATGTTGGATTGGGTTAAAATCAAAAAATTATATTAATGAAAGCCAAACAGATTATGTTTGGCTTTTTGTATTTTGCAATAAAAATTTTTTTGCAGCCAGAATCTACTTTTCAAATTTATAACGCTTCGGCAGGGAGTGGTAAGACATTTACATTAGTTAAGGAGTATCTTAAAATAATACTAATTAGTGATGATATCTTTATTTTTCAAAAGATCCTGGCGATAACATTTACCAACAAGGCAGCTTCAGAAATGAAGCAACGTATATTAAATAGTTTAAAAGATTTTTCTGAGGCTAAACAACCTCCTCTTTTTATTCTTATTCAGAAAGAAACAGGATTAGAGTCACATACAATTCAGAAGAAAAGTACTGTTGTTTTAAAATTAATTTTAGAAAATTATGGTGCTTTTCACATAACAACTATAGATAGTTTTACATTTAAAATAATTAAAAGTTTCTCTTTTGATTTGGGGCTTAGTCAGAATTTTGAAGTAGAAATGAATGCTCAAGAGTTGCTTGATAAAGCAGTAGAGGTTTTAATTTCTAAAGTTGGTGTTACTAATGAATTAACAAAATTGCTAGTTGAGTATTCAATAGATAAATCTGATGATGATAAATCATGGGATATTTCATTAGACCTATTGGAGTTTTCAAAGATTTTATTAAAAGAAGAGGATGTTTATCATTTCAGGAAATTAAGTGATAAAACCTTATATGATTTTAAATCATTACAAATAAAATTAGCTGAACATCGTAAAGATCTTCTTGCGAGGATGAAATCTATAGGTGAGCAGGCACTGCAAATTATTTCAAATGAGCATTTAGAGTTTACTGTTTTTAATAGGTCAATGCTACCAAATCATTTTTTATCACTGGTTAATAAAACAGACCGTACAAAGTTTTTTGATAAGAGTGTCCTAAAAAAAAGAATTGATGAAAATGAACTATTATCCAAGACTAAACCAAAAAACACATTATTAACTGCAGAGAAAATTTTACCAGCACTTTTAAAATTGTATTCAGACTCAGAGTTATTATATCAACAATTAATTCAAACAAAATTAATTCTACAAAGTATCATTCCTTTAGCTGTTTTGAATCACATAAATAAAGAATTAAATACAATTAAAGAAGATAATAATATTCGTTTAAATTCAGAATTTAATCAGTTAATTTCGGATAATATACAAGACCAACCAGCACCATTTATTTATGAAAGAATTGGTCAAAGTTTCATGCATTATTTTATTGATGAGATGCAAGATACTTCTGTATTACAATGGAAAAATTTGATTCCATTAATAGATAATTCCTTGTCTCAAGAAAAAACGAGTTTGTTGTTAGTTGGAGATGCCAAACAAGCAATCTATAGATGGCGAGGAGGAAAAGCATCACAATTCTTAAAGCTTGGTTCTCAAAGTGCAATCTCCCAAAATCCTTTTACAATAGAAAAAAAAGTTCAAGAATTATCTACTAATTACAGGAGTTTTAGCGAACTAATTAATTTTAATAATTCCTTTTTCAAACATTCATCACATTTTTTGCAAAATTCGTCGTATGCTGATCTTTTTTTAAATAAATCATACCAAGAAGAAAATGAATTAAAAGGAGGGTATGTTTCTATTTCTTTTTTAGAAAAAATAGATGATAAAGAAGAGGATCAGCTTAAATATGCAAAAAAAGCACACCAAATAATTACAAATTTGGATAGTAAATGCCTTTTAGGATCTGTATGTGTTTTGGTCAGAAAGCGGAGTGAAGGGGTTACTGTTGCAAATTATTTATCTGAAAACAACATAGATATTGTTTCTTCAGAAACATTGTTATTAAGCAATAGTAAAAAAGTAAACTTCATTATTAATTTTTTAAGGTATTCAGTTCAATCAAACGACAAAGAATGTTTACTTGAATTATTATATTTTTTACACAAACATCTATTGATTTCATTAGATAAACATGCTTTTTTTACAAAATTCATTCATCTAGAGCAAACAGAGGTATTAGCCTTGTTAAAGGAATACAATAGTTCTCTCAATTTAATTTTGTTTCATGAATCTCCATTATATGAAAAAGTAGAACAAATAATTAGAGCATTTCATCTTCAAGATTCAACAGACGCCTATGTTCAGTTTTTTCTTGATGAAATTTTAATACAGCAACAAAAAGAGTCAAACATTCAAGATTTTCTAAATTACTGGGATCTCAAAAAAAAATCGTTAAGTATAGTTTCCTCAGAAAATCCAAATGCAGTTAAGATCATGACTATTCACAAAGCTAAAGGGTTAGAGTTTCCAGTAGTAATTTTCCCTTGTGAATTGTATATATATCAAGATATTAAACCAAAAGTTTGGTTAGAAAATACTATTGACGGTTTTTCAAACATAATGGTTCCATTAAACAAGGATATTAGATATACAGGTGTTAAAGGGCAAGAAATTTACAATAATAGAAAGTCTGAGTTAGAATTAGATAGTTTTAACCTTTTGTATGTTGCTCTAACAAGAGCTGTTGAACAATTATACATCATTACAGAGAAAAAGTTAAACCAACAAGAAGAGGAAGACCCTAAGTACTTTTCGGGAATTTTTATTTCTTATTTGAAAAAACATCATTTGTGGCATCAAGAAAAAAATGAATACAATTTTGGAGATCATAATAGTTTGAAAACCATATTAAAAACAGAGCTTGATAGTAAAATACAACAAAGATTTATAAGTACTCCTTGGAAAGATCACAAGATTACCATGTTGGCCAATTCATCAACATTTTGGGGTACAAAAAGAGGTGAGGCTAAGAATTATGGAAATCTTATTCATAAAATTCTGTCTGAGGTAATTACTAAAGAGGATGTTCATAAAGTAACAGAAAGGTATTTTCAACAAGGGGAAGTTGAGTTAGAAGAAAAAGAGCAATTGCAGGAAAGAATTCTTAAAATTGTTAGCCACACAAAACTTAAAGGGTATTACTCTAAACATGTTGTTATTTACAATGAGAGAGAAATTTTATTTAAATCCAATACAGTAATTCCAGATAGATTAGTTTTTGGCAATAACAATAACGTAACAATTATAGATTATAAAACAGGCATTTCTAAAAAAGAGCATCATTATCAATTAGAAAATTACGCAAGTGTGTTAGCATCACTAAATTATTTAGTTGCTAAAAAGGTTCTTGTTTATATTAACAAAACAATTTCTGTAGAAGAATTTTAAAGTATTTTTACATCACAAAACAAATTAAAATTTTACATCAATTATGTACGGTTCATTAAAAAAACATTTGCAAAACGAAATAGAGGAAATTAAAGAAGCTGGGTTGTACAAAACCGAACGAATTATTACATCATCACAAGATGCCGTTATTAAAATTTCTACAGGAGAAGAAGTAATCAATTTTTGTGCAAATAATTACTTAGGCTTGTCCAATCATCCAGAAGTTATTCAAGCTGCAAAAGACACAATGGATACCCATGGCTTTGGTGTGTCTTCAGTTCGTTTTATTTGCGGTACTCAAGACATTCATAAAAAATTAGAATCAAAAATTGCTGAATTTTATCAAACAGAAGACACCATTTTATATGCTGCAGCTTTTGATGCTAACGGTGGTGTCTTTGAACCAATTCTTTCAAAAGAAGATGCTATAATTTCCGACAGTTTAAATCATGCCTCCATCATAGACGGTGTTCGTTTATGTAAAGCATCAAGGTATCGGTATGATAATAATAATATGGATGTTCTAGAAATGCAATTAATTGAGGCTTCTAAGAACAATCATCGGTTTAAAATTATTGTTACAGATGGCGTGTTTTCTATGGATGGTATCGTTGCTAAATTGGATAAGATTTGTGATTTAGCAGACAAGTATGATGCACTTGTAATGATTGATGAATGCCATGCTGCTGGTTTTATAGGGGCAACGGGTAGAGGAACTTTAGAGCTAAAAAATGTTTTAGGTAGAATAGATATCATAACTGGTACATTAGGAAAAGCATTAGGTGGTGCAATGGGAGGGTATACAACAGGTAAAAAAGAAATTATAGAGATATTAAGACAACGATCTAGGCCCTATCTATTCTCAAATTCATTAGCACCCGCAATAGTAGGGGCATCATTAAAGGTTTTTGACATCATATCAAATGATACCTCGTTGAGAGACAAATTAGAATGGAACACCAATTATTTTAGAGAAAAAATGGATGCTGCTGGTTTTGATTTAGTTGGTGCAGATGCGGCAATAGTTCCAGTAATGCTATATGATGCAAAGCTGTCTCAGATAATGGCTAATAAACTTCTTGATGAAGGTATTTATGTTATAGGTTTCTTTTATCCAGTAGTTCCAAAAGATAAAGCCAGAATTCGTGTGCAATTATCTGCAGCGCATTCTAAGGAAAACTTAGACAAAGCAATATTTTCATTTATTAAAATAGGGAAAGAATTAAAAATTATATAAGTTTAATTTAAACTACTTTAAGGTGTTTAATTTGTTAATGTCAATAAAAAAGGTATTTTTGTGTTAATCAAATTATTAAAACAAATTAAAATGAAGAAGTTAAAATTAGTATTGTTAGCCCTATTTGCAACTATTTTTACAGGTAATGTAAATGCACAAGACTCTAGCCGTCAATGGGCAGTAAGTGTAGGATTAAATATTGTAGATGTTAGAGGTGGAGACGATTTTTCTAGTAGATTTAACGATTATCTTAAAAATGATGACTGGAATTGGTCTAACAATCCGTTAACAAGAATCACTGCAGAAAAATACTTAAACGAATCTTTCACCCTGCAAATAGCAGGATCTATGAATAAATTAGACAATGGTTTTGATGATGTTCAGCACACCTCTTTTGATGTAAATGCAAAATATGGTTTAGACGCTGTAATTGCCAAAATATTTGGAAAATCTACCAAGTATTTTAGTCCTTTTGCATACGTAGGAGCTGGTTATACCTCTCTAGACGGAGAAGGCGAAGCTATGTTAAACTATGGTTTTGGAGTTAACTTTTGGTTAACCGATGCTGTAGGATTTGCATACCAAGCAGGTACAAAAGAGCAATTATCAGATGTAGTACCATCCCATTATTATCACTCAATAGGATTTCTTTTTAAATTGTAAGTAATTAAAACTTTTTAATATCTCCTATAATTACTGTAATTTTTATCTATTTCCTTTGATTTTAAAAAGGAAGAGACTATTTTTGCAATATAATTTAAGAAAAATAATTTAAATTAATAAAAATGAAAAATATAAAATTAGCTATTATAGCTTTATTTACGTTAGTAGCTACTTACAACGTAAACGCCCAAGACTCTAACAATCCATGGGCCATCACTTTAGGTGTTAATGCCCTTGATGTCAGAACTGGAGGAGATTTCTCAGGAATGTTTAAAGACCACTTGAGCACACAAGATTGGAATTTGTTACCAACAATTTCTAGAATTACTGCAGAAAGATACTTAGAAGATGGTTTTACGCTTCAGTTAGCAGGATCTATGAATAGAATTACACATGTATTGGAGGAAAATGATGCTGATATAACTTACACTTCATTTGATGTAAACTTAAAGTACGGTTTAGACGCACTGGTTGCAAAGATTTTTGGTAATTCTACAAGATATTTTAGTCCTTTTGTATACTTAGGAGGTGGTTACACTGCACTAGATGGTGAAGGTGAAGGATTATTAAACTACGGTTTTGGTTTTAATGTTATGTTGTCTGAAACAGTTGGTTTAGTTTATCAAACTGGTACAAAACAAGACTTTAAAGAAGTTGTTCCTTCTCATTACCAACATTCTTTAGGAGTAGTTTTGAAGTTTGGAGGTAAAGATTCAGATGGAGATGGTATTTATGACAAATATGATTCATGTCCAGAAGTTGCAGGATTAAAAGAATTTAATGGATGTCCTGATTCAGACGGAGATGGTGTTATTGATGGTGAAGATGCGTGTCCAAGCGTAGCTGGTTTAGCTACTTTAAACGGATGTCCAGATGCAGATGCAGATGGTATTGCTGACAAAGATGATATGTGTCCTAATGCTAAAGGAACAAAAGCAAACAATGGTTGTCCTGATACAGATGGAGATGGTATTGTTGACAAAGATGATAAATGTGCATCTACTGCTGGTCCTAGAGCAAACGGAGGATGCCCTTGGCCAGATACAGATGGAGATGGTGTATTAGACAAAGATGATAACTGTAAAAACGAAGTAGGACCTGCCTCTAACGGAGGATGTCCAGAGCCAGTAATTACTAAAGTTGCTGAAAAGAAAATAGGAGAATTTGCAAAAACTATCTTATTTAACTCAGGAAGAGCTTCTTTCAAATCAGGAATTTCAGATAAGTTAGATGGTATTGTTACCATTATGATAGAGTTTTCTAAAGCTACTTTTGTAATTGAAGGTCATACAGATAGCACTGGTAGTGAAACTTTAAATGAAAAATTATCTGCTAAAAGAGCTGCTGCTGTAAAGAATTATTTAGTTCAAAACGGTATTGATGCATCTAGATTAGAATCTAACGGTTTTGGAGAATCAAATCCTATAGATTCTAACAAAACTAGAGCTGGTAGAGCTAACAATAGAAGAGTAGAAATTAAAGTTACTAACGAGTAATATTTAATCTCTAAATATATTTAAAAGCCTCATCTTAAGATGAGGCTTTTTTTTATTTCTTTTAGAATATTATAATTAAAAAACTTTTCAACTTCAGGTAAATAAATTACCTTTGCAGCCTAAAATAAGAGTGTTTTTTTTCTCTTTCTAAGAAATTAATTTAAAGTAAGAATAATGTCTACAATAACAGGTAAAGTATCTCAAATTATAGGTCCAGTAATTGATGTTGAGTTTAACACAGATTCTAATGAACTTCCAAAAATTTATGATTCATTAGAAATTAAAAAATCTGATGGTTCTATTCTAGTTTTAGAAGTTCAACAGCATATTGGAGAAGATACTGTTCGTACAATTTCTATGGATGCAACAGATGGTTTACAAAGAGGTCAAGAAGTTGTAGCAACTGGTAATCCAATTCAAATGCCAATTGGTGGAGACATCTATGGTAGATTGTTTAATGTAACAGGAGAAGCTATCGATGGTTTAGGAGATCTTGCTAAAGAAGGTAAAGATGGTTTACCTATCCATAGATCTGCACCAAAATTTGAGGATCTATCTACTTCTACAGAAGTTTTATTCACAGGGATAAAAGTAATCGATTTAATTGAACCATACTCTAAGGGAGGTAAAATTGGATTATTTGGAGGAGCAGGTGTAGGAAAAACTGTATTAATTCAAGAACTTATTAATAATATTGCTAAAGGACATGGAGGTCTTTCTGTTTTTGCTGGTGTTGGAGAAAGAACTCGTGAAGGGAATGACTTGTTAAGAGAGATGTTAGAATCAGGTATTATTAAATATGGAGATGATTTTATGCACTCCATGGAAGAAGGTGGATGGGATCTATCCAAAGTAGATAAAGCTGGAATGAAAGATTCTAAGGCTACTTTTGTTTTTGGACAGATGAACGAACCTCCTGGAGCTCGTGCAAGAGTTGCATTATCGGGTTTAACAATTGCTGAATACTTCCGTGATGGTGCTGGAGAAGCACAAGGTAAAGATGTATTATTCTTTGTAGATAATATTTTCCGTTTTACTCAAGCAGGATCTGAAGTTTCTGCTCTTTTAGGACGTATGCCATCTGCAGTAGGATACCAACCAACATTAGCTACCGAAATGGGAGCTATGCAAGAACGTATTACTTCTACTAAAAAAGGATCAATTACATCTGTTCAGGCGGTATATGTACCAGCAGATGATCTAACAGACCCAGCCCCTGCAACAACATTTGCTCACTTAGACGCAACTACGGTATTGTCTCGTAAAATTGCAGAGTTAGGAATTTACCCAGCGGTAGATCCGTTAGATTCTACCTCAAGAATTTTAACTGCAGATATTTTAGGAGATGAACATTATGACTGCGCACAAAGAGTAAAAGAGTTGCTACAGAGATATAAAGAACTACAAGATATTATTGCAATTCTAGGTATGGAAGAATTATCTGAAGAAGATAAATTAGCTGTATCAAGAGCTAGACGTGTTCAGCGTTTCTTATCGCAACCTTTTCATGTTGCGGAACAATTTACAGGGATTCCAGGTGTATTAGTTGATATCAAAGAAACTATTAAAGGGTTTAATATGATTATGGATGGAGAGTTAGACAGACTTCCTGAAGCAGCTTTTAACTTGAAAGGAACTATTGAGGAAGCTATTGAGGCTGGAGAAAAAATGTTAGCTGAAGCTTAAAACAAGAAACTATGCACTTAGAAATAGTATCACCTGAAGCTGTATTATTTTCATCTACTGTAGATTCTATATCTGTACCTGGTACAGATGGTGAATTTCAAATGCTGAATAATCACGCAGCTGTAGTGTCTACCCTAAAACAAGGGACTATAAAAATTCATGTTTATACTCAAGAACATTTAGAATTAGACGAGTTACATGGAAAAATAGTAGTTCATTCAGACGATGATAAAGTGTTAACTATTGCTATCAATTCTGGAACTATTGAGCTAAAAAATAATAAAGCTATAATTTTAGTTGATTAAGCAGCTATAACTCTAGTAAACAATAAAAAAATCCTGAACTAATTTAGTTCAGGATTTTTTTGTAGTATAAACTCTATTAATAAACACCTCAATTTGAGGTGTTATTGATTTAATACAGTTTTAGTTACCAGTGATCTTAACATTATCTATTTGAAAGGTAGTAGTAACCCCTCCATCTCCTCCTTCGTATTTAAAGGCTACATGTAACTTTCCAGTTAAACAAGAGATATTAATTGACCCTGAACTTGAAAAGCTATTGTATCCATTGGAGGGACCTTCTGATAATTGTGCATCAATTTTAAGCCAGGTAGCAGTTGTTACATCTCCAGTAAAATCTGATGATATATAAGCTGTAAGAGCACTTCCGTTATCATACCCTGTATTAGTTTCAAAGGTTAATTCTTCGTCTGTAGTGCCATCTAAATCAATTTCTGGAGTCACTAACCATGCCTGAAGAGGAGATTCATCGCTATTGTATGCAGAAATTTGTACATATCTGTTTCCACTAAAGCTTCTTGATGAGTATAAAGTACTTCCTCCGTTTACATTTACATTAGTCCAACCGGCATTAGTAATTCCTGAAGTAGACGTAATGTCTTCAAAATCTTCTTCAAACAACACAACACTTCCACCAACAGCAATTTCACCACATTCCAAAACAGGAGGGTCACATCTTTCAGTGTCATTAAATTCTAGATCTGAAGGAGTATTTGCAATAACAACTAAAAACTCTGCTCTGTAGTCTTTAGATAATACTGCTCTAAAAGTTCCTTTACCAGAAGGGACAACATTTGATTTAAAACTTGCAAATGTACTTGTTTGTAATTGGATAGTTCCTTCGGTTTCGCATTCAAAAATTGTTCTAAACCCGTCATATTCGTCATTAGATTCACCTGCAAAGGTTTTGTCTAAATCTGATTTTAATATTTGAGCAGAGGCCAATTCTATCATTGTATTGATATGAACACCAGTTATCTCACTTAAAGAGATACTAGTTGGAACTATAGATGCAACAGTTGCTGATCTTATAATATGATCATCTATAGAAGTAGAAGGGATGTCATCTACTCTATCTCCATCTAAAATACCAAGCACATATTTTCCAGCTACTCCATTCATTGGGCTACTATTAAATGAGCTTTCTCCGTCATCATAGGAAACAGATAAACCATCTAATTTTACATATACTTTTCTTCCAATATCATATGTTTCACTTAAAGATGTTTTATTTAAAACTATTTCAATTCCAGCCGTTGGATTCTCTGACTTGTCTTGAATGATTAATTTTTTATAAAAATTCCCTGTTGCATCACTAGAGACAACATATCCCTCCACATAAGTTGGGGCATTTTCATTTACATCAAATGTATGCACCAAGTTGTCGTTTGAGTTAAATTCTTGCTGTAAAGCAGTTTTAATTGCAGTAATATTTGAGTTAGCTATTATAGAAGGTTCTTCTACTGTCACATTAGGAACAGTAAAATCTCCGTCCTGAACACAGGAGCTTATTGTAATGGCTATGGTTAAAAGTGATAAAAAGCCATAATTTTTAATAGTTTTCATAAGTGTATATATTAATAAGTTTTTCAATTTTTTTTAAAATCTGTAATTAACATTTAAAAAATAAGTAGTTCCTCTACCAAACCAGTATTTGTTTCCAAAAACAGGAGTACCTAGTTCTTTATCTTCTTTTAATTGTCTGTAATTTGCATTTCTACCTTGCTCAAATCCACCCGATTTGTATTTAGTATTTAACAAGTTTCCAACACTAGCAAACAAGCTGATGTATTGATTCCCAATCTTCCATGATTTCCCTCCGATCATATTTACAACCATATAATTATCAAATTTCTCTTGTTGTAATAATTGACGAGCAATGTTTTCATCGTAATCATTGAATGGGATCCCTCCATCATCAGCAAAATTTGAAGTTCTTGTAAGTGGTGCTATGTCTACATAAACATTATCAAAAAAGTTTGCTGTAGCACCTACAAACCAATAGTCAGGATCTCTATATTCAAAACCTACAGAATATGCAGTCTGAGGTCCTGCTGCTAGCTTGTAATTTTCAAGGTTAGATGCACCAAAATCTTTACGGCCATTAACAAATCCGGCATCCTCAGATCTGCTATTGTTTTCTGTGGTTAGGTATAAATTAGGATTGTTATCATATGTGTATTGACCAACATTGGCAGCTCCTTTTAATTTTATCGTAGGAGTAACTTGCGCTTCAATACCTATTTCAGCTCCAAAGTGTTTTTTATCAATCCCAGATAATATTTCTTGTACAAATGCTGTATTATCTCCACCAATTCCGTCTGCAAAGAAAAAAGAAATTTCTGTAGCATCTTGTATTTTGGTGTAGTAACCAGTAATTTTTGCTTGTACTATTGGGCTCCTAACAATATAACTTGCATCTGCCGAGAGTACTTTTTCACTTGTTAGATTTTCAACAGTATTGTTGTTTTCTCTAGAGTTTGAAAATGAATTTCTTAAGTTAGGCGCTTTTGTCAAATATCCTGCGTTTACATTAAATAAATGACGTCCAGATAATTTGTAAGTTAATCCACCTTTTGTACCATAGTTCATAAATGATAATTCCTCAGATTTACCAAGTGAGTTGTCAGGAAAACCTCCATTTTGATACAATCCATCTCTTTGGTGTGTTGTGTTTGATGCACTAGCTGCAATGAAAAAGTCTAACTTGTTGTATTTAAATTGACCTTGAACAAAGCCATCAACTACATTTGAATACAAATTAAAATTATATTTAAATGTATCACCAACTCCAGCAATGTATAATGGATTTAGTAAGTTATTTTGTTTTTCGTCAAAAGAATCTGCAAAAGAATCTGCATCTAAATAACCATTACCTCCTAAGAGATCTATAATTTCAGCAAAGTTTTTTGATGTTAATTGAGTATACTGTACTCGAGCATTAAGAGTGATGTTTTCTGATAATTCTTTATTTAGGATTGTATTAACGGTAAATTGAACGTCATCATTTCGATCTTCATATAGAACATAAGAAGAATTACCGCCATTACTTGCATTTAGATTAGCATTATATAAACTCTTCCAATTTAATTGTCCATCATTAAGGAATGCTTGTTCTATTTCATATACATTAGTAAATCCTTGTCTCAACCCATAACTTGGTAATTTTTGATAATAGGTTGGGTCTGGATTAGAAGCACCTAAATTTACAATGTATGGATTGCCATTTCCATCCAATGCTTCATCGTCAACTCTGGTGCCATTATTATCAATTCTACTATTACCAATTTTACCAAATTGGTAGGATATATTTGTGTTCAGAGAAGTACTCTCATTTAAATTCCAATAATGATTAAGCATTAAAATTGGTTCAGAAACTTCTTTTATTCTAGAATTTCTAATCATTCCGTTTTGCGACCCCCAATAAGAATTGTATTGAATACCTTTTAAATCAAAGACTTCTTGAGTTTGTGGCGCAGATTTACCTCTTTTATTAAAAGCTGTAATGGAAGTAAAACTTAAACTGTGGTTGTCGTTAATTTTCTTTTCAACAGATGCGAAAAAAGAAGTAGCATCATACATAGTTCCGTCTACAAAACCCTCTTTTCCATTTCTATTACTAGCAGCTACAGTATATGCCCAGCCGTCTTCAGACAAGCCAGAGGAATGTGTTGCCATTGCTCTATGCACATAACTTCTGTTTGAGGAAGCATAGGATATTCTGGTGCCTTGTCTTTGTTCTGATGATCTTACATTAATATTTGTAGCACCTAATATACCTCCAAATGTGTAATCGGACGCAGTTAAGCCAGTACTAAATTCTTGATTTCTTAGGACATCATTCAACCCTCCCCAATTACTCCACTGCGGTCTCCCGTTGTAGAGCTTATTCATTTCTATTCCATTAATAAGCACTTTTCCATTTTCTGAATCTAACCCTCTAATTCTAAAAAAGGAAGAACTAAATTCAAAAGCAGCAGTTCTTAAGTAAACATCTCTTGATGATTGAAGCAATCCAGAAATATTGTCAGCTGCACTAGTGTCATCATTTAACTCGTCATCGGAAAGAGTTACCGTACTTAAATCTTCCTCTTCAGAAATATCTATATACAATAAAATAGTTCCTAAGTCTATGGTATTACCAGCTAATTCTAGTGGGAAGTTCTGAGTTTCATATCCAGATAATTTTATTTCTAATATAAAATTTCCATTGACTAGATTTTCTATCACAAAAACACCTAGTTTGTTTGTTTCATATGATTTAAGGGTATTATTTTTAATAGACAAAGAAACTCCTTCAAGAGGCTTTTCAGAATCACTATCAACAATAATTCCTTTTACAATATTTTGTGCATTTATTCCAATTGTGAAAAACAAAAGCAGTAATATTGGAATTACAAATCTTCTCATAAAATAATAGTTTTTAATAGGGTTGTCTGCAAAGACGTTCACAAAATTAATACTTTTAAATGAATTGAATTGTTAAAACACCTATATATTATTTTTGACTGAAATTAGTTTTATATTTTTGTATTATTAAAATAAAAATAATGAATAAATATTTATCGTTAATAGCCCTATTATTAATTACAGTATATTCCACTTTCTCCCAAAATGGTGAGAAAACGTATAAAATAAGAACACTTGCTTTCTATAATTTAGAGAACCTTTTTGATACCATTAACGATGTCACAAAAAACGATGAAGCAAGTCCTATGATGGAGCTTAAAGGGAATAAGTCTATAGTTTATTGGGATAAAATTGACAAACTAGCCAGTGTCATTTCTCAAATAGGTGAAGAAAAAACAAAAACTAGCCCAGCTATTATAGGAGTATCTGAAATTGAAAATGTTAGTGTTTTAGAAGATTTAGTAAAATCTGTGCACATCAAGAAAAAAAACTACGGTATAATTCATTACGAATCTCCTGATAAAAGAGGAATAGACGTTGCCTTGTTGTACCAAAAGAGATACTTTAAGCCAATTTTTCATCAATCATTTAACCCAAATATTTATAGAAATAATAGAAAGATTTACACTAGAGATCAATTATTAGTTTCAGGATATTTAGATGATGAGTTAATTCATTTGATTGTAAATCATTGGCCATCAAGAAGTGGTGGTGAAATGAAAAGCAGACCATTGAGAGAAAAAGCTGCTTATCAAAACACAAAAATTATTGAACAGGTTAGAGAAAAAGATCCAAACGCAAAAATTATTGTGATGGGTGATTTTAACGATGATCCTATCAATGCTAGTTTTAAAAAGGTTTTGAAAGCTAAGGGAAAGAAAAAAAATGTAGGTCAAAATGATATTTATAACCCCTATGAAGATCTGTTTAAAAAGGGATTAAATACATTGGGTTACAGAGATAATATTAATTTATTTGATCAAATTTTAATTACTTCGCCATTGTTAGATTCTGGCGCTAAAGATTTTTCAACTTACAAGATGTTTAAGGCCATGGTCTTTAATAAAAGATTTCTTACAAATAAAAGAGGGCGTTATAAAGGATATCCTTTTAGAAGTTTTTCTTTTGGCAGTTATACAGGAGGGTATAGTGATCATTATCCGGTATACATGTATTTAATTAAGGAGAAAAATTAACAATCAACAACGTTGGTTACTTATCATATATTTTTAAGGTCTTTTAAAATCAGTTGAATAGAGGTATTCCCTTTCCATTCATTTTCATCCAAACTATAGGCAATGTCAAAATCACCTTTAATTGATTTGATTTTATTACCCAATCCAAAACCAATTGCATTATAAGTTTTTTTATCAGCACCGTCAATGATGTTTAATTTTAGATGACTTTTATCTGAGCCTACAGTTTTGCCATATCCATTATCTCTTACAGAAGTAGTTTTAAAGACAGGTTTCATGTTTTGTGGGCCAAACGGTCCCATTTGCTGAAGAATTCTAAAAAACTTAGGAGTAATTTCAGATAATTCTAGCTCTAAGTCAATGGTAATTTCTGGGATTAGTAATTTTTTGTCAATGCTGACTTTTACAACTTCTTCAAATTTATTTTTAAAAGCACTGTAATTTTTTGGATCTAATGTTAAACCAGCAGCATATTTATGTCCACCAAATTGTTCAATAAATTCTGAACATTCATTTAATGCTTCATACACATCAAAACCTTTTACAGACCTTGCGGAGGCTGCAAGTTTATTGCCACTTTTTGTAAAAACTAGTGTAGGTCTATAAAAAGACTCTATGAGTCTAGAAGCCACAATGCCAATAACACCTTTATGCCAATTTTCAGAATAAACAACCGTTGAAAATTTTTCTTTTTCATTAGCTGATTCAATTTGTTGTAAAGCTTCATAGGTAATTTTTTTATCGAGTTCTTTTCTATCTAAATTAAACTTTTCAATTGAAGCAGCAAAATCTAATGCTGCTTCATAATTCATTTCAGTTAATAATTCTACTGCATAGTTACCATGTTTAATTCTGCCGGCTGCATTGATTCTTGGAGCAATGATAAAAACCACATCGGTAATTGTTAATTTTTTTTTATTTATTTGATGAATAATTGCTTTAATTCCATTTCTTGGATTAGAGTTAATCACCTCTAATCCATAATAAGTTAAGATTCTATTTTCACCAGTTATTGGAACAATATCAGCAGCAATTGCAGTAGCAACTAAATCTAAATATTGTTTTATGTCTTCAATTGTTTGACCTCTTCTTGAAGCCAATGCATGCACTAATTTAAAGCCCACACCACAACCACATAATTCTTTGTAAGGGTAAGAGCAATCAACTCTCTTTGGATTTAAAACTGCCAAAGCCTTTGGGATCTCATCGCCTGGTTTATGATGATCGCAAATAATAAAATCAACATTCTTTTGCGTTGCATAACTGACCTTTTCTATTGCTTTGATACCACAATCTAATGCTATAATTAATGAAAAATTATTGTCAGATGCAAAATCAATTCCCTGGTATGAAATTCCGTACCCTTCATCATACCTGTCTGGTATGTAAGTAGCGATATGATTTGTGATTGTTTTTAAATAAGAGGACACCAAAGATACAGAAGTGGTTCCATCTACATCGTAATCACCATAGATGAGAATATTTTCATTATCAATGATTGCTTTTTCTATTCTTGAGACTGCCCTGTCCATATCTTTAAGTAAAAAAGGATCATGTAAATCTTCAAGAGATGGGCGAAAAAACTCTTTAGCTTTTTTAAATGTATCTATATTTCTTTGAACCAAAAGCGAGGCCAATATCGGATTTACAGATAAGTCATTAGAAAGTTGACTTACTTTCTTTTTATTGGGTGCTGTTTTTAAGGTCCAACGCATAGAATTTTTAATTATTCATGAAAACAAACTTCTGTAGTTACCTCTGCAAACTGTCTAAACATTTCCATAACTCCACAGTATCTGTCAACAGAGAGGGTAACTGCCTTATTAATTTTATCCTGCTGTAAATTACTACCATAAAAATGATATTCAACATGTACTTTATGATAATATTTTGGATGTTCATCTGTAAGATCTCCTTGAACAATCATTTTAAAATCATCAACCTCAGCTCTCATTTTTTTCAATAAGGAAACTACATCTAAACCAGAACAACCAGCGAGTGAAGAAAGCATCATGGCTTTTGGACGTAAGCCTTTGTTTTCTATTCCTTCATCGGGTGCATCCATGAAGAGTGTTTCATTACTTGGATTATCGGATTCAAATAGCATATTTTCTTTCCAAACGGTAGTTACTATATTATTGGCCATAATTAATTCTTGTAATAATTTATTTAAACAAAAGTAATAACAAAGATTTAATAACTAGTAGTTTCTTATGGAGAATGAAATAAATTAATAGTTTATAAATGGAACTATTAAAAGACGATCACCATTAGATTATAATGACTTAAAAAAGTATATTTATTTTTTATTAACAAACTAAACTAAACTAAACTAAACTAAACATACCATGCCATTAGTATCACCTTTATCCGCTGAACACAATTTAGAAACAAAAAAACTAGCAGAATTTTTTAATGAAACTCTTGGGTTTTGTCCAAACTCAGTATTAACAATGCAACGAAGACCAGCCATTTCTAAAGCATTCATTAATTTAAATAAAGCAGTTATGGCAAACGAGGGTAGAGTTACATCTGCTCTAAAAAGAATGATAGCATGGGTTTCCAGTAACGCTACAGGATGTAGATATTGTCAGGCCCACGCTATTAGAGCTGCAGAACGATATGGTGCAGAACAGGAGCAATTAGATCATATTTGGGATTACAGAACTCATCCTGAGTTTTCAGAAGCAGAAAGAGTAGCATTGGATTTTTCATTATTTGCAAGTCAAGTTCCTAATGCTGTTGATGAAACTATCAAGAAACGTTTATATGAACATTGGGATGAAGGAGAAATTGTAGAAATGCTTGGTGTTATTTCTTTATTTGGGTATTTAAATCGATGGAATGATTCTATGGGAACCTCTATAGAAGATGGAGCTGTGGAATCTGGGAATCAATATTTAGGAAAACACGGTTGGAAAAAAGGGAAACATCAATAAGAATGAACTATTTTTTACCTGCTACTACAATAACAATCTCTCCTTTTGGAGGTTTGTTAGTATAATAAGATAGTACTTCTGAGATAGTACCTCTTTTTGTTTCTTCAAATAATTTGGTAAGTTCTCTAGATACTGATACTGTTCTATCCTCTCCAAAATATTCTGAAAAATGGCCTAAGGTTTTCACCAATTTATGTGGAGATTCATAAAAAATCATGGTACGTGTTTCTTCTACTAATTTGAGTAAACGTGTTTGTCGACCTTTTTTTATGGGTAAAAACCCCTCAAAAACAAAACGATCATTTGGAAATCCAGAATTTACTAGTGCAGGAACAAAAGCAGTAGCGCCAGGTAAACACTCAACCTCTATATTATTTTCGATACAACTTCTTGTTAATAAAAATCCAGGATCTGAAATAGCAGGGGTGCCGGCATCAGAGATAAGCGCACAAGTTTCTCCATTTTGTATACGTTGCACTACACCTTTTACAGATTTATGTTCGTTGTGCATGTGATGGCTATGCATTTGAGTATTAATGTCAAAATGCTTTAACAATTTCCCGCTATTTCTTGTATCTTCTGCTAAAATAAAATCGACATCTTTTAATACTGTAATAGCCCTAAAAGTGATGTCTTCTAGATTTCCAATAGGTGTGGGAACTAAATATAATTTACTCATGCATTAGTTATATTAATTATCAATTTTTTAGATTTCCTCGTAGGTTTCAACTGTAATATCGGCTAGTACATCACCAGTATGTTTTGTGCTCAATGGTTCAAATAGTAATAAATGAGTTTCCTCTCTTGCAATGGGTTTATGAAGAACTCCTTTTGGAACAATAAAAAACTCACCTTTATTTAAAACGATCGTCTTATCTTCAAGAACCAATTCTAATTGCCCTTTCATAACAAGAAATAGTTCGTCTTCGTCATCGTGTTTATGGAAAACAAATTCACCCTTAATCTTTGCCAATAATATTTGTTGACCGTTAAGTTTACCTATTCTTTTAGGAGACCATAAGTCTGAAAAAAGGTTGAATTTTTCTTTAAGATTAATAGCTTCATTCATAGTACAAATTTACAAAAAGTAATTGAGCTTAAATTTTAGAGAGATAATTATGTAATTTAAAATGTTCTTCAAATTTAATTCGTTTAATAATGCAAAGGGTAACCCATTGTTATTGATAGGATTTGATTAAATTTGTGGTCGATTACATTTTATAATTAGAGAAATTATAAATCGTGGTTTTGGTTATTATTATGTAATAATAAAATAACATTCAACAATATAAAAAATGTATAGAACACATTCTTGTGGAGCTTTAACTGCTTCAGACATCAACAAAGAGGTAACCTTAGCTGGTTGGGTTCAGAAATCTAGAGATAAAGGATTTATGATTTGGATAGATCTTCGTGATCGATATGGTCTTACCCAATTAATATTTGATGAAGAAAGAACTGCTGCAGATTTAATGGAGAAAGCCAAGAATCTAGGACGTGAGTTTGTGATTCAAATTACAGGGACTGTCATAGAAAGACAGTCAAAGAATCCTAATATGAAAACTGGAGCTATTGAAGTTTTGGTTTCTGAGTTAACTATATTAAATGAAGCTAAAACCCCTCCATTTACAATTGAAGATACTACCGATGGAGGAGAAGATCTTAGAATGAAATACAGGTATTTAGACATTCGAAGAAACCCTGTAAAAGAGAATTTATTATTTCGTCACAAAGTATCTATGGAGGTTCGAAAATACCTCTCTGATGACGGATTTGTAGATGTAGAAACACCTTATTTAATTAAGTCTACACCAGAAGGAGCCCGTGATTTTTTGGTGCCTTCTAGAATGAATCAAGGACAATTTTATGCCTTACCACAATCTCCACAAACCTTCAAGCAATTGTTAATGATTGGCGGGCTTGACAAGTATTTTCAGATTGTAAAATGTTTTAGAGATGAAGATTTACGTGCAGATAGACAGCCAGAATTTACACAGATAGACTGTGAAATGGCCTTTGTTGAGCAAGAAGATATTTTAAACACTTTTGAAGGGTTAACACGTCATTTATTAAAAGAAATTAAAGGAGTAGATGTGGCAGAGTTTCCAAGAATGCAGTATGATGATGCTATGAAATTGTATGGAAATGATAAGCCTGATATTCGTTTTGGGATGCAGTTTGGAGAACTAAACTCAGTAGCCCAGCACAAAGAATTTGGGGTATTTAATACCGCTGAATTAGTTGTTGGTATAGCCATTCCAGGAGGAGCTTCTTATACCAGAAAGGAAATTGATAAATTAGTAGATTGGGTACGTCGTCCTCAGGTTGGAGCTTTGGGTATGGTCTATGTAAAATGCAATGAAGATGGAAGTTATAAGTCTTCAGTAGATAAATTTTACGATCAGAATGATTTAGAAAATTGGGCGGAAGTAACTGGAGCGAAACCAGGGGATTTAATTTGTGTTTTATCTGGAGATACAAACAAAGTAAGAGCTCAGTTGAGTGCACTTCGTATGGAAATGGCAGAACGTTTAGGGCTCCGAAATCCAGATGAGTTTGCACCATTATGGGTAGTAGATTTTCCTCTGTTAGAATTGGACGAAGAAACGGATCATTATCATGCCATGCATCACCCATTTACCTCACCAAAACCTGGCCAACTAGAGTTGTTGGATTCCAAGCCAGGTGAAGTAAAAGCCAATGCCTATGATTTGGTGTTAAACGGAAATGAAATAGGAGGAGGTTCTATTAGGATACACGATAAAGAGATTCAGGCAATTATGTTAAAGAAACTTGGTTTTTCTGATGAAGAGGCAAAAGCACAGTTTGGATTTTTAATGGATGCTTTTGAATATGGCGCTCCACCACATGGAGGTATTGCTTTTGGATTGGATCGATTGGTGTCTATTTTAGGAGGTCAAGAAACGATTCGAGATTTTATTGCTTTTCCAAAAAATAATTCAGGAAGAGATGTGATGATAGATTCACCGGCTACTATAGACGATGAGCAATTAAAAGAATTGAACATTAAATTAGATATTCAAGAATAAAAATACAATCCCGCAACTGCGGGATTTTTTATACATTAAAAAATGAAAAAAAGTATTTTCCTTTTATTTGTTATTTTTTCGACTAGTCAATTCTTTGGGCAAGAAATGACAGGTTCACAACTTTTAGAAAAAGCCATTGAATATCATGACCCCAATGGAAATTGGGCAACATTTTCAGGAACTTTCAACGTAACGATGAAAACCTCTACTAAATCAGACAGACATTCCATGATTCGAATTGATTTACCAAATGAAAATTTTTATTTATATGCAATTCAGGATAAAACTTCTTATCAATATATCCTAGAGAGTCAAAAGTGCAATATTAATTTTAATGGACACATCGCTACAGAGAAAGAAAAAACAGCTAATAATTTAAGTTGCGAACGTGCAAAAATGTATCAAAATTACTATACCTATTTGTATGGATTGCCAATGAAATTAAAAGATATTGGAACTATAATTCATGAAAAAGTAGCACTAAAAAAGTTTAAAGGAAAGGATTACCTCGTATTAAAAGTCACCTATAAAAAAGAAGTAGGTGAAGATACTTGGTATTTTTACTTTGACCCTTCTACTTATGCAATGAAGATTTATCAGTTTTATCATGAAGAAGAAAAAAATGATGGAGAATTTATTTTGTTGTCAGGTTTAGAAATAGTAAATGGAATTAAAATGCCAAAAAAACGTGCCTGGTATTATAATAAAGGAGAAAAATATTTAGGAACAGATTTCTTAAGTGTTGCACAACGTTACGATTAAAAATATCGAATTAAATTTAGTTTTTAGATTCTAAAATTTTCTTCATTAAGTCAGGAAAATCTGTAAACCCCCCATCTGCTCCTGCTTTATGTATAATAACATCAATCATTTGTTGAAAAGAATCAAATTCCTCCAAACTATCTTTTCTGAAGGTGTAGGGATGAACAACTAGACTTAGATTATGAGACTCTTCAACTAAAGAGGTAAAAGAAAACCCTGAGGTTGTTTTTGAAGAGATTAGGTGTTTATACGAAGGGCCTATGCCATCTGCATAACTAGCATAAAACTGCAAAAGATTTTTTTGTTCAGGAAATTCCATTAATTGAACTAAAAATAATTCTGATTTCAATTGATTTCTTATTCGTTCCAATTCTAGTGCATCAAAACATTGTAAAATACATTGATCATCTTTTGTAGAATACCCATATTTAGTTAATATTTCCAAAACTATTTTTGAAATATCTTTTCCGTTTTCTAGATGAAATTTTGGTTTTTTAATTTCAGGATATATTCCAATATTTTCACCAGTACTTTTATTGAGGCCCTGAATTAGTTCTATTTCATCCTGTAAAGAATGTAATCGAAAAGAACTTGCCCCTTTAGGAAATCTTGTGGTATAAATTTGGAGACCTGTTTCAGAATCAAACCGTTCAGTGACCTCCAAGCTTTTAAGTTCTTCAAAAGTGAAATCAATCACATAGTATTTGCCGTCTTCCCTTTTTCTGGCAGGGTATTTCTCTGAAACGTTGGTCACGTCATCTAGTAATATGTCGTGAATTACAATAGGAATATCATCTTTGCTTAACACGATATCTTGTTCAATATAATCAGCATTCATAGCATGCGCCATTGCTTTAGATGCCAAGGTGTGTTCAGGCAAATATCCAGAAGCGCCTCTGTGAGCCACTACTGTAATTTTTTTTGTTGATTTTAGCTCTTTTTCTAGATTGGATTGACACGAGATACTTAATAAAATTATGATGATGAATGGTAGGTTTTTCATATTGAAAAAAGGTTTATTTAAAGATAGAACTTTTTGTAGTTTTGTATTTATGAAATTAGCACTAAAAATACTCTTTATTATTTTTATCTCATGGATGCTTCTAGGAGGCTATTTAGAATATATTAATCATTCTAAAGGTCCCATTGTAATGGGATTAGGAGTGATGTATTTATCATTTATTTTTATGCCTATTTTTATTTATTGGAGATATAAAGATGGAAAGTATAAAAAATACATTATTAATGATAAGACCTTGCTAGGTGAAATGAAAAAAGAAGAATGATTTCAATGCTACCAAAACCCACTTTTTTAAACCTTTTCAATTAGTTTTCTTAGTACCTTTGTAGCCTATGATTGATCAGAGAGAAGCCATTTCAGAAAAAGTAGTTTTAATAGGAGTAATTACTCAATTACAAGATCAATCTCAATCAAAAGAGTACTTAGATGAATTAGAATTTTTAACAAATACTGCAGGAGGAGTTGCTGTTAAGCGTTTTGTTCAAAAATTAGAAAAACCTCATCCAAAAACATTTTTAGGAGCCGGGAAACTTGAGGAGGTTCGATCATATATTAACAGCAATGGTGTTGGAACTGCAATTTTTGATGATGAATTATCCCCAGCTCAATTAAGAAATATTGAAAAAATACTCGATTGTAAAATTTTAGACAGAACCAATCTTATCTTAGATATTTTTGCTCAAAGAGCACAAACTAGTTCTGCTAAAACTCAAGTCGAATTAGCGCAACATCAATACTTATTACCCCGTTTAACAAAACTTTGGACTCACTTAGACAAGCAAAAAGGGGGTATTGGAATGCGTGGTCCTGGAGAAACAGAAATAGAAACAGATAGACGAATTATTCGTGATAAAATTTCTTTGTTAAAGAAAAAACTGGTCACTATAGATAAGCAAATGGCTGTTCAGCGAAAAAATCGTGGTAAGATGGTTAGAGTTGCCCTAGTTGGATACACCAACGTTGGAAAATCTACCCTTATGAATGTGATTAGCAAAAGTGATGTTTTTGCAGAAAATAAATTGTTTGCAACCCTAGATACAACGGTTAGAAAAGTAGTCATTAAAAACATCCCTTTTTTGATGACAGATACTGTAGGTTTTATAAGAAAACTACCTACACAGCTAGTGGAATCCTTTAAATCTACATTAGATGAGGTCCGTGAAGCAGATTTATTGCTTCATGTAGTAGATATTTCACATCCTAATTTTGAAGACCATATAGCTTCCGTTAATACTATTTTAAATGAAATTCATTGCGTAGACAAGCCAACAGTGATGGTTTTTAATAAAATAGATGCGTATACCCATGAAACAATAGATGAAGATGATTTGGTTACTGAAAAAACAGCTGAACATTATTCTTTGGATGATTGGCAAAAAACTTGGATGAGTAGCGAAAAAAATGCGGCTATTTTTATTTCTGCATTAAATAAAGAAAATTTAGAATCTTTTAAAGAGATTACATATGAAAAAGTAAAAGAAATTCATATACAAAGATTTCCCTACAATGATTTCTTATACTATGAATACAAAGAAGACTAAATTAGTCATCAGTTGTTTGATCTTCAATAATACCAAGGCGTTTAGCTCTTCGTTCCCAACTTTTTCTGGCTAAAAGCTGCATATCTTCGATGGTGTCACTTTCATCCATAATTTCCAAACCGAGAAGCGTTTCAATCATATCTTCCTGAGTTACCAAACCACTAACTGAGCCATATTCATCAACTACCAGTGCAATATGCTCTCGCTCATCTATCAATTTATCAAACAAACTTGGAATTGGTAGATTTCTTTCTGTAATTAAAATTGATCGTTTAATATTTTTAAGAGGTTGTTTCCCGTTTCCTCTGATAATGGCTTCCAATAACTGATCTTTTAAAAAATATCCTGAAATATTATCTGATTTTTCGGTGTAGATTGGAATTCTTGAAAAGCGTAACATTTGATTTTCATCAAAAAAATCTTGAATGGTTTGATCTTCATTTGCAGATTTTAAAACAGTTCTGGGTGTCATAATATCTCGTACTCTAACGTCTTTGAAATTTAATAGATTTTTAATGACGTTACTTTCTGACGTTTGAAAAACGCCCTCTTTTTCAGCGATCTCAGTCATTGCAGTGAAGTCTTCTCTACTTAAAACACTACCATGTCCTTTGCCACCAATCAAACTTGTTGTGAGTTGAAGTAGCCAAAGAATCCCAGTATATTTCAAAGGAAAAATTAAGATAAGTAGTGCTTTTGAGGTAAAATGTGCTAATTGTTTCCAGTAAGTAGCGCCTATTGTTTTTGGAATGATCTCTGAGACTATTAATATTAATAAAGTCATAATAGAAGAAACGATTCCTACGATATTAATTCCTAAAAATTCAATTTTATATGGAAGTTGCTCAGCCTGAACTCCAACTAAAATTGCACCCACCGTATGGGCTATTGTATTTAGTGTTAAGATTGCAATTAAGGGTTTGTCTACATCTTTTTTTAGTTCTTCTAAAATTGAAGCATAAGCGAATCCTTCCTTCTTTTTTAAATTAATATACGTAGAGCTAACACTCAGTAAAACAGCCTCTAGAATAGAACAAAGAAATGAGAAAAATATAGAAACAGTCGCGTAAACAAGTAATAATGTCATTAATTAATTTTAGATAGTAAATATATCAAAAAAGAAAACTTGAAACTATTTCAATTCTATCGATTGATAAATTTTTAGAAAATATAATTTACGCCTAAGCCAAATAATTGCTTAAATTGAACATATCTAGAGGCGTTATCATCAATAATCATATGAAGGTTTAGATTTGTAGATAAGTACTTGTTTATTTGCATGACAAAATTAATTTGATAATTGAGGTCAATATTTTGGGGTTCTTCAAGATAGTTAGCATATGCATTGAAAATATTCTCAACAGTTACATTATCCATTAAAGTTGCTCTATAATATATAGAGGTGTAAAAACCCAATTGATAAAGAGATGTTTCTCCTATCTCTGTACCATATTGCCCAGAAAAATCGTCACTTACAAAAGTGGCTTTAGTAGTAGCAGGTGCAATGTTAATATTAAAATGATCAGAATTTTTATAAATAACACCAGGTCCAATTGTTATGTATCCTGGCGCAAAAAAGTCTGATGTTGCCTTTTTTTCTGGTAATGAATAATCGTATCCTGTTGTAAATTGAGTACGAACATTGGCAAAGAATGAATAAGACCAATTAGTAGAGGCTTTTTTAGAGACCAAAGAATTAAATTCAAACTGATCATCTGTTTTTCTTGAGCCAGTTCCACTAATATTACTAATTCCATATTTAGTAATTATTTTATTGTCCCATGCCCAATCACCCTTCTTGTAATTAAAATCATAATTAATACTTACAGTTCCTGAGACTGCATTTTCTCCACCAGCAATCCAATTAGAAAATGAAGCTTGATTAAACAATAAGGTAAACGTTCCTTTTTTAGTCCAGTTTGATATTGAATCTAAATTATTTTGTTGAGCAAAATTTGAAATGCTAGCCATTAGCAAGCAAAGAGTAGTTATTTTTTTCATCTTATTAGGGGGGTTAAAATAAGATTGCTAAAATAAGAATTATAATGAAATAATGAGCCCTAGTAACTTATATTTTATGAAAAGTATAATTAACGCCAAGCCCAAAAAGTTGCCTAAATTGTATTTTACTTGAAGCATTTGTATCAGATTTTAAATGTAATGTTAAGTTCACAGATAAGTATTTATTTACATCAACTTCAAAGTTTGCTTGATGATTAATATCTATATTTTGAGGGTTGTCAATATAGTCTGAGTATAAAGCAATAATGTTCTCTACAGTAACATTATCAATCAATTTAAATTTTAAAAAAGCAGACATATTTAATCCAATACCATAAATAGACCTCTTTCCTTTAGGGACACCGTACATCCCAGAAAATGGTTTTGAAACAAAAATAAATCTTGAAGTTGCAGGAGCTATATTCACTCTTAAATTTTCATTTTTACGCCACAGTATACCTGGCCCAAAACTAAAATATGCAGGAGACATAATAGATGAAACTTCTAATCTAGGATCTTTAGAGTAATCAAAACCTCTTGAAAATTGAGATATAAAGTTTGAGAAAAAAGAGATATACCATTCTTCGATAGACTCCAGTGCGAGAATAGAGTTGTATTCAAATCGATCATCTGTTTTTCTAAAGCCTTGTTTATTTACATGAGATATACCATATGAAGAAATGATTTTATTATCCCATTTCCACTTTTTATTTCTATAATTAAAATCATAATTAACACCAATATTTCCTGCTACATTATTTTCACCACCCGCTAGCCAATTTGAAAAAGATGTTTGGTTAAAAATAAAATTAACTCTTCCGTTTACAGTCCATTCTTCTGGAGCTTCTTTTTTTTCTTTTTGCTCATTTTTTAAAATGGAGTCTAGCTTGAGTTGCAGTGATGCAATGTTATTTTTTAATTCAATTTTTTTGATAGAGTCTATTCTTTTGATAGAGTCTTTTTTTATTTGAGAAAAACAAGTGGCTGAAAATAAAAAGAATATGATGAATAGTTTTTTCATAAACCTAGTCAGATAGTGTAAGATTATTTTTTTCTTTTAGATATTGGAACAGTAGAGCAAGCCTCTCCGTACATAATAGTTTTTGCTATAGGATGTAATTTTTGAATTAACATTGCAAAAGCTGATGAGGGTATGGGTTTATTCGCGCAGCCTTTAATTATTATAGATTTTTCTTGTAACCTTTCAGTATTGTAATTTTGGATAATTTCACTGAATATGATAGTTTCTAAAAGGTCTAAATCTCCCACAACAATTTTTTTTGCAAATGGAGCTAGTTTAGCGGAAATTAATAAATAAGCCCACGAGGGTATAATAGCATCTTCAGAACATGTTAAAGCAACAAAAGAGTCTTTATAAATAGACCAATCATGGTTTCTCACGGAAGTTCTAAAATCTTTCTCCTTCAAAATAATTCCCTCGTATAGCCAATCTTTAATGTCTAGAGAAATTCTTCTGCCTGCAGGATATAATTCCTCTAAATCAATATTTATAAGGCTACTATTCGAAACTCTATTAATTATTTCTTTAGACATTTTTATTACTTAATATATAAAATGATTGTTTTTATAACATTCCTAGTTCTAGTTTTGCCTCATCACTCATCATATCCTGTGTCCAGGTAGGGTCAAATGTGATTTCTACCTCAGCAGTATTTATTTCTTTTAAAGATTTAACTTTATCTTCAATTTCTATAGGAAGACTTTCAGCAACTGGGCAATTAGGTGACGTTAAAGTCATCAATATTTTTGCATCATTTTTTTCATTAACAAACACGTCATATATCAATCCAAGCTCATAAATATCTACAGGGATTTCAGGATCATAAATTGTCTTTAAGACACCTACTATTTTATCTCCTATTACTTGTATTTCTTCTTCTGTCATTTTTTGAAATTTATTTTTCAGATCTATTTAATAGATGTATTAGCTTGTTGTGCAATGGCATAAAGTTTAATCTGTTTTAGCATAGAAACAAGACCATTTGCTCTTGTTGGAGACAAATGTTCTTTTAAGCCTATTTTATCAATAAAAATAGTGTCAGCCGCCAAAATATCTTTTGGTGTTTGGTTTGTAAAAACACGTAACAGTAATGCTACCAATCCTTTTGTTAAAATAGCATCGCTGTCTGCAGTAAAATTTATTTTAGAATCATTCATTTTTGAATACAACCAAACTTTAGATTGACATCCCTTAATGATATTTTCTTCAATTTTATATTGATCATCAATTAGAGGAAGGGATTTGCCTAATTCTATCAAGTATTCGTATCGTTCCATCCAATCATCAAAGAGGTTAAACTCATCAATTATTTCTTCTTGTATTTCTCTAATTGTCATTTTTAAAACTTATTTTTGATGCTTCAGAAACTGTAATTTAACATTCACAAAATTACGGTAAAAAAAATTAAAATGAGTAAACTATTAGTAGTTGGAACTGTTGCATTTGATGCCATCGAAACCCCTTTTGGCAAAACTGATAAAATTTTAGGGGGATCTGGAACTTTTGTTGGTTTAGCAGCTGCACATTTTGGCGTTCAAACAGGTATTGTTTCTGTTGTTGGTGGTGATTTCCCTAAATCATATTTAAATATGATGAATGACAAAGGAATTAATACTGATGGTGTGGAGATTATTGAAGACGAGAAAACATTTTTTTGGAGTGGAAAATATCACAATGACATGAATTCAAGAGATACTCTTGTTACTGAATTAAATGTTTTAGCAGATTTCACTCCTGTAGTTCCAGAAACTTTTAGAGATGCAGCAATTGTTGTTTTAGGAAATTTGCATCCTTTAACTCAGAGTTCGGTGTTAGATCAGTTGAGTGCCCAACCTAAGTTAGTTATCTTAGATACCATGAATTTTTGGATGGATGCAGCTTTAGAAGATCTTCATACGGTATTAAAAAGAGTTGATGTAATTACGATTAATGATGAAGAAGCTCGTCAATTAAGTGGAGAATATTCATTAGTAAATGCAGCTAAGAAAATACATTTGATGGGTCCTAAATTTGTAGTCATCAAAAAAGGAGAGCATGGAGCATTGTTGTTTAATGAAGGAAAAATGTTTTTTGCCCCAGCATTACCTCTTGGAGAGGTTTTTGATCCAACAGGCGCAGGAGATACTTTTGCGGGAGGTTTTTCTGGCTATTTAGCTAAGACTGAAGATATTTCTTTTGAGAGTATGAAAAATGCTGTTATTTATGGGTCAAATTTGGCATCTTTTTGTGTTGAAAAATTTGGCACTGAAAGAATGCAAGCTCTTCAAAGTGACGAAGTGCACGAGAGATTAAAAGTTTTTAAAGAGTTAACACAATTTGATATTAAATTAACATAAATCCGTCTCTATGCGGATTTTTTTCATTTAAAAATAAAATGACCAAACTATGAGCGACGCTATTAAACACGAATGTGGAATTGCCTTAGTAAGATTAAAGAAACCATTACAGTTTTATAAAGATAAATACGGTTCTGCTTTTTATGGAATCAACAAAATGTATTTATTGATGGAGAAACAGCATAACAGAGGACAAGATGGTGCTGGTTTTGCTAGTGTAAAGTTTAATGTTTCACCAGGCACTAGATATATTAGTAGAGTGAGGTCTAACAAATCACAACCTATCCAAGATATATTTGCTCAAATAAATGATCGATTAAATGGAGTTTTAGAAAAAAATCAAGACAAAATTGATGATGTGTCTTGGCAAGAGGAGAATCTTCCGTATTTAGGTAATTTATTTCTAGGACATGTTCGATATGGAACTTTCGGTAAAAATAGTATCGAGAGTGTTCATCCTTTTCTGCGTCAAAGTAATTGGAAACACCAAAACTTAATCGTAGCTGGAAACTTCAACATGACCAATTCTAGACAGTTATTAGAGGAATTAGTTGAGTTAGGGCAACATCCAAAAGAGTTTACCGATACAGTGACCGTTATGGAAAAAATAGGTCATTTTTTAGAGGAAGAAGTTGCTAAATTATATACAGAGGCTAAAGATAAAAGATTTAATAAAAAGGATGCTTCACCATATATAGAGGAAAACTTAGATTTAAAAAATGTACTTAAAAGATCTTCAAAGAATTGGGACGGGGGCTATGCGATGGCTGGTTTAGTTGGTCATGGTGATGCTTTTGTATTAAGAGATCCAAATGGAATTAGACCAACGTATTTTTATGAAGATGAGGAAGTGGTTGTAGTTGCTTCAGAAAGACCTGTAATTCAGACAGTATTTAAAGCAGATATAAAAGAGGTTAAAGAGTTAAAGAGAGGTAATGCGCTTATTATAAAAAAGAATGGTATTACCTCAATAAAAGAGGTTAACAAACCAAGAGAAAAGAAATCTTGTTCATTTGAGCGCATTTATTTTTCTAGAGGTAGTGATTCAGATATATATCAAGAACGTAAAAACTTGGGGAAATTTGTTTTCCCTCAAATATTAAAGTCTATTGATAACGACATTTCAAATAGTGTTTTTTCATTTATACCCAATACTGCTGAAACTTCTTTTTATGGGATGACAGAGGCAGCAGAAGATGTTTTAAATGAGCAGAAAACTTCAAAAATATTATCTGGAGGAAAATCGTTATCGGCCCAAAAAGTAACAGAAATTTTATCAGAAAGGCCAAGATTTGAAAAAATAGCAATTAAAGATGCTAAATTGAGAACCTTCATTGCAGATGATAGTAGTAGAGATGATTTAGTTGCCCATGTTTACGATGTTACATACGGCGTTGTTAAACCAACTGATAACTTGGTAATTATTGATGATAGTATTGTTAGAGGGACTACTTTAAAGAAAAGTATTATTAAAATTTTGGATAGACTAAATCCTAAGAAAATTGTAGTAGTTTCATCTGCACCTCAAATTCGATATCCAGATTGTTATGGAATTGATATGGCTAGAATTGAAGATTTCATTGCTTTTAGAGCAGCCCTAGAATTGCTGAAAGAAACTAATCAATATCATATAGTAGATACAGTATATAAAAAAGCAATTGATCAACGGGAAAAAGAAGATGCTGAAATTGTTAATTATGTTAAAGAGATCTATAGCCCATTTACTACAGAACAAGTGTCTGAAAAAATTGCTCAAATGCTAAAAACAAAAGACATTAACGCAGAGGTAGAGGTTATCTATCAAAATGTGGAGGATCTACACAGGGCTTGTCCAGGTAATTCTGGTGATTGGTATTTTACAGGAAATTACCCAACAGATGGTGGTCACAGAGTAGTAAATGAAGCCTTTATAAACTTTTATGAGGGAAATAAAAAGAGGGCTTACTAAGAGTATTTTATAACAAAAGGCACCCAATTGGGTGCCTTTTGTTATAAAAATATTCCTTATGAATTTATTTTTTAGCCTCGTATCTGCTAGCTACTTCATTCCAGTTGATTACATTAAAAAATGCATTGATATAATCTGGGCGTCTATTTTGATAATTTAGGTAATAAGCGTGTTCCCAAACATCAAGACCTAAAATAGGAGTTCCTCCGCAGGTAACACCTGGCATTAATGGATTATCCTGATTTGGAGTAGAACATACCTCTACTTTTCCTCCAGGAAGAACACATAACCATGCCCAGCCAGATCCAAACTGAGTTGCTGCCGCGTTTGAAAAAGTATCTTTAAAAGCATCAAAAGATCCAAACGCTTCCATGATAGCATTCTTTAAATCTCCTGATAGCTCTCCTTTGTTGTCAGGGTTCATTACTGTCCAAAATAGAGAATGATTATAAAATCCTCCTCCATTATTTCTGACAGCTCCATTAGACATGTCAAGAGTATTTAAAATATCTTCAATAGATTTTCCTTCTAGGTCTGTTCCAGCAATAGCGCCATTTAATTTTGTAGTATATCCGTTGTGATGTTTACTATGGTGTATTTCCATAGTTCTAGCATCTATGTTAGGTTCTAGTGCATCATATGCATATCCTAATTTTGGTAATTCGAAAGCCATAATTTTGAGTTTTTAATTGATGTTGCAAAAATTTTTAACAAATTTAACTATTAATAATGATGCAAACAAGAAGTTAACTTTGTGAAAACTTATAGGAGTATAAAGAAAGATTATTTAGCGGATCTCATAAACTCCTCTACTTTAATGACCATATTTTTACTTCCACAAATAAAAGGCACACGTTGGTGAAGTTCTGAGGGCTCAATATCCATAATTCTACTAAAACCATCACTAGCCATTCCATTAGCTTGTTCAGCTAAAAAGGCCATTGGATTACATTCATATAATAATCGAAGTTTTCCATTAGAGTTATTTGAACTTTTGGGATACATATAAATTCCTCCCTTAATCATATTTCTGTGAAAATCTGAAACTAAAGATCCTATATACCTACTTGTGTAGGGTCTGTTATCTTCCTCTTTTTCCTCTTGACAATATTTTATGTAGTTTTTAATTCCTTGTGGGAAGTGAATATAATTTCCTTCATTAACCGAGTAAATGGTTCCATTTTCAGGAAACTTTATATCTGGATGTGATAAATAGTAACTTCCAATTGCAGGATTTAATGTAAATCCGTTAACACCATCTCCTGTTGTATATACAAGCATTGTAGAGGTTCCATATACAATATAACCGGCTGCTACTTGTTGGTTTCCTTTTTGTAAAAAATCTTTTAATTGAACAGGAGTTCCAACTGGAGTAACACGTCTGTATATTGAAAAAATTGTTCCTACAGACACATTAACATCAATGTTAGAGGAACCGTCTAGTGGGTCTATTAAAACAATATATTTATTTTGATGATTTTCATCTTGACTGTTTATAGTAATAAAATCATCTTCCTCTTCACTAGCAATTCCACAAACAATATTTCTATTTGTAAGTGTTTGTATAAATTTTTCATTGGCGTAAATATCAAGTTTTTGTTGATCTTCTCCCTGAATATTAGTATCACCTGCTGCTCCTATAATATCAACTAAGCCTGCTTTATTTACTTCGTGGTTTACAACTTTAGCTGCCAGGCGTATAGAATTTATTAATCTAGAGAGTTCCCCCGAAGTATATTTAAATGAAGATTGATTTTCAATAATAAATTCGCCAAGGGTTTGGTTTTTAGTAGCCATTTAAGTCAATTTTTTATTATGCAAAGATGCTGATTTTTTAGATAACTACAACGATTTCGTAACTGATTTTAAAGACTAAATTAATTCAGCTGATTTTAAAAAAAACTATATTTGAAAAAAATTATACAAAATGAATTTTACGGTAAGATTAGCCCAAAGGATAGATATGGAATCAGTGCTAAATTTAATTACAGAGCTCGCTGT
This sequence comes from Flavobacterium sp., assembly GCA_015665265.1. Lineage (GTDB taxonomy): Bacteria > Bacteroidota > Bacteroidia > Flavobacteriales > Flavobacteriaceae > Polaribacter. The sequence goes on from JADFAM010000009.1 coordinate 73,831, forward strand.
TTTTGAAAAAGAACCACATGCAGTAGACATTACCGTTGATGACTTAATTAGAGATGGTTTTTCTGAACCTCCAAAGTTTAGGGTATTTGTTGCAGAACAAGAGAATACCATTATTGGGATAGCACTTTTTTATGAACGATTTTCAACTTGGAAAGGGAGAACATTACACCTAGAAGACCTAATTGTTACAAAAAGTAAACAAAGAATAGGTGCAGGGAAAGCTCTTTACACTGCAGTTCTAAAGTATGCTTATGATCATCATTTTAATAGAGTTGCTTGGGAGGTAATAGACTGGAATAAAAATGCTATTGATTTTTATAAAAGTACAGGAGCTACTTATTTAAATGATTGGTCTGTGGTTCAAATGAATAAAGAAAATTTAGAAAAATTTATTCAAGATAATTAACATGAAGGTTTTTAAATTTGGTGGAGCTTCCATAAAAAATGCAAATGCAATTAAAAACGTAGCTAAAATTCTTAATTCTCAAGATGTAAGTAATTGTTTATTGGTTATTTCTGCTATGGGCAAAATGACCAATGCCTTTGAAAAAATTACTGATGCATATTTTAACAATGATCAAGAAAAACTAACAGAATCTATAGATTTTACCTCTAATTTCCATTTTAAAATCATCAATAATCTTTTTGCAGAAAATCATTTAATACACCAAAAAATCACTGTTTTATTTGGACAATTAGTGTGTTTTTTAACCCAAAACAAATCAAGAAATTATGATTATTTATACGATCAAATAGTTTCTTATGGTGAACTGTTGTCTACAACAATTGTTAGTGATTATTTAAATGAAATAAAAATTTATAATAATTGGGTAGATGTTAGAGAAATTATAATAACTGATACTATTTTTAGAGATGCTACAGTTAACTGGCAAGAAACAGAAAAACGAATTAAGACGAATATAGATTTTTCAAAATTAACAATAGTTCAAGGATTTATAGGAGGTGATTTAAATGGAAATACAACTACTTTAGGAAGAGAAGGTTCTGATTTTACGGCAGGAATTTTTGCCTATTGCACAGATGCTGAAAGCCTCACTATATGGAAAGATGTTTTAGGAGTATTAAATGCTGATCCTAGAGAATTTAAAGAGGTTCAATTACTGGAGCATATTTCATACGAAGAAACTATAGAAATGGCTTTTTATGGAGCTTCAGTAATTCATCCAAAAACTATAAAACCAATTCAAAACAAAAAAATACCCCTGATTGTAAGATCTTTTAAGAATCTTAATTCTCCAGGAACTAAAGTTTGTGAGGGAGTTACACTAGAGCCTACCATTCCATGTTTTATAGTTAAAAAAAATCAAGTATTAGTTTCAATTTCCTCATTAGATTTTTCATTTATAGTGGAGGAAAATATCAGTGATATTTTTAAGCTTTTCCACAAATACCAACTAAAAGTAAATTTAATACAAAATTCCGCTATTAGTTTCTCAGTGTGTGTTGATAACAATCTTAATCACTTTGATCTATTTTACAATGAAATAAAAAACATGTACAAAGTATCTTTTATTAAAAATGTTGATTTATTCACTGTCAGACATTTTACAGAAAACTCACTTGAAGGAATTTACAAATTAGGAACTTCTTTAGTATCTCAAATCAATAAAAATACTGCTCAAATAATAATTCAAAAAAATAATTGAGTTGATTTTTGTTTTTTTGGTTATGTTTGTGTTTAGTTGAAGTTTTATCTATGGAGTTAGTAACATCAAAAGAAATTGCCAAAGTAATAGGGACTGATAAATTTGGTTTTATTGGTACTTTTATTGGTTGGATTTTACTGAGATTACTTAGAATATCTGAAGTCAACAAAATATATCAAAAGCACAAAGACAAAAAAGATCTCCTTTTTTTAAATGGAATTCTAGATGAATTTCAAATAGAGTTTGAGATTCCAGATGAAGACTTAAAAAGAATACCAAAAAATGGCTCTTTTATTACAGTTTCAAATCATCCTTTAGGAGGAATTGATGGAATTCTTTTATTGAAATTATTAATTGAACACAGACCAGACTACAAAATAATTGCAAATTTTTTATTACACAGAATTCAACCACTGAAACCCTATGTAATGCCAGTAAATCCTTTTGAGAATCATAAGGATGCCAAATCTAGTTTACTGGGGTTAAAAAACTCACTTCATCACTTAAAGAACGGTTGTCCTCTAGGGATTTTCCCAGCAGGAGAAGTATCTACATACAGGGATGGAAAGTTAATGGTTGATAAGCCTTGGGAATTAGGAGCTGTTAAGTTGATAAAAAAAGCTGAAGTGCCAGTTATTCCAATATATTTCCATGCAAAAAACAGTAAGTTATTTTATGTTTTATCAAAAATTAGCGATACGTTTAGAACTGCTAAATTACCTTCAGAGTTATTATCTCAAAAAAATAGAGTTATCAAGGTTAGAATAGGTAAACCCATATCTGTTAAAGATCAATTGGAGTATAAAGACATATATTCTTTTTACGAATACTTAAGAAAGAAAACATATATGTTGGCAAACCCTTTTGTTAAAAATCCACAAAACATTCTTTCAACTCAAAATTTAAAAATCACAATACCTCCCAAAAAAATAACTTCTCAAAAAAGCACTTATGGCTTTATCAAAGAAGTTACTTTATTAAGAAAAAAAGGTAAAAGACTTTTAGAAAGCAAAAACTATGAAGTGTTTTTTGCATCAGCAAAGGAAATACCAAATCTGTTACATGAAATAGGTAGACTTAGAGAAATTACTTTTAGAGATATTGGAGAAGGAACAAATAAGTCAATAGATATAGATAAATTTGATAAGTATTACCATCATTTATTCCTTTGGGATAGACAATCCAAGGCTTTGGTTGGGGCCTATAGAATGGGGCTTGGAAAAGATATTTATAAAAAATATGGAATTTCTGGTTTTTATATTCAAACCTTGTTTCGTTTAGAGCCAGAATTACATGGCATGATGGAACGCACAATAGAAATGGGTAGAGCTTTTATTATAAAAGAATATCAACAAAAGCCGATGCCACTTTTCTTACTATGGAAAGGTATTGTACACATAACCCTCAGGTATCCTGAGTATAAGTATTTGATGGGTGGTGTTAGTATTAGTAATCAATTTTCTGATTTTTCAAAATCATTAATGATAGAATTCATGAAATCTCATTACTATGATCCATACATAGCTCAGTATATTCAACCTAAAAAAGAATTTAAAGTTAAATTAAAAGATGCAGATAAAGATTTTGTTTTTGATGCAGCTAAAGCAGATATGCAAAAATTTGACAAAGTAATAGATGAAATAGAACCTGGAGCTCTTAGAATTCCCGTACTGATAAAAAAATATGTGAAACAAAATGCGAGATTGGTTGCTTTTAATGTAGATCCAAAATTCAATAATGCTGTTGATGGGCTTATGTACATTAAAGTTTCAGACATTCCAGAAAGTACAGTTAATCCAGTTATGGAAGAATTTCAGGCAGAATTGGAAAGAAAAGTAACTGAAGAAAATGAAAAGTAGCTAGCCATTATTCACTTCAATAAGAGACAGTTGAAATTCAAGTATTTAAACATTGTAAGAATTAAGAAAAAGATGTAGTTTTGCACTCAATTTTTTAAGAAGAATACACATAAATGGATATTACAAGAGAGAATACTGACGCATTAAATGCAGTTGTGAAAGTAGATATAATCGCAGACGATTATCAGCCAAAAGTTGATAAGATTTTAGTTGATTATAGAAAAAAAGCAGATATTCCTGGTTTTAGAAAAGGTCATGTGCCTATGGGAATGATAAAAAAGCAGTACGAAAAATCAGTAATGATTGATGAAGTAAATAAGCTTTTACAAGATTCTTTAAACAAATATCTTACTGAAGAAAAAATAGAAATTTTAGGAAATCCTATTCCTAGAAGTCAAGAAAACTTTACTTGGGATACCAAGAATTTTTCTTTTGAGTTTGAGCTAGGTTTAGTTCCTCAGTTCGAAGTTAATTTAACTTCAAAGAAGAAAATAACTCAATACGTTATTAATGCAGATGACTCTCTAATAGATAAAGAAGTAGAAAATCTACAATCACGTTATGGGAAAATGTCTGCTGTAGACATCATCAATGAAAATACAAATGTTACAGGAACTTTTGTTAATGAAGAAAAAGAGATTGAGAATAAGTCTACCATTAATCTTTCTGACATAAAAGGAAAAACAAATTTAAAAAAGTTTGTAGGTTCTAAAGTGGGTGATGTTATTGAGTTAAAAACTAAAAGCTTGTTTTCTGATGATTCTAAACTAATGGGAGCTCTTGGTCTTTCAAATGAAGAAGTAGAAGGCCTGAATATAAAGGTTTTATTTACAATTGAGGAAACTACTGAAATCGAATTAGCTGACTTAGATCAAGAGTTATTTGATAAATTATTTACTGACGGAAGTGTAAAATCAGTAACTGAGTTAAGAAATAAGATTAAAGAGGATGCAGAAAAACAATTTTTACAACAAGCAGATCAACAATTATTAAATTCAGTTACAGAATTTTTAATTGATAACACAAGTTTTGACTTACCTTCAGAATTTTTACAAAAGTGGTTAGCTACTGCAGGAGAAAAACAATTAACACCTGAAGAAGCGGCTGAAGAATATAATAAATCAGAAAAAGGGTTACGTTATCAACTAATTCAAGAGAAAATATTAAAAGAAAATGATATTAAATTGGATTACGAGGAATTAAAAGAGTATGCTAAAGGATTTATAAGAACTCAAATGGCACAATTTGGGAATATGAATCCAGAAGATGCTGAACTAGATGATATTGCCAATAGAATTCTTGGTAATCAAGAAGAGGCAAAAAAACTTCAAGATCAATTGATGAGCCAAAAGTTAATGACCTTTTATAAAGAGAAAATGACTTTTAAAACAAAAAAAGTTACTTATGAAGGCTTCGTAAAAGAAGTCTATAAATAACAGTCAATCCACAAATAAAAAACTTCTCTTTAATTTAAGAGAAGTTTTTTTTTGCTTCCTGCAGGCTTAAAATTATTCACTAATAGTTACTATATTTACAAGTATAATTTTTTAAAAATAAATCAATGGATTACGGAAGAGAATTCGAGAAATACGCCACTAAACATCGTGGAATTAGTAGCACCTACTACAATCAGTTAATCACAAATATGACTCCAAACATTATAGAAGAGCGTCAATTAAATGCTGTGGCTATGGATGTTTTTTCTCGTTTAATGATGGATAGAATTATCTTCTTAGGGACTGGAATTAATGACCAAGTAGCAAATATCATTCAGGCACAGTTATTATTCTTAGAAAGTGTAGATTCTTCAAAAGATATTTCCATATATATTAATTCACCAGGTGGAGGAGTATATGCGGGATTAGGTATTTATGACACTATGCAATTTATAAAACCAGACGTAGCAACGATTTGTACAGGTATGGCAGCTTCAATGGGAGCAGTTTTGATGTGTGCAGGAGAAAAAGGAAAGCGTTCAGCACTTCCTCATTCTAGAGTAATGATTCATCAACCGTTAGGAGGGGCTCAAGGACAGGCATCTGACATCGAGATAACTGCACGTGAAATCATGAAACTGAAAGATGAATTGTATCAAATTATAGCGAAACATTCCGGGCAAACTGTAAAAAAAGTACACGATGATTCAGATAGAGATTATTGGATGAAAGCCGAAGAGGCAAAAGCCTACGGTATGATTGATGAAGTATTGATTAGAAAATAACTACTATAAACTTAATAGTAATTAGTAATGGCAAAAGAAGAAAATTTAGAATGTTCATTTTGTGGTCGGAAAAAATCTGATACAGATCTATTGATTGCAGGGATGGACGCTCATATTTGTGATAAATGTATAGAGCAAGCTCATGGTATTGTAGAAGAAGAGATATCTGAAGCTTCCTCTGGGAGTCATTCAAAAGAAATTATTCTTAAAAAACCTTTAGAGATAAAAATGTTTTTAGACCAATATGTTATTGGCCAGGATGAAACAAAAAAAGCAATGTCAGTAGCAGTCTATAACCACTACAAAAGATTAAACCAGGTTCATGACGAAAACGAGGTTGAAATTGAAAAAAGTAACATTGTCTTAGTAGGAGAAACCGGAACTGGAAAAACACTAATAGCAAGAAGTATTGCAAAAATGCTAAATGTTCCTTTTTCTATAGTAGATGCAACTGTGTTAACACAAGCGGGATATGTTGGTGAAGATGTAGAAAGTATTTTAAGTAGATTGTTGCAAGCTGCAGATTATGATGTGGCTAAAGCCCAAAAAGGGATTGTTTTTATTGATGAAATTGATAAAATTGCTCGTAAAGGAGATAATCCGTCAATCACAAGAGATGTTTCTGGAGAAGGTGTACAACAAGCACTATTAAAGTTACTAGAGGGGTCTGTTGTAAATGTAGCCCCTAAAGGAGGTAGAAAGCATCCTGAACAAAAATTTATAGAAATCAATACAAAAGATATTCTATTTATTGCAGGAGGTGCTTTTTCTGGGATTGATAAAATGATCAGTAAACGCTTAAATATGCAAGCTGTTGGCTATAGTGCCTCTGTTGAAGAAGATAAAATTGATGATGAAAATCTATTGCAATATATCATTCCCTCTGACCTTAAATCATTTGGATTAATACCTGAAATAATAGGTCGTCTTCCAGTTTTAAGTTATATGAATCCTTTGGATGAAAAAATATTGAGGTCAATTTTAACAGAACCTAAGAATTCAATTATTAAACAATATGAAAAGCTTTTCTCTATGGATGACGTAGATTTTACTGTAGAAGAAGGTGCGTTAAATTATATTGTAGGAAAAGCAGTTGAATATAAATTGGGGGCAAGAGGACTCCGCTCACTTTGTGAGGCTATTCTTACAGACGCCATGTTTGAATTGCCTAGTTCTGATGAAAAACAACTGATAGTTACAAGAGATTATGCAGAAGAGAAAATGACAAAAACTACCTTAAAAAAATTAAGAGCAGCTTCTTAATCATAGGGACTAAACAACATACTTACCTCACTAATTTTATTAGTGAGGTTTTTTAATTTTCAAATCATTCAAAATTTCTAATTACTATATTTGTTTTAACTTTTTCAAGTCTATTTTAAATGATATCAAGAAGTACCATCGATCGAGTTTTTGAAACTGCCCGTGTAGAGGAGGTAATCGGTGAGTTTGTTCAATTAAAAAAAGCAGGAAGTAACTTTAAAGGGTTAAGTCCTTTTACTGATGAAAAGTCTCCATCCTTTATGGTTTCTCCTGTAAAACAAATTTGGAAAGATTTTAGTACCGGTAAAGGAGGAAATGCAGTTTCTTTCTTAATGGAACACGAGCATTACTCCTACCCAGAGGCTATAAAATATCTTGCAAAGAAATATAATATTGAGATAGAGGAGACAGTTCAATCTAGCGAGGAGAAAGAGCAAATGAACGATAGAGAAAGTATGTTCTTAGTTTCAAATTTTGCTAAAGAATATTTTCAGGATGTTTTATTAAAGTCTAATCAAGGAAAAGCGATAGGCTTATCTTATTTCAAAGAGAGAGGTTTTGAAGATGAAATCATAAAAAAGTTTGAATTAGGTTATTGTTTAGATAGTTGGGATTCTTTTACCAATGAAGCATTAAAAAAAGGCTATGATATAAAATACTTGGCTAGCACAGGATTAACTATAGTCAGAGAAAACAAACAATTTGATCGTTTTAAAGGACGTGTATTATTTCCTATACATAGCATGTCTGGACGCGTTTTAGGTTTTGGAGGTAGAACCCTATCAACAGATAAGAAGACAGCTAAATATGTAAATTCTCCAGAGAGCGAAATCTACCATAAAAGTAAAATTTTATATGGGATCTATCAGACTAAAAAAGAAATAGCTAAACAAGATAATTGCTATTTAGTAGAAGGGTATACAGATGTTATTTCTTTTTACCAATCAGGGATAGAAAATGTTGTTGCCTCTTCTGGAACTGCATTAACTTCAGATCAAATTAGACTGGTTAATAGACTCACAAAAAATATAACTGTATTATTTGATGGAGATGCTGCCGGAATAAGAGCCTCTATAAGAGGAATAGATTTAATTCTTGAACAAGGAATGAATGTTAAGGTAGTTGCTTTTCCAGATGGAGAAGACCCTGACAGTTTTGCAAAAAAGCATTCTGAGACAGCACTAAAAGAATATTTAGAGAACTCATCACAAGACTTTATTAACTTTAAGGTTTCATTATTGATGAGAGAGGCCAGTAATGATCCTGTAAAAAAAGCTGGACTAATTCGAGATATTGTCACCAGTATTTCTAAGATTCCAGATAGCATTCAAAGAGAAGTTTATGTGCAAGAATGTTCTCGAATTATGGAAATTTCAGAAAGAGTATTATTTAGTGAATTAGCACAATTAATATCAAAAAACTCTAAAGAATTTTCCAAAAACCTTCAAAAGGAAAAACAGACTTTTGAGGTTGTAAAAAAACAAACTGAACAACTAAAAGAAATAGATTCTTTATTTATTTTAGAAAAAGAAATTATTAGAATTTTATTGCTTTTTGGAAATCAAGAAGCAGATTTTGTTGATTTTGTTGAGGTTGAGAATGAAGATGGAACTATACACTTAGAAAAAGAACAATACACAAATCAGGTTTCAAAAGAATTATATCTAAACTTACAAGACGATGAAATAGAATTTTCAAATGAAATTTTCAAGAAAATATATTACGAAATGATTCATCAATTGAGTCAAGAAGATAAAATTGAAATAGATAATTTTATTAATCATTCTAATACAAATATTTCTAAAGTAGTAACCTCCATCCTTATGGATGACGAGAAATATGCTTTGAGTGATTGGGAACGTAAAAATATTTTTGTTACTGAACCTCAAAAAATTTTATCAAAATTGGTAACAGATGCTATTTTAAACCTAAGAAGAATTCTTATAGATAAAAAAATTAAACAACTTATTGACCCATCAGAATCAAGCTCTTCCGAAAATAACGATTTAGAAATGATTAAAAACTATATCGAACTAAAAAAAAGATTGTATAATAAATTGATGAGGGTTGTTTAAAAAAAACAGATTTATTGTGTAGACCTAAGTTTTAATAAAATAAATCTCCAAAAAAATCATTTACTTTAATTTTTCTGGGATTAAACATACAGGTATTGGATCCATTTTGTGTTTATTAGCCTTATTTAATTTTAGATAAATTTCATATACTTCTTTTTTTCTTCCGCTAAATACATCTGAGTGTACCCCTTCTTTTTGTTTTATCATCGCCCATTCTAATTCATCATAACTAGCTCCAAGTTGATCTTCATCTGTTCTGTCATCCCCCCATAAACCATCAGTTGGTGCTGCAGTTTGAATTTCTTCATTAATTTTTAAATAGTTTGCAACAGCATATACCTCAGATTTCATTAAATCTGCAATAGGACTTACATCAACACCTCCGTCTCCATATTTGGTATAAAATCCCACTCCAAAGTCTTCAACTTTGTTACCAGTTCCAGCGACCAAAAAGTTATTTAATCCTGCAAAATAATACAAGCTAGTCATTCTTAAACGAGCTCTTGTGTTAGCCAAACTCATAAAGCGTTCATTTTCATCCTCAACCATTGGCATCGCCTTTACTAAACTGTCAAAAACAGGAGTTAAATTTATATGATTCACAGATACATTTTCATATTGTTTTTGAAGTGATAAAATATGACGTTTAGCTCTACTTACTTGACCTTCTTCTTGATGTATTGGCATTTCAAGACACAGCGTTGGAAACCCAGTTTTTGCACACAAAGTAGAGGTTACAGCAGAATCAATGCCGCCAGAGACACCGATTACAAAACCTTTAACTCCTGCATTAGTAGCATATTCCTTTAACCATGAAATTATATATTTGGTAACTTTTTCAACTTGCATAGAAAACTATTTTAGTATTTTTATCATTCATAACACGTAGCTAAGATACAAAGCAAATGCGAAATTATTTTCAATTTTTATTGGTACTATTATTTTTCATTTCTTGTCAAAAAGAAACTCAGAATAATATTGATATCTCAAATATTGAAGCAAATTTTAAGGTTTTCAGATTTGAACAAGACTTTTATACTAATAAAGGGCAAAATTTAGTTGAATTAAAAGAAAATTTTCCTTTATTATTTCCTGATGAAACACCAGATAGTATTTGGATTGCTAAAATAAATAACACAGACGAACAAGAGTTATTTCAAGAAACTCAAAAAAAATACAAATCACTTTTACATATTGAGGAAGAGCTGTCTAAGTTATTTAAACATATTAAACATTATAATCCTGAGTTCTTAGCCCCAGATGTTATCACTATTTTAAGCAATATAGATTATACCTACAGAACTATTTATACAGATAATTTATTATTTATTTCTTTAGATGTTTATTTGGGAGATGATCATCCATTTTATAGCGATTATCCATCCTATATAAGAAAAAATAATACTGAAGAAAGAATTGTTGTTGACGTAGCTTCTAACATTATAAATTCAACAATCTCCTTATTAAATAATAGATCTTTTTTGGCAAAAATGATTCATGAGGGAAAAAAAATGTATTTGCTAGACCTTTATTTACCCTCGAAATCAGATCCAATTAAAATTGGATACTCTAAGGATAAGTTTGATTGGGCTACTATGAATGAGGAGCAAGTATGGAGATACTTCATAGAAAATGATTTATTATATAGTACCGATACTCAATTAAATAAAAGATTTATAGAAAACGCTCCCTTTTCAAAATTTTATCTAAGTGAAGACACAAAGTCTCCCGGAAGAATAGGTCAATGGATTGGTTGGCAAATTGTACGTTCTTTCATGGTAAATAATGACGTATCTTTACAGGACCTTTTATCTATGAATGAAGAAGAGATTTTTAAGAATTCTAAATATAAACCACGAAAATAATGGCTATTGCACATACCTCAAAAATAGAGTTTACAGTTGAATTAGATGAAAATAAAATTCCTGAAAGTATAAGTTGGAAAGCTGAAGATGGAGGTATAGATAACGAATCTTCTAAGGCTATAATGCTTTCTGTTTGGGATCACAAAAAGAAAGATACTTTGCGAATGGACCTTTGGACTAAAGATATGCCAGTTGATGAAATGAAACAATTTTTTCATCAAACATTAGTTTCTATGGCAGGAAGTTTTGAGCGTGCCACAGATGATCAAAAAATGACGGCTACTATGAGAGATTTTTGTGATTATTTTGCTGAAAAACTTGAGTTAAAAAAGAAGTAATAATTGACTTTTTATGCTCATTCTTTAGATGGAGGGTGTGTATTAATTATTTTCAAAACTTCTCTGTAATCTTTGTGATTATTAACAAAATCTAATTCAGAAACATCAATAATTAGTGTATTTAAATCTTGTTCTGTTTTAATAAAATTAATATAACCGACATGGATTTTCTGAAGGTAACTTGCCTCAATATTCTGCTCGTAAATTCTCCCTCTTTTTTTTATATTTTCTAAAAGACGATCTGTATTCTGATATAAGTAGATGTATAAATCTGGTTTAGAAATTTCTTTATACATAATGTCAAACATTTTTCTGTATAAAGCATATTCTTCTTTTTGAAGTGTTACTTGTGCAAAAATTAATGATTTAAAAATGTAATAGTCAGAAACAATGAAGTTTTTAAATAAATCAAATTGAGCTAAATCATCCGTTAATTGCTGGTACCTATCTGCTAAAAAACTCATTTCTAGCGGAAAAGCAAAACGTTCTTGATCTTCATAAAATTTTGGAAGAAATGGATTATCCGCAAACCTCTCTAAAACTATTTTAGCGTTAAATTCATCACTCATTAAATTAGATAAAGATGTTTTACCAGAACCTATATTACCCTCAATAGCTACATAATTATATTTTTCTATAAGAGGTATAGGCCTTTGTAGCTTTGATGAAATTTTATGAATTTCAGAGGTGTCTATTGTATTATTTAAACAAATATTCAATGTTTTTTTTTCAATAGGATGTAGTGTGTTTCCGGCAATTTCAGCTAATGGTACAAGAACAAATTTTCTATCTAGCATCCTTGGATGAGGAATAATAATGTTTTTTGAAAATACTATTTCATCATCAAAAAGTAAAATATCAATGTCAATCTTTCTGTTGGTGTATTTATTATTTTGCTCTCTTTTTCTCCCAAGTTTAGTTTCTATGTTTAATATATTTTTAAGCAGTTCTTCTGGAGGCAAATAGGTTGATACTGCAATACATATATTATAAAAATCATCTCCTTTAAAACCCCACGAATCTGTTTTGTAAACAGACGAAATCTTATGAATGGCACCAATAGATTCTGCTATCTCATAGATTGCTTCTTGAAGATTATTTAACTTTCTTCCTTGATTAGAACCAAGTGATAAATAAGTAAGACGTTGTATTTTCATTCAGAGTTACAAAGAAACTAAATTAAATTAGACGGGATGTCATGAAATAAAAAAATCGCCAAAATATTTTGGCGATTTCTTATTATAAAGTTAAAAGATATTTAATCTTCCTTTTTTTCTTCTCTTGGTTTCTGGTCATCTCTGCGATCATTTCTTCTATTATCACGACCTCGATTATCTCTTCCACCTCTATTGTCTCTTCCACGATTGTTATCTCTTGGAGGTCTTTCTACAAAACCTTCAGGTTTCGGTAAAATAGCTTTTCTAGAAACCTTTTCTTTTCTAGTTCTTGGATCTAAACCAAAATATTTCACATCTAGTACATCTCCCAATTTAACTACATCAGAAACATTATTTGTACGTTCCCAAGCTAATTCGCTAACATGAAGTAATACTTCATTACCAGGCGCTTCAGTGTATTCAACAACTGCTCCAAAGTCTAGCATTTTAATAACTTTCACCTCGTACACAGATCCCTTTTCAGGTTTAAACATCATTGATTCTATTCTAGCTATTACTGCTTCAATCCCTTCAGGTTTAGTTCCTAAAATTTCGATGATACCTTCTTCAGTAACTGCATCTTCTGTAATCACAATAGTAGTTTCAGTTTCTTTCTGTAATTCTTGAATATGTTTACCGCCTGGACCAATAAATGCACCAATTAGTTCGTTTGGTATTCTTCGATTTATCATTTTAGGAGCATGAGCTTTCACTTCTTCATTCGGAAGAGCTATGGTGTCAGTTATTTTCTCTAAGATATGTAAACGTCCGTCACGGGCTTGTTTTAATGCATTTACTAAAATCTCATAGGGTAATCCTTTGATTTTAATATCCATTTGACAGGCAGTAATTCCTTCAGAGGTACCTGTTACTTTAAAGTCCATATCACCTAGATGATCTTCATCACCTAAAATATCAGATAAGACTGCATAACGATCTCCATCAGAGATTAATCCCATTGCAATTCCAGAAACAGGTCTTGTTAGTTTAACTCCTGCATCCATTAAAGCCATAGTTCCTGCACAAACAGTTGCCATAGAAGATGAACCGTTAGATTCTAGTACTTCAGACACAACTCTTACTGTGTAAGGGCAGTCATCAGGAATCATTCCTTTTAATCCACGTTGAGCTAAATTACCATGACCAACTTCTCTTCTTGAAGTTCCTCTTAAAGGTCTAGCTTCACCAGTACAAAATGGTGGGAAGTTATAGTGTAAGTAGAAGCTTTCTTCACCCTCATATGATGGCATATCTATTTTGTTGGCATCTCTAGAAGTACCAAGAGTAACCGTTGCTAAAGCTTGAGTTTCTCCACGAGTAAAAATTGAAGAACCGTGAACAGAAGGAAGGTAGTCTACCTCTGACCAAATAGGTCTAATCTCATCAGTTTTTCTTCCGTCTAAACGAATACCTTCAGCTAAAGTTAATTCTCTAACTGCTTCCTTTTCTGCTTTGCTGTAGTATTTAGATACTAATGCTCCGTATTCTTCGATTTCTTCTTCAGAAAATGCAGCTTTAACCTCTTCTTTTACTTCAGAAAATGCAGCTCCACGCTCAGCTTTGGATGTACCTTGTTTAGCAATTGCATAACATTTATCATATGCTAAATCATGTATTTTTTTTGCTAGCTCTTCATTTTGCTCAGCAGTTTCATATTCACGAACTTCTTTCTTTCCGAATGCTTCTGCTAAGCGAACTTGTGCTTCAATTTGTATTTTAATAGATTCATGAGCAAATTTAATTGCATCTGCCATTTCTTCTTCAGAAATTTCATCCATTTCACCTTCAACCATCATTACTGAATCAGCAGAGGCACCAATCATCATGTCTATATCGGCTTCTGCAAGTTGAGCTCTACTTGGATTGATAATAAATTCTCCGTCTACTCTAGCGACACGAGCCTCTGAAATAGGACATTCAAAAGGGAAATCACTCAATTGAATAGCTGCTGAAGCTGCCAACCCTGCTAATGCATCAGGCATAACATCTTCGTCATTAGACATTAATTGAATCATCACTTGTACTTCTGAATGATAATCTTTTGGGAACAATGGTCGTAAAACTCGGTCTACTAAACGCATTGTTAAAACCTCTCCGTCACTAGGTCTAGCTTCTCTTTTAAAGAATCCACCTGGGTAACGACCTGCTGCTGCAAATTTTTCTCTGTAATCTACGGTTAATGGTAAAAAATCAACGGGACTCTGTTTGTAGTTAGATACTACAGTACATAACAACATAGCTTTTCCCATTTGAACAACAACTGAACCGTGAGCTTGTTTAGCTAGTTTACCGGTTTCTAATGAGATGGTTCTTCCATCTCCAAGGTCTATGACCTCTCTAAATACTTTTGGAATCATACTTTAATAATTCTTTCTTAATTAAACTTTTCTTGTTGTGTGTGTTGTTGTGTGTTTGTTTTAATCCAATGGAAGTAAAAATTAAAAGAGGTAGCTTTAAAGCTACCTCTTTTGAATAGGTATTATTTTCTAATTCCTAATTCTTTAATTATTGCACGATATCTTGTGATATCTTTTTTCTTTAGATAGTCTAAAAGACTTCTACGCTTTCCAACCATTTTTACTAAAGAACGCTCTGTGTTAAAATCTTTACGATTTTGCTTTAAGTGTCCTGTTAAATGGTTAATTCTGTGCGTAAATAACGCAATTTGTCCTTCGGCAGAACCGGTGTTAGTTTTACTGTTACCGTGTTTTTCGAAGATTGTTTCTTTTACTTCTTTTGTTAAATACATGCCAATATTATTTAAATGATTTTTATGTACATCAATGATTTTTTCATTGAAGTTGCAAATGTACAATTATTTTATAAGGTAACCTACAAAATAAGTTTAGATGAATTTAGTGCGAGATACGTTGTAATCTATTGAATACTAGTATGAAAATAACAACTATTTTATGCTCTAATAGGTTGATTTTGTATGAGATCTATGTAAAGATTAATTTGTTGTTTTAGGTCTTTTCTTTCATAGATACCATCTAAAAAACCGTGTTCTAAAACAAATTCTGAGCGTTGAAAACCTTCTGGTAAATCTTTTCCAGTAGTATCTCTTACTACTCTAGGGCCAGCAAAGGCTATCAAAGCATTAGGTTCTGCAATGTTTATATCCCCCAACATAGCAAAAGAGGCAGTTGTTCCTCCTGTGGTTGGATCTGTACACAATGATATGTATGGAATTTTAGCTTCAGAAAGTTGAGCTAATTTTGCAGAGGTTTTAACTAGCTGCATTAATGATAAAGAAGCTTCCATCATTCTAGCTCCTCCAGATTTTGAGACCATTAAAAAGGGAAGCTTATTTTGAATAGAATATTCAATTGCTCTTGATATTTTTTCACCAACAACACTTCCCATAGATCCACCAATGAAAGAAAAGTCCATTACTGCTATAACGATATCTTTTCCTAAAGATTTTCCAATAGCTGTTCGTACGGCATCTTTTAAATTTGTTTTTTCTTGGGCGGCTTTTAACCGATCAGGATATTTTTTTGTGTCTTCAAACTTAAGCGGATCTTTGGCCGTAATTTTAGTATTTAATTCTTTGAACTTGTTATCGTCAAATAGTAATTCAAAGTATTCTTTACTTCCTATTCTAACGTGATATCCATCCTCTGGACTTACATATAAATTTCGCTTTAACTCTTCAGTGTCAATTATTTTACCGCTGGGAGTTTTATACCACAATCCTTTGGGAGTGTCTTTTTTTGCTTCTGTAGGAGTATTAATTCCTTTTTCTTTTCTTTTAAACCAAGCCATATACTAAAAGTTAGTTGTCTGTTAAGTAATGATAAATTTAAATAAATTTAATTCAAAAACTAAGTTTACAAATCTAGTGGATTAATATTTAATTTTCTAACAAAAAAAAAGTCTAATAGAAAACAAGATTATACTAATTCAATCTTGTTTTCTATTAGACTTTTAGTAATTTTAAAATATTCTCTATTTAAAGAGTATTTATATTATTTAAATCTTCAAATGCTTTTTTTAATCGACTCTTAAAAGTAACCTCTCCCTCACGAAGCCATTTTCTTGGGTCATAATGTTTTTTATTAGGTTGATCTGCTCCATCAGGATTTCCAATTTGGTTAGCTAGGTACGCTGCTTTCCCTTGCATATAATCTCTAATCCCTTCAGTGAATGCAAATTGTAAATCGGTATCTATATTCATTTTTATAACACCATACCCTATAGATTCTCTAATTTCTTCTAATGTAGATCCAGAACCACCATGGAACACAAAATCAATTGTATTATGAGGTAGATTGAACTTTTCAGAAACATATTCTTGTGAATTTTTTAAAATCTTAGGTGTTAATTTCACATTTCCAGGCTTGTAAACACCATGAACATTTCCAAATGCAGCTGCTATTGTAAATTGAGGGCTAACTTTCATTAATTCTTCATAAGCATAAGCTACCTCCTCTGGTTGTGTATAAAGTTTTGAGACATCAACATCAGAATTATCAACACCATCTTCTTCTCCCCCCGTAATTCCTAATTCTATTTCTAAGGTCATTCCCATTTTAGACATACGCGCTAAATATTTTTTGCATATTTCTATATTTTCTTCAATGGGCTCCTCTGATAAATCAATCATGTGAGAACTATAAAGAGGTTTTCCTGTTGCAGCAAAATGTTCTTCACTTGCATCTAATAAACCGTCAATCCATGGTAACAACTTTTTTGCACAATGGTCTGTATGTAAAATTACAGGAACTCCATATGCTTCTGCTAATAAGTGAATATGCTTAGCGCCTGCAACACCACCAGCTATTGCTGATTTTTGATTTTCATTTGATAGTCCTTTACCTGCATTAAATTGAGCACCTCCATTTGAAAACTGAATAATTACAGGAGCGTTTAAATCTCTTGCAGTTTCTAGTACAGCATTTATAGTGTTTGAGCCTACAACATTTACTGCTGGTAAAGCAAATGATTTTTCTTTGGCTAGGTTAAAAATAGCTTGAACTTCTTTACCAGTTGCAACGCCTGGTTTAACATGATGACTCATTTATATTGAATTTAATGATTGAAAATTGAGGCTCAAAAGTAATCAAAATATACGTACAAGAGTAAGATTTTGAGGCTGATAACCTTAAAAATCATCGAAATCGTTGTAGGTAAAAGTAATTTTTTTAGAAAGGATAATTTATTCCTATGTTATAAACTGCATTAGAAAAGTTATAATTTCTAAACCACTTGTTATTTTCTAAATGGGGTTCATGCATTTTAAATCCTAAGTCTAGTCTAAAGACTAAAAAACTAAAATCATACCGCAATCCAAATCCAGAACCTACGGCAATATCTTTTATTGATTTAAATCCGTTAAAAGTTGCTTTTTCCTCAGCAAAAATTGAGTTAGTGATGTCCCATATATTACCTGCATCCACGAATAACGCCCCTTTTAAGCTGCCAAATAAATCAAATCTATATTCCGCACTTGTTAAAAATTTTAAACTACCAATATTGTATTCCAAACCAGAATTTCGACTACCAGGTCCTAGATCGTATGTTTGCCAAGCTCTAATGTCATTTGAGCCTCCTGCAAAATAACTTTTGGTAAATGGAATAACCGAATTATCATAGGGTATGATAGCTCCAATAAAACTTCTAAAGCCAATTACAGAATTATTATTCACCTCCCAAAACTTTTTGTATTCAATATCTGTTTTAAAATATTGTGCTAAAGGAATATTAAAAATGGTCTTTCTATTATTACTGTCTTTTTTGTTAGATAATAATCCTCCAATATTTCCCGAGTTTGCTACTCTAACTTTAAAGAAAGAAAAATTATTATCTCTAAAATCACTTTGATTATTAAAAGTATATGAATAAGCAATTGTAGGGATTAAGAAATCTGATGTGATGATATTATATCTATCTAAAATATTTAAATTATTTCTATATTGATCAGGATTACTTGTTTGAAACTCCTCGTCATTAAAAACAGTTTTCATAAATGAGACGGTTTCACCTTGCCGCTCTAATGTATAATTAGGATCATCGAAAAATATTTTTGCAATAGAATTAAGTTTTATGTATTCAGAGTTATAAATATCAAAATAATTGCCAATTCTTAAGTTTCTTACATATTGTGTATTAAAAACATCTAGTTGTATTGTTTTTTTATCATTGTACTGCCACTTATAATCAATTAAGGCAGTAACGGTTTCTCTATCCAAACCAATATTTTGTTGGATACTTGTCCCTAATGTAAACATTGTTCTGGGAGACATTCGTTTAGGGACTAATTTTCCTAAACCAAAAGGTGCTACAAAACGAGGTATTTCTAAAGACATGTCAGCTCCAATTTCCCATGAGTTGAAAAAACTACCTTCTTTATTGGCATCTTGAGATGCATTAAAGAATGAGCTAAGAAAAGATAATTTAAAAATTTCAGCACCTCTAAAAATATTTCTATTAATAAATGAAAACTTACCAGAAACCCCTAAATCTCTAATGTTAGAGTGTGTTAGTTCTGTTTCTAGATCAAGACTAAATTTATCTAAAGGAGTAAGAAAAATATTTACATCAAGTTGCTTGTTATTATCTTTAATTGTTTCATATTGTATGTTTGTAATCTTAAAATTTCTCAATGATTTTAAGTGTTTTCTAGTGAGGTTTCTAGTTGAGTCTGCATAAACTTGATTGGGTCTAATAAAAATTGATTCTGATAATAACCTAGGATTGTACTTTATTTTTTTATGAGCATGAAAAGTAACTCCTTCATAGTTTATAGAGTCTAGATATGGATTATTCTTTTTATTAAATGAATAGTCTGTATACACATTAATTTTTCTGAGCTTTAGGATATCAAATAATTTTAATTCATAGTCTCCATTTTTCTTTACAACTCTTTTTTTATCAAAAATAACAAGGTCTACATTTGTTTTGTAGCTATTTGTAATAGCTGAATCTATATTGTAGTATCCTAAATCATTTTCTGTGAAGTGATAAATTCCATTATTTCGATAAAGATTTGTTATTCTTGAAGCCTCTTTAATAAAGTTAGCTTCTTTAAATTGATCTCCTTTTTTTAAAAAGGATAACGATTTTTGAGATTGGTATAATGAATCTAAAACTGGTGATTTTATATTTGTTATTATGCTATCTAAAAAAGTTGGTCTTCCTTTATCTATGGTGTAGTTTACAATTGCTTTTTTATTTTTTTGAACTTCAATACTAGATTGTGCTTTTACCCTGAAATACCCATTATTTTTGTGATAGGCTGTTAGATTATTAATTGTTTTTGTAATTTTCTCATCTTTAATAATAACAGGTGCTTGACCATTTTTTAAAAACCAATTATTAAGACCAATCATGCTGTTAGCATAAGAAATACTCTGTTTTTCTGAAAAAATATTTTTAATAAAATTATAAGTTTTGGGTTTTTTAATACCCCATTCGTTCACAGTATTAGGCTTGTTTTTATCACCCAAATTATAGAAATATAAGGAAAGTGGGAGGCCTAACGTTTTAATGTTAGGTTTTTGAACTAATAATTCGTTTAGATCTGAATTCGTATTTTTCTTTTCATCTACAACAATAGTATTTTGTTTTAATAATAAGTCATCCTCCCCAAGTCTCTTTATTGAGCTACAACTAGACAAGAACAATGTCAAAAAAAATAAAATAACGATTTTTTTCATGAAACGTATTCGCAATATAAACTCAAAAATACTACTTTTGATTACTATATTAAGATAAAAAACTTATCTAAAGCTTGTACAGAAGTATCAGTTTTAATGTTTTATGTTTTTTTAGTGAAAAATAATAATATAATTAATGAGTTTATCTAAAAATCATATCAAACTTATAACAAGTTTATCACAGAAAAAGTATCGACAAAAGCATAAATTGTTTGTTGTTGAAGGTGTTAAAGTTGTTCAAGAGTTTTTAAACTCATCATATGAACTAGAAATAGTATTTTCTACAGATACAGATTTTTCATCTACCAATAAATTTATTGAAGTTACAGATCAAGAATTAAAAAAAATAAGCAGTTTAAAAAACCCGAATAAAGTTCTAGCAATTTTTAAAATACCTAATCAAATTAATCCAATTACCGGCGGTTTAATACTTGCTTTAGACAGTATTAATGATCCTGGTAATTTGGGGACTATTATTCGTTTGTGTGATTGGTTTGGTATAGAACAGCTTGTTTGTTCAAATGAAACTGTAGATTGCTTTAACTCTAAGGTTGTTCAAGCTAGTATGGGTTCATTAACCAGAGTTGCCGTCTCCTACCTTGATTTAAAAAAATATTTACAAAATGCTTTAGCCCCAATCTTTCTAGCAGATATAGATGGTCTTAATGTTTATAAAACTAAACTTCCAGATTCTGCTGTATTAGTTCTAGGTAATGAAGCAAACGGAATTTCTGATGAGATAAAACAACTAGTAACTACTAAAATTACAATCCCTAGGTATGGAGCCTTTCAACAAACGGAGAGTCTAAATGTAGCCACAGCATCAGCTATTTTATTGAGCGAGTTCCGAAGATAAAATTATTCAAAAGAAAAGTTTAAGAAAACACCTCGTGTAGAAAATATATTGATAGGTGATGTCCACGGGCTATTGCTGTTATTATCATCAATCAATTCTCTATTCATCGCAAAAACTCCTCTAATTGAAGGAGAAAACTTAAAAAAGGATAAGTATATATCTACACCAACACCAAGTTCGTACATGAAATTACTTGTTTTCATTCTGAACTCTCCACTAAAATTATCGTCAGAATTTTCTTGATTACTTGAAAAATTATGATCGTAAGATATTCCAGCAAGTACGTATGGTCTTATATTATTCCATCTATCTGAACTTAACTTTAAAACCAAAGGTAGATGCAGGTAGGTAGATCCAATCTCTCGAATACTATCTCTTTCAGTGTTTAGTGTGGGACTATTGTTAAAATAAATAGTTTTTGAATTACTAATTAAACCCGGCTCAAAACGTAAATTAACATTTTTATGAACTCTAAAATCAGCAATTAAGCCAACGTTAAACCCCAAGGTGGGTTTTATTTCTACTATGGTACTAGGGAAGTTACTGGGTTTATAATTAACTTTAAAATCGTTTTGATTAATACCTAAATAAAAACCATAATGAATTTTTGGATCATCAAAGGTTGGAAGGTTATCAACATTTCTTCTTTTCTGAGAAGATGCAGATAGTGCCATTGAAAAGGTAATTATAAAAAAAAAGATCTTTTTCATGTTATTTTGATGCAGAATATATGGTAGCTACTCCAAATGTTACGGGTTTATGGGTTGTATTTATAAACCCATTTTTTTTCAAAATATTGTTGAAGGCCTCTCCAAAAGGGAAAAAATTTGCTGATTCACTAAGATATGAATATGCTATTTTGTCTTTTGAAAAAAGTTTACCAATTACAGGTAAAATAAATGAGGTGTAAAACTTATATCCTTGTTTGAAGGGAAATTTTGTTGGGTTTGAAGTTTCAAGAACAACTAGTGTCCCCTTAGGTTTTAAAACTCGTCTAATTTCGCCCAGTCCTTTGTCTAAATTTGCAAAATTTCTAACACCAAATGAAACTGTAATTGCATCAAATGTATTGTCTGCGTATGGAATATCTTCAGAATCGCCTACAACCATTTCTATTTTGTCATTTAACTGAGCTTTAGAAATTTTTTCTTTCCCTACTGCAAGCATTCCCTCAGAGATATCAAGTCCAATAATTTTTTTTGGGCCTAGAGTAGACATCATTAATGCTAGATCTCCTGTCCCTGTAGCAATATCTAAAATTTGTTGTGGATTATTTTTAGAAACAATCTGAACCACTTTTTTTCTCCAGCTAATATCTATTCCAAAAGAAATAACCCTATTTAAATCATCATAGTTTTTTGAAATGTTATTAAACATTGTTGCTACTTGATCTTTTTTGCCTAATTCGGAGTCTTTGTATGGTTTTATTATTTTTGACATTTTAAATCTTTAGATAGATTTCAATTTTAATTATCCATTAATAGCTACCACCTGACTAATTTTATTGGGAAGCATTTCTTGTAACATTGTTTCTATTCCATTTTTTAAAGTGATAGTAGAGGAGGGACATCCACTACAAGCTCCTTGCAATACAACCTTAACAATCTTCGTTTCCTCATTGTAAGATTTAAATGCTATATTTCCTCCATCTGATGCTACTGCAGGACGAATATATTCATCTAAAATAGCTATAATTTTAGCAGAAGTTCCCTCAAAGTTGATGATATCATCCTCTTTTTCTTTAGATTTATTAGGTGTACTATTTGATTTAGGGAGTTCTTGAATAATTGTCTTATTGTCTTGAAGATATGAACTAATAAAGTTTCTTATTTCCGAGTATACATCGTTCCATTCCACAATGTCAAATTTAGTAATGGAAATGTAATTTTCAGATATAAAAACTTCTTTTACAAATGAAAACCCAAAGAGAGCTTTTGCTAAAGGAGAAGATTTACTTGCTTCTTCAATGTTTATATACTCAACATCTGTATTGGTCAGAGATTTATTTGTTCCAAACTTCATAGTAGATGGGTTAGGTGTTGCCTCTGCATAGACCTCAATAGGTTCTTTCTTTCTTGAGCTATTAGTTTCGTTTACAGCAATACCACCATCAATTAAATAGGCTTCAATTTGTTCTCTAACTTCTTCTTGAACATCACTCCATTCAACGATATCAAATCTTTGAATTGCAATAAAATTTGCAGTAATAAATACTTTTTTTACAAAAGGTAAATAGAATAATTGTTGGGCTAGAGGAGAGTCTTTAGCATCATCTATGTTATTATATTCATAGCTACCTCCATTAATTAAAATTTGAGTGCTTACAAATTTTAAAATATTTTTATTGTTGGTTGATTGAATCGTAATTTTTTGTGAACTCATTTTTAAATATTAGAAAATGAATTGCAAAATTACTGCAAAAAAAATGAATAGATATGTTAAATAAATATAAATAAGGTTGTAAAAATGAAAGAATTATTCTTGAAAAAAACGACTTTCCATTTAAATATTTACTGAGAATCCAATAGTAATAATCGTATTGTTTATGTTTAATTGAGTGGCTTCAACCTCATCATATTGAGGGTAAAAGTCATATTGGTCAGTTTTATTACTTTTTTTGTAGGATAAATTTAATTTTACAGTTCCGAAATTATATCCAAGACCTAAGGAATAGCTTTCTAGGTTATCTGAAGAAATTGAATTAATGAATGGGTTTTGTTCGTAAACATAGCCACCTCGAACACTAAGGTTATTAATTCTCCATTCTGTACCTAAACGTATTGCATCAGCTCTTTTAAGTTGATTGTCAAAAAATAAATTTTCCTGTGAAAAATTGTCACCAGATAAATATAAACCTTTGTAATTATTGGTTGAATAGTCAAAACTTATCAATCCAAATTTCCCAAAAATAATTGCTGTACTTGCGGTTATTTTACTTGGTGATCTTAGTTTATAAAGTAATTCTTGAATAGGTAAATTACCACCAAAAGTATTGTCATAAATTACATCACTATTACTTACTTCTATTTCAGTATCTCCAAAAAATCCATCATTATTTATAATGTTGGTGTTTTCTATTATTTCTGTAAACCATTTGGGTGATTGATAACTTAGACCAAAACGAAAAGTATTTGTTGGTTTATAAATGAAACCTGCACTTAGAGAAAAACCAACACCATTAGTAAAATTTTCTTGATAAAATCTTGAATTTAATATATTGTCGTTTCCGTCATTGTTAGTCTCTCTTAGAACTGTTTGCTGACTAAAACTAATATCATAAAAATTTAAACCAGCTCCAACATGTAATTTTTCTTGGTAAACACCAGAAAAGGCAAAATTTAATTCAGAAATTTCACCATCATAATAGTTAGATAATTCTTGATCTTCTGAAATATCGTAAATTATAGGGTTTTGACTTATATCTAAAGGGAAACTGTTAAATGATGAAAAACCACTGTTTCCTTTGGCAATAAATTTATCTTCAAAATCAGCAGAAATTCTATAATTTACCCCCAAAGCTAATTTAGACCATTCATTGTTAAAACTATTCTCAAAAGTTAACACAGCACCTGCATTTGTTACTTTGAAAAAATCTTCTTCTGTTGTTAAAGAGTTATTGTAGTAGGTTGTTAAATAATTGGTATTTCGAGCTTGAAATGTTAAAGACGCATTATTACCGTTAAACACTGATATTCCAGCAGGATTTATTATCATTGAGGCAACATCTCCGCCAACAGCTCCAAAAGCACCACCCATAGCAACAAATCTGGCACTACCATTTCCGTCATTCCTTGAAAACATTAATGATAAATTTTGATAACCTAATGACTGAGAATTAGACACACAGCTAAGAGCGGCAAAAGCCACAAAAAAAATTATTTTTCTCATAAAAGTTTGATTAAAATTTTATCCTCCTCTCTTGGAAGAGCCACCTCTTGATGAGCTACCACCTCTTGATGAGCTACCACCTCTTGAAGAACTACCTCTACTAGAAGAGCCGCCA
Organism: Flavobacterium sp.; assembly: GCA_015665265.1. Classification (GTDB taxonomy): domain Bacteria; phylum Bacteroidota; class Bacteroidia; order Flavobacteriales; family Flavobacteriaceae; genus Polaribacter. The sequence continues at coordinate 98,796 of JADFAM010000009.1, forward strand.
CTTCTAATTGAAGAACTTCTTCGTGAACTATTATTTCTAATTGAAGAACTTCTAGACGAATTACTACTTCTAGTTCTTGGTGAGTAATTACTCTTGCTCCTTGAAGATCTTCCTTTATAACTCGATCTTTTGGTTGAACTGTTAGAACGAATAGAGGAGTTTTTTCTACCAGTACTTCTAGATGGTCTACTGTTAGAAGGAACGTTCTTAGGCTTGTTGTAAACATTAATTTTACTCTTATCTAGTCTAAGTCTACTTGCTAAATTATCAATGTTAATGTCATTAGCAGTGTTTTTTGCTCTTCCATTTGTGAAATTTACCCTTCTATTGCTACTATTTATCCTACGAGAATTTGTGTAATTCCTAGTGTTTAAAGTATTGTATGAATAATTTCTTCGGCCATAATTGAAATTTCTAAATCCATTATAGATATATCCATTACCGTAATAACCTCTCCAGTTAAAAAAACCATAACCATACATGCCGTTAAAAAATGGATTGAAAAAAGGTGACTGAAAGTATCCATATCCAGGCCAAAAAGAAGGGTCGCCAAGTCTACTTCTCCATCCTAGTCTCCATGCTCTCCTATTCCAAGGGTTTAAATAACCATAGCTGAAATAAGGATCGTAAAAATTCCAATAATTATTAAATCCGTAACCAGCACCTCTAAGGTTTAGGTTAATTACTATTTGGTCGCTATCTGAATTACCCCAGGCATTATTCATCATATATCCCTCGCTATCTTCAGAGGAATTATTTGTATTATTATCTACTGAGCTATAGGTTTCAATATCTGTTAAAATATCAGTTCCATTAACTCCGTCTAATCGTTCAAGTTCTTTTGTGAAATAATTGTTTTCATATTCCTCATACTCTTTGCTATTGTCAAGAATAACTCTTGTCCTTTTAATTTCTTTGGAATAAATACCATCATTATCTGGGACATTTTGATAAACAGTACATGATGAAAAAAGAATAAATAATAGAAAAATTATTAGAGGTAACTGAGCCGATTTGAAGTAGCAGATTGATTTCATAATGATTTTTTTTTGTAGTAAAAAAAACAAATTGGTGATTAAAAAGCATATTTTTTTTATTCACTATGCTTAAAATGCTTTAGTTTTGCTTTCGTATTTTTACCCATTAACAAATTTACAATAAATATAATAACAAATATTTAACAACATCCATGCCAAAAATAATATTATGAGTAAGAAGTTAACTAAGAGAGCGGAAGATTATTCAAAATGGTATAATGAAATTATTCTTAAAGCAGATCTGGCCGAGAATTCAGCTGTAAGAGGATGTATGGTGATTAAGCCTTATGGATTTGCTATTTGGGAAAATATGCAGAAAGAACTTGATAGAATGTTTAAAGAAACAGGTCATCAGAATGCCTATTTTCCTTTATTTGTTCCTAAGAGTTTATTTGAGGCAGAAGAAAAAAATGCGGAGGGTTTTGCGAAAGAGTGTGCTGTTATTACCCATTATAGATTACAAAATGATCCTGAAAAAGAAGGAAAACTTCGAGTTGATCCTGAGGCTAAATTAGATGAAGAACTTATTGTTAGACCTACTTCCGAGGCTATTATTTGGAATACTTACAAGGGATGGATTCAGTCCTACAGAGATTTACCATTATTAATTAATCAATGGGCCAATGTAGTTCGTTGGGAAATGAGAACAAGATTGTTTTTGAGAACGACTGAGTTTTTATGGCAAGAGGGGCATACAGCTCATGCAACTAAAAATGAGGCCCTCATTGAGTCCAAGCTAATGCAAGATGTATATGCTAAGTTTGCGGAAGAATTTATGGCTATGCCAGTTGTAAAAGGATTTAAGTCGGAAAGTGAACGCTTTGCAGGAGCAGAGGAAACATACACTATAGAGGCATTAATGCAAGATGGTAAAGCACTTCAAGCTGGAACGTCACATTTTTTAGGCCAAAATTTTGCTAAAGCTTTTGATGTAAAGTACACCTCTAAAGAAGGAAAGCAAGAATATGTATGGGCTACCTCATGGGGAGTTTCTACTCGCTTAATTGGTGGTTTAATAATGACACATTCTGATGATTTTGGATTGGTATTACCTCCAAGATTAGCTCCTATTCAGGTTGCTATTATTCCAATCTACAAAGGAGAGGATCAATTAACACTAATCTCAGAGAAAGTAAAAATAATAGTGAAGTCACTTAGAGAAAAGAATATTTCAGTAAAATTTGATGACAGAGATACCTTTAGACCTGGTGCTAAATTTGCAGAATATGAGTTAAAAGGGGTTCCTGTTAGAATTGCAATTGGCAATAGAGATATGGAAAATAATACTGCAGAGGTGGCTAGAAGAGATACTCTGGAAAAACAAACAATCCCTCAAGACCAATTATCAGAATATATTTGTGAGCTTCTTGAAGAAATTCAGCAAAACTTATTTAATAGGGCGCTCTCTTTTAGGAATGATCACATTACTGAGGTGAATTTTTTCGAAGAGTTCAAAGAAGTTATTGAGAATAAAGGTGGTTTTGTGTCTGCTCATTGGGATGGAACCATAGAGACAGAAAATAAGATTAAAGAATTAACCAAAGCTACGATAAGATGTATACCAAATAAGGCAAAAGAAGAGGCGGGTACTTGTGTTTTAACTGGAGAAAAATCATCAAGAAAAGTCTTGTTTGCCAAGGCATATTAAATTTTGTAAAAAAATATTGTACAATTTTAAAAACGTTGTATATTTGCATCCGCAATCGGGATAAATATTTTTTATAAGATTGCTTTTGGTCCGTTCGTCTAGGGGTTAGGACGCCAGGTTTTCATCCTGGTAACACGGGTTCGATTCCCGTACGGACTACAATTTTTATTAAAAAAACATATTAGAAATGGCAAATCATAAGTCAGCATTAAAAAGAATAAGAAGTAACGAAACGAAGAGATTACGTAATAAACATCAGCATAAAACTACTCGAAATGCTGTCAGAGATCTTCGTGCATCTTCCGACAAGAAAGAGGCAGAAGGAATGTTGTTAAAGGTAGTTTCTATGTTAGATAAGTTAGCTAAAAATAATATTATTCATAAAAATAAAGCAGCTAATTTAAAGTCTAAATTAACAAAACAAGTAGCTACACTTTAATCGTTGTAGACTACAAAAACCATAAAAAGCGCTCTGATACCATCAGAGCGCTTTTTTTTTGGCTTATCAAAAGTTATTTACCAATCGTAACTTTTTTGGGCATCTAATTTTATAAAAATAAATAGTAATAAAGTAAAACCCCAAAGAGAGGATCCTCCGTAACTTAGGAATGGCAGTGGTATGCCAACAGTAGGTATGAGTCCAATAACCATTCCTATATTTATTATTAAGTGAAAAAATAAAATTGAAGCAACTCCATAACCATATATTCTCCCAAATTTATTAGCATGTTTTTCTGCTCTGTAGATTATTCTAAAAAGAAGTGATATAAAAACCAGAATTAAAAGGCTTGATCCAATAAATCCCCATTCTTCCCCAACAACACTAAATATATAATCTGTATCTTGAGCAGGAACAAAATCTCCTTTGGTTTTGTCGCCTTCTAGAAATCCTTTCCCCCAAAATTTTCCTGAACTAATAGTTTGCATGGATTGATTTGAATTATAACCAATTTGTTTTGTATCTGATGTTTTTCCAAGTATTACCTCAAATCGATCTCTTTGGTGCTTTTTTAAAACATGATTATATGAATAATCTGCAGAAAAAATAAAAAGGAAAGAAATTAAGTACATTCCTAAAACCCTAGTCCAATTAAATTTTAAAAAACGTTTATTTCTATAGATGTTATATAGCATGTATAGGGTTATTAAAATAAAAAGATAACCTATAATTATTTTGACACCTAATAAGATGGTAAGGACAAATAACAGTATAGAAGTACACCCAAGGATAATATATGCTAATGTTAAGCCCTCTCTATTTAAAACAAAAAAGAAAGCTAAATATATAATTGCAGAACCAGGATCATGAAGAGAAATTAAAGATGCAGGTAAAAAAATTATTATGAAAGCTTTGAGTTGATTTTTTATTATGCTTAAGTTATATTTTCTATCACTTAATAATTTTGCTAGTGCTAGGGCTGTAAATACTTTGGCAAATTCTGATGGCTGAATGCCGATACTTCCGAATCGATACCATGATCTTGCACCATTAATTTCTGTTCCAAAAAAAAATAAACCAATTAATGACAGTAATGACAAGACGAAAAAAATACTGGCAAATTGCTGAAAAAATTTAGCATTAATAAAGAGAATCAATATAATAAGTGGAATACTCAATAAAATCCATAGAAGTTGTTTGCTATATTTTGTGGAAAAATCAAAAATTTGGACACTTTCCTCTGAATAGGTAGCAGCAAAAATATTTATCCAGCCAAAACCGACTAGTATTATGAAAAAGAATACCAGGAGCCAATCTATACCATAAAAAATATTATTTTGTTCCTTCCTCAACTTTATTGGGTTCTTTAATTTGACTTTGATATATTGAACTTAAATCTGTAGCTAACATTCGATCTTCAATCCATTTTCTTTTTACTTGTCCTGTTAAATATTTTTCAATTAAAAGACTTGTTATTGGTGCTGCCACAGTAGAACCAAACCCTCCGTTTTCAATAAATACAGCAACTGCAATTTTAGGATTGTTTTTAGGCGCAAATGCAACTAAAATTGAATGATCGGGTAATTTAATTTTTTTTCCGTCAACCTTCATGAAATTTTCTGATGTCCCGGTTTTACCAACAATATCAATACCCTTTATATTAACCCAACTAGCTGTTCCAGTTTTAAATACTTCATGCATCCCCTCAATTATTGGTTCAAAATGTTCCTTATCAATAGAGGTTTTTTTTGGGTGCATATACACTGAATCACTTATTATTTTATTATCAATATTTTTTACTACGTGAGGAGTAAAGAAAAATCCTCTATTAGCAATTGCGGCAGTAACATTTGCCAATTGTATGGGAGTTGTTAGGACTTCTCCTTGCCCTATTGCATTTGAAATATTTGTTGAGGCATTCCATTTATATTTATACATTCTGCTATAATATTCTCCATTTGGAATTAATCCTTTATCGCCTTCAGGTAGATCATATCCTAAATAATTGCCTAAACCAAAGCTTCTAACATGAGAGTTCCAATTATTCATGCCTTCAATTGGGGTGTTGTTTTTTTCAATAATTCTTTTGTAGGTATTTGCAAAATAACTATTACATGATTTTGAAATTGCTGAATGTAATTCAATAGGTTTTCCAAAAATATCACAATGACATTTCATAAACTCCTTCTTTCGGTTTCCGTAACGATAGCCTCCATTACAATAAAAATGGCTATTTTCATTTATAACTCCTTCTTGGAGACCAATTAAAGCATTAATTAGTTTAAAAGGAGAACCTGGAGCATAAGTTCCTTTTAAGCCCCTATCATACATTGGTTTATTGATTGTGTCACCAAGCAGTTTTACAGAATTAGGAGATCGTAAACGTCCTACCATCATGTTAGGATCATAGCTTGGCGCTGTTATTAGTGCAAGAATCTCACCGCTAGAGGGTTCAAGTGCTATGATGCCACCCCTTTTTCCTTTCATTAATGACTCTCCATATTGTTGTAGGTTACTATCTATAGTAAGTGTAATGTCTTTTCCGTTTACAGGCAAAGAATCGTACATACCATTTTTAAAAGTTCCCATAATTTTATTTAGCCGATCTCTTCTAAAATATTTTTTCCCTTTTTTTCCTCTGAGTACCTTTTCATATTGGGCTTCAACCCCCGCTTTTCCAATTAACTCTCCTTGCTCATAGTAATCATCATTCTTAGCAACTATTTCGTTTACTTCATTAATATACCCTAAAATATTTGCTGCTGATTTTATGGGATAATTTCGTATGATTCTTTTTTGGATATTAAACCCCTGAAATTTGTGTAATTTTTCTTGAAGAAAAGCAAAATCTTCCTTCGCAAGTTGTTTAAGAAAAACAGACTCTAGCCAAGGGGCATAATTCACTGCTTTTTTAAATCTTTTTAAAAAATCTTCTTTGGTTATTTTCAATAATGAGCATAGCTCAATGGTGTCTAGAGGGATCACCTCATTTGGTACAATAGTTACGTCATATGATAATTGATTAGCTACTAACAATTCACCATTTCTATCGTATATGTAACCTCTCTCTGGAAAATCAAACATAACTTTTACAGCAGAATTTTTTACAGGATTATAGTTACGACTTTTCAATATTTGTAATTGAAATAATCTCCCAATAAATAGGACTCCTATTACAGAAATTAAAAAATATAGTAAAAAACTCCTTTTCATAGTTAATTAAGTTGTTTTTCTCTTAGTATATAAGAACCTGCAAAATAAAGAATCAAAGTAAAAACACTTGAGTACAAGGTATTTAATAAAACTATTCCCATATTTTGAAAACTAAAATTATCTAGTGAAAACAATACAAAATGGTGAATAATAGTCATGGTTACAACATAATTAAAGATCTGTCCAAATGTTTCTGTGTGAAGATCAAATAGGAGGTAATCAATATTATTTTTTTTAAAAAATAGCTTAATGAAATACAAACGTAGAAATGCTACAACTAGAAGAGAGGAAGCATGTATCCCGCCAGTATCAGAAAAAAAGTCTACTATTAATCCGTACAAAAAAGCACAAAATAAAATGATGAATCTATTTTTGTTTAAGGGAAATAAAAAAATAAATATGATGTATAAATATGGGTTAATATTACCTGAAAAATTAATGTTATTAAACACCAATATTTGGAGAAATAGAATCAAAATAGTCCAAATAAATACTAGTATTTTATTCATTGCTGTTGTTTTCAAGGTTCATTATTTCATGCTTATCAAAATCTTTAATTACATAAATATTTTTCAGATTACTCATATCATTAAAAAGTTGAATATTTATAATCCTTTTTATTGAAACACCTTCTTTAGTATCAATTACTTTTCCAATAGGGATTCCTGCAGGAAAAATTGTTGACATACCACCTGTTACAATTGTATCCCCGCTTTTTATGATTGCTTGTCTAGGAATATCTAATAGTTGTAAAATATTATAATCAACTCCGTTCCACATTAAACTACCAAAATATGAGCTATTTTTTAGTCTGGCATTAATTTTACTATTTTTGTTTAAAATAGATTGAACTCGTGAGTAATTATTAGATACATGCTCTGTAATACCTATGATTCCCTTAGAGTTAATCACCCCCATTTCGTTTGATATACTATCATTTTTCCCTAAATTGATAGTTAGGAAATTATAGTTCCCACCAAATTGATTTTTTTCTATTTCACCTTCAATAAAATAAAATCTTTGTTTAAAACTGGTGGTGTCATCAACATTTTTTGACTTAATTTCGGCTATCAATTGCGAAAATTTCTCAACTTTATTTTTTAATACTAAATTTTCGTTTACAAGTAAAAGATTTTCCTTATGCAGATGTAAATAATCAGTAAGAGAATTTATTTTATTGTAAAATCCGCCTGTAAATGAATTGGCAGAATTCACAAATTTGCTTTTGTGGAAACTACGATTATTAATTACTAAATTAATTGCTATAAATTGTAAAAGCAAAAAAAATAAAAAATACCGATACTTCTGAATAAAATAAATTAGTTGTTGCATAAGAAGTAAAGATGTCTGTGATTATTTCATTAAGACACTTTTGTATTTATCTAATTCTTTCAGGGCTATTCCAGTACCTCTTACAACAGCTCTAAGCGGGTCTTCAGCAACGTAAACAGGTAAGTCTGTTTTTCTTGAAAGACGTTTGTCTAAACCTCTCAACATAGAACCTCCTCCGGCAAGGTAAATTCCTGTATTATAAATGTCAGCAGCTAATTCTGGAGGGGTTTTAGAGAGTGTTTCCATAACAGCATCTTCAATTCTTAAAATTGATTTATCTAATGCTTTGGCTATTTCTCTAAAAGAAACTTGTACTTGTTTTGGCTTTCCACTAAGCAAATCTCTACCTTGAACTAACATATCTTCTGGTGGATTGTCTAAATCTTCTGTAGCTGCACCAATATTTATTTTTACTTTTTCAGCTGTGGTGTCTCCAACATAGAGGTTATGTTGAGTCCTCATATAATACATAATATCATTAGTAAATAAATCTCCTGCCACCTTTACAGACTGATCACAAACGATACCAGCCAGAGCTATTACTGCAATTTCCGTTGTTCCACCACCTATATCAATAATCATATTTCCTTTAGGCTCCATGATATCGATACCAACTCCAATTGCTGCAGCCATTGGTTCATATATTAAATATATTTCTTTGGCGTTCATATGCCTAGCAGAATCTTGTACCGCTCTTTTTTCAACTTCTGTTATCCCAGAAGGAATACAAATTACCATTCTTAGTGCTGGTGGGAAAAGCTTCTTTTTTATAGCAGGAATTTTTTTTACAAATTCCTTAATCATTTCCTCAGATGCTTGAAAGTCTGCAATTACACCATCCTTTAATGGGCGAATTGTTTTAATATTTTCATGCGTTTTACCCTGCATTAAGTTAGCCTCTTTACCAGTGGCAATAATTCTACCAGTAACTCTATTTCTTGCAACGATAGATGGGCTATCTATCACAACCTTACCATTATGAATAATAAGTGTATTTGCCGTTCCTAAATCAATGGCAATGTCTTCAGTCATGAAATCAAAAAAGCCCATAAAAATGATTAATTTTCTAAATGTGTGTGATTACTTACAAATCTAATAAAAATAAGCTAGTAATTACGTTGATTTTTAATGTTTAAAATGTCTAGTACCAGTCATTACCATGGAAACATTATTTTTATTGCAATAATCAATGGTTAATTGGTCTTTAATCGATCCGCCTGGCTGAATTACATTTGTAATTCCTGCTTTATCAGCAATTTCCACGCAGTCAGGAAAAGGGAAAAAGGCATCACTAGCCATTGCCGCTCCTTTAAGGTTAAAATTAAAATTTTTAGCTTTTTCTATTGCTTGCTTTAAAGCATCAACTCTACTAGTTTGTCCAGTTCCGCTAGCCAATAATTGCTTGTTTTTAACTAATACAATAGTGTTTGATTTGGTGTGCTTACATATCTTTGAGGCAAATAATAGATCTTCTAATTCTTTGTCTGTTGGTTTGTTGTTAGTTGCATAAGATAAGTCTCCTAAAGCATCAGTTTTATCATCTTTGTCTTGAATTAATAATCCATTTAATGAGGTTCTAACAATTTGTTTGGGTAATTCAAAACTTTTTTGAATCAGAATCACCCTATTCTTTTTGCCTTTTAAAATTGTAAGAGCGTCTTGATCATAAGAGGGTGCTATTACTACTTCGCAAAAAAGTTGGTGAATTTCAGTGGCGGTAGCTAGATCAATTTTAGTATTCGAAATCAAGACACCTCCAAAAGCGGAAACTGGATCACCAGCTAATGCATCAACATAAGCCTTGCAAATTGTTTCTCTTTGAGCAAAACCACAAGCATTATTATGCTTTAAAATAGCAAATGTTGGATCCTCGGATATAAATTCATTCATCAAGTTTACAGCAGCGTCTACATCCAGAAGATTATTGTAGCTTAACTCTTTACCATGAAGTTTATCAAACATAGCTTCTAAATCTCCAAAGAAATATCCCTTTTGGTGTGGGTTTTCTCCATAACGTAGTGTTTTTGAATTTACTTCACTTGCTTTGTATACAACTTCATCTTCATTAAAATAATTAAAAATAGCAGTGTCATAGTGAGATGAAATATTAAAAGATTTTGCAGCAAACTTTTTCCTTTCCTCTAGACTTGAAGAGCCATTATTTAATTTGTAGAGTTTTAAAAACTCTTCATATTGATCCATGGATGATATGGTAAAAGTGTCTTTAAAATTTTTTGCAGAAGCTCTAATAAGAGAAATACCACCAATATCAATTTTTTCAACAATTTCTTGTTCTGCTGCGCCAGAGACCACAGTTTTTTCAAAAGGATATAAGTCAACAATTACAAGATCAATCTGTGGAATTTCATATGCTTTCATTTCTGAAATATCTCCTTGATGATCTTGTCTGTTTAAGATTCCTCCAAAAACTTTTGGGTGTAATGTCTTCACTCTACCTCCTAAAATTGAGGGATACGATGTTACATCTTCTACAGGAGTAACAGGAATTCCTAATTCTTTGATAAAGTTTTCTGTACCTCCAGTTGAAAATATAGTAACATTGTTTTTATGCAGTTCCTCAACTATTGGCTTTAGACCATTTTTGTGAAATACGGAAATTAATGCAGATTGAATAATTTTTAAGTTGCTCATTTTGTGTGCTTTGTTAAGCACACAAATCTACTAAATGTGAATTGCTAAAACAATAGAAACTTATTTGAAATAGAGAAACTTATACTACAATTGTGAATAAATTTTTTTTAGGGAATTTGAAGATTTTATGTTTATAAGACAGTACGCCAAATTCCTGTTGTCAGTGAAGTTGTATTTTAATACAAAGAGGCTATATTATTACAAATAAATTCTAATAATTCTTCATCAGCATCAGTAAAAGGATTTGAAGTATGTGAGTCAATATCTATTTGACCAATATTTTCACCTCTTACCATAATTGGGATTACAATTTCCGATTTAACTTTCCAGCCGCAAGAAATATAATTAGTTTGTTCATTTACATCTTGAACAACAAAATTTTCATTTGTAATGGCTACTTGACCGCAAATTCCTTTTCCAAAAGGTATAATAGTGTGTTCTGTTGGCTCTCCGGAAAATTCAGCTAATTTTAATTCCTTTTTTTCTCCATTTTTAAAATAGAAACCCACCCAGTCATAATAGGGTATTTCACGCTTTAAAAAATCACAAATAACTTGTTGTTTTTCACCAGTAGTTTTTGCTGATGCAATAACATCAGTTACAAAGTCTTTAATCTTGCTACTATTCATTCAAATAAAATTTAAATCATAAAATTAAAATATTTTTTTAAATTTTTAGTGACGTATCTAACTTTATGTTTATATCTATTTTTTGTAATTTAACACGATGCTATCTTGCTATTAATAAAACTAAAATTAGTTTAACATATTTTTAAATATTTCTGTTGTAAATTTGCATTGCAATGAATTTAATAGGAAAAAAAATAAGTGCATTTATTCTGTCATGCATAGTACTGTTTTCGTCAATGTCTTTTGCCATAGATGAACATTTCTGTGGTGATCAAGTTATGGATGTGTCTTATTTTGGAAATGCCGATGATTGTGGTATGGAGAAAGTTGACACAAACTCCAATGTTTCAATCCTAAAAGGGAATAATTGCTGTAAAGATGAAGTTACACGCTTTGAATCTTCCTTGTACAGCATAGAAAAACCATTAAGCATTCATAACTTAGCATTTCAACATCTTTTTTTTAATACTCATCATAATAATGGTTTTAATAGAATAAAAGCCTTAAGAATTGAATATTACAAAGATTTTTCTCCCCCTGACATTAGTCAAAATTTTCAGATTTTACATCAAATTTTTTTAATTTAATTTTAATAATTAACACATTATAATCATCTTTTTAGATGATAATACGTCTAGTTATTATTAAAATTAAATACAATACAATGAAAAGAATTATAGTTTTTACCCTATTTTTATTTTTTCCATTATTCATTTTCTCTCAAGAAAAATTAACTGGTATGATCATGGATAAAAATAATCCAAAAGATAATTTAGGAGTTTTTGGAGCTAATGTTTACTGGCTAAATACCTCTATAGGAGCTACAACTAACGAAAAAGGATGGTTTACAATTCCATACAACAAAAGCTATAAGAAACTTGTAGTTAGCTATGTAGGTTATAAGACAGATACACTTAATATTAGTGATTTGGAGCCAATACATCATTTTATAACATTAGAGAATGAATTGGAAGAAGTAACCTTAAAAAGTAAAAAGAAGGCTACTCAAAGGTCCTTTATTCAAACAAAAAATGTTTTTACAGTTAATAGTGAAGAGCTTCTCAAGGCTGCTTGTTGCAATTTAGCTGAGAGTTTTGAAACAAACCCATCCATTGATGTAAATTTTTCTGATGCATTAACGGGGACTCGTCAAATTCAAATGTTAGGCTTAAAGAGTCCTTATCTACTTATTACTCAAGAAAATATTCCATCAATACGTGGCGCTGGTCAGGTATTTGGTCTTACTTTTACCCCTGGAACATGGGTTGAAAGTATTCAAATCACCAAAGGTGCAGGGAGTGTTATTAATGGCTACGAGAGTATTTCAGGTCAAATTAATGCTGAGTTAGTAAAACCTCTAACAGATAATAGAATCTTTCTAAATGCGTATGGTTCTTTAGGAGGTAGATATGAACTGAACTCACATTTAAATCATAAAATTTCTGACAAATGGCAAACAGGAATATATATTCATGGAAATTATAGAAATAAAAAATTTGACAGAAATAAGGATGGATTTCTAGATAATCCTCTAATTAGCCAAGTTAATGTTATGAACCGTTGGCAATATTTAGATGCAGAAAAAGGATGGGTAAGTTTTATTAATGTCCGATTTATGGATGATTCTAAACAAACTGGCCAAAATAATTTTGATCCACATATAGATAAAGGTAGGTCTGAGGTATGGGGTGGTGAAATAGACACAAAGCGTTTTGATTCTTCTTTAAAATTAGGATATGTTTTTCCACAACTCCCTTTTCAAAGTTTTGGATTTCAGTTTTCCTACAGTAACCATGATCAAGATTCTTATTTCGGCCTTAAAAAGTATGATATTAATCATCAAAGTGTCTACTCTAATTTACTCTTTAATTCAATAATAGGTGATACACGTAGTAAATTTACGACAGGATTAAATTTCACTTATGATATTTATGATGAATTTGTTAATTCAATAAATTTTTATAGAAAAGAGAAATCTTTTGGAGGTTTTTTTGAGTATGCTTACGATAATTCAGATAATTTTAGTTTTACTTCAGGCGTAAGAATAGATACTCATAATTTACTTGGAACTTATATAACACCAAGATTACATATTAGATATGTTCCTTGGGAAAAAGGAGTGTTGAGAGCTTCGATTGGACAGGGCAGAAAAAGCGCAAATGTATTTGCAGAAAACCAACATTTATTTGCAAGTACTAGACAGATTGATATCCAATCCTCAGGAGGTAAAATTTATGGATTAGATCCAGAAGTTGCATGGAATTATGGGTTATCATACTTACAGGGATTTAATTTATTTAATAGAAAAGGAGATATTACTTTTGACTATTATAGAACTCATTTTCAAAATCAAGTTGTAGTAGATTGGGAAAATCCGCAAAGAATTTCTTTTTACAATTTGGATGGAGAAAGTTATGCAAATAGTTTTCAAACTGAGGTCAATTATTTTGTAGATGATTTCACAAGCCTACGTTTAGCATATAAATTCTATGATATAGAAACTGATTATTTTTCAGGAAAATTATCAAAACCGTTAACACCAAATCATCGTTTATTTGCAAATATTTCATATGAAACAAAAAAAATAGATGATATAAAACAATGGAAATTTGATTTAACTTATAATTTTATAGGTGAACAACGATTACCAGATACATCAACTAATCCGGTGGAATACCAATTAGGAGAGTATTCAAATTCATATAGTTTATTAAATACTCAAATTACTAAAGTTTTCACTGAAAAATTTGAAATGTATTTTGGAGTAGAGAATTTAACAGATTTAAAACAGAAAAATCCTATTTTAGCATCTGATGACCCATTTGGTGATAGCTTTGATTCAACAATAATCTATGCGCCAATTTTCGGGAGAATGTTATACAGTGGATTACGATTTAAAATTAATTAAAAATGAAAAAAACTATTCTTATTATTTGCTTGTTGTTAATAGGATTTTCTGCATCAGCTCAAAAGAAAAAAAAGAACTCTAAAGTCGCTATTGAAGTTGATGGAGTTTGTATGATGTGTAAAAAACGTATTGAAAAAGCTGCATTAAACTCTAAAGGAGTAAAGTTTGCATCATGGGACCTTAAAACCCATCAACTTTCACTTATCATAGATGAAAATAAAACAGATACAAAAATTATTCAACAAAATATAGCCGCTGTTGGTCATGACACTAAAGGTATTAGAGCAAAAGATCATGTTTATAATCAAATAGATCCTTGTTGTAAATACAGGGATAAAAAAATTGTAGACGCTCATGACAAAGTTGAAAATTAGAAGTCTATTCTTAAAAGCTGCAACTACAATTTTTATTATAAATCTTTTAGTTTCTTGCCAAAAAAAAATCACTGTTGATGATATTCTTTCTAAATCTATTAAAGCTCATGGAGGTATAGAACTTTGGCAGAAAATTGATACACTCTCCTTTACTAAGAAAACAATTTTATATAATCAAGAGGGGGTTAAAGAGAAAGAAACTACCCAACATCAATCATTTTATGAAGGTATTCCATTACATGGGAAAATATCTTCACTTGGAGCTGAAAAGTCAAGTATATCAGTCATAAATGGTGTCTATGCCAAGAGCATTCGAGATTCTCTAATTCCAATAACAGATCGTGAAATTAAAGCTATTAATAATTCTTTTAAATCAGCATATTACGTTATAAGCCAGCCTTTTAATTTAAAGGAAAGTGATGCATTGCTTTTTTATAAAAAAGACACTATTTTAAATGGTGAAAAAACATTTGTAGTGGATGTTTCTTACAAAGTAGATGAAAATACAAATACTCCAGATCAATGGACTTATTTTTTTAACGCCAAGACATTTTTAGTTGTAGCAGCAAAAGTTTTTCATTCACCTACAATAAGCTTTATTAAAAACACAAAATTTAACACTAAAACACCTTTTGTTTTTAATTCAGAAAGAGTAAGTATTTTTATAAATAAGGATGGTACAGAAGATTTCGTAAGAGCAGCTTATTTTTATTCAAATTTTAAAGTAGTTTTTAAGAAATAAAACAACAAATCCCAACCCTTTAGGTTGGGATTTGTTGTCAACTGAACAATGTAATCTTACATCATTCCTGGCATTCCTCCACCCATTGGTGGCATTCCGGCACCAGCAGGAGCATCTTCTTTAATGTCTATTAAAGCACATTCTGTGGTTAGAATCATGCCTGCAACTGAAGCAGCATTTTCTAATGCAACACGCGTTACTTTTTTAGGATCTATAATCCCAGCCTCTAACATATCTACATATGTTTCTGACTTTGCATCATAACCAAAATTTTTATTTCCTTCTAATACTTTATTTATAACCACAGATCCTTCACCACCTGCGTTTTCAACGATGGTTCTTAAAGGAGATTCAATCGCTTTATTTACAATTTGAATTCCAGTTGTTTCATCCAAATTTTCTGTCGCTATTTTTTCAAGTGTTTTTTTAGTTCTTACTAAAGCAACACCTCCACCAGCAACAATACCTTCTTCAACTGCTGCTCTTGTAGCATGAAGAGCATCGTCTACTCTGTCTTTCTTTTCTTTCATTTCAACTTCTGAAGCTGCTCCTACATATAAAACAGCAACTCCTCCGGCCAATTTGGCTAGACGTTCTTGAAGTTTTTCCTTGTCATAATCAGAGGTTGTAGTTTCTATTTGTGCTTTTATTTGGTTAACTCTAGCTTTTATTGCTTCAGCATCTCCATTTCCATTTACAATTGTAGAGTTGTCTTTATCTATGGTAATAGTTTCAGCAGTACCTAATAGATCTAATGTCGCATTCTCTAAAGAGAAACCTCTTTCCTCAGAAATTACTGTACCACCTGTTAAAATTGCAATATCTTCTAACATAGCTTTTCTTCTATCTCCAAATCCAGGAGCTTTCACAGCAGCAATTTTTAAACCACCTCTTAACTTGTTTACAACTAAAGTAGCTAAGGCTTGTCCATCAACATCTTCAGCAATAATTAGTAAGGGTCTACTTGATTGAGCCACCGGTTCTAATATTGGTAGAATTTCATTTAAATTAGAAATCTTTTTATCAAACAATAAAATGTATGGGTTTTCAAGATCAGCAATCATTTTATCTGCATCAGTAACAAAATAAGGAGATAAATATCCTCGGTCAAACTGCATACCTTCTACAACGTCTACGTAAGTTTCCATTCCTTTGGCTTCTTCAACGGTAATAACACCTTCTTTACCAACTTTTTCAAATGCAGTAGCAATAAGATCTCCAATTGTATTGTCATTGTTGGCTGAAATAGCTGCAACCTGTTTTATTTTTTCTGAGGAGTTTCCAACTTTCTGTGCCTGTTTTTCTAAATCAATTATGATTGCCTGAACAGCCTTATCAATCCCTCTTTTTAAATCCATAGGATTGGCTCCTGCGGCAACGTTTTTTATACCTTCTTTAACAATGGATTGAGCTAGTACAGTAGCTGTAGTAGTTCCATCTCCAGCTAAATCATTTGTTTTTGAAGCTACCTCTTTAACCATTTGAGCACCCATGTTTTCAAGCTCATCTTCTAATTCTACTTCTTTAGCTACAGATACACCGTCTTTTGTAACTGTTGGAGATCCAAACGATTTTGAAATAATCACATTTCGTCCCTTTGGACCTAAAGTTACTTTCACTGCATTTGCAAGAGCATCTACACCTCTTTTAAGGCCGTCTCTAGCATCACTATCAAATTTTATGTCTTTTGCCATTTTTATTCGTTTTAGTAAAGTTTAAACAATTGCTAAAATGTCGCTTTCGCGCATCATTAAATAATCTTTTCCTTCAAGTTTTAGTTCTGTACCTCCGTATTTACCATACAAAACAGTGTCTCCTACTTTTACAGTTAATGGTTCATCTTTTTTGCCATTTCCAACAGCTACGATAGTTCCTTTTTGAGGTTTTTCCTTAGCATTGTCTGGAATGATAATCCCTGAAGCTGTTTTGGTTTCTGCAGCAGCTGGTTCTACAAGAACTCTGTCTGCTAGAGGTTGAATTTTTATTCCCATTAGTATATAATTTTTATTTAAAATATAAAGATTCAGAAATTATGCCATTTATAATCAACTGACATTTTTTCAAGTTACTGATTTGAAATCGAAATTTTTCGAAAAAAAATGCCAACGTGTCATTTCGTTGGCATTTTTTAATTACAATTCATGCTTTTTGTTTGTTAAAGCGAATCATTTGTAATTGGTAATGTATTGTTTGAAGACTTAGGAGTTGATCTTACATCTTCAAGTGTATTGTCTAGCTTAATATTTGAAGTATTATCTCTTTCAATTGAAAAGTTTGATAATAAAATTAATGCGAACATGGCAATAGCTAATGTCCAGGTAGTTCTGTCTAAAAAATTGTTTGTGTTTTGAACACCACCCATAGATTGAGCTCCTCCTCCTCCAAATGAAGAAGATAAACCTCCACCTTTTGGATTTTGAACCATTACTATTAAAATCAATATAACAGCTATTAGTAAAATAACCGCTAAAAATAAATTATAACTCATGATTTATTGTTTTGTTAATTTTTTTATTCCTTTAATTTGGTCTGCAAAGAAACCACTTTTTTCTGGATATTTCAAACTTAAAATTTCATAAGCTTTTATGGCTTTAGAGAACTTTTTTTGTTCTAAGTAGACTTTCGCTAAAGTCTCTGTCATTAACGATTTATCTGCTTTATTTTTAGGAATAACTACTTCTATTGTCTCATCTTTTTTTAATGAGCTAATCTTAGGATTATTTTCTATAAAACGGTTAATTAAAAAATCTTTATTGTCTTTTTTTGTTTTAACCTTTTCAACTTTTCCTCTATTTATAGGTTTGTGTGTGGATAATTGTAACCATTCATTAAAAGAATGAGTTTCATTCTTGTCGAATTTTATAGGTGAACCTATATCAATTATTTTCTCTTTAACTAACTTAATTTCTTGATAATTAGCTATTTTATTTTTGGTTATTTTCTCTTTTATCTGTTTATGAATGTCAGATTTTTTCTCAAAATATATCGAAGTTATAAAATCAAACAATACTGATCTGTCTGTTGTAAAGGCAGCAGTTATTTTCAATTCATTATTGTATCTGTAGCTATCATTGTTTTTTAACCCTTTGAGATAGAGAGCTCTTGCAGACTGAAAATAAGGATATTTTCTTGTAATATTTTTTAATTCCGGAACCTGAAAGTCTTTCAGGATTTCCGGATGTGAAATTATATTTGTGAAGACTTCTGTGTTCATTACCAGTTTCCTAAAGAAGCATTAAAAATATCCTGAATAATACGCTCTAAAATTTCTTCAAGAGCAGCATCTAAAACTCCTCCAGTTAATTGAGCGTTTGCGTCAAAATCTGAATAAAATGAAAACTGCTTTTCAAAATCATCCTCTTCTTTTAAACGATTATAAAAGCGGACATTAACAGTAATTGTTAATCTATTTTGGGCTGCTGTTTGCTGAGATGTTGCACTCATAGGATTTACACGGTATCCTGTGATTTCTCCTTCAAAACGTAAATCTCCTCCAGTGGCTGTTAAATCTAAGTTAGTCTGTCTTAAAAATAAATCTTGCATGTCTTGAGTAAAACGCTGACTAAGTTGAGGTTCAATTAGCGCTGCTTGGTTTGGAAAAAAATCTACTTGAATAGTTTTTGCGTCTCCGGTAGATCCACCATTAAATTTATAAATACCACAGCTTAAAAACATTGAGGTAATTACAATAAAAGATAAGATGTTAATTGTTTTTTTCATACGTATGATCAAATGTACAATTTAATTACAAATCGTATTGTTTGATTTTTCTATACAAAGTTCTTTCAGAGATGCCTAATTCTTTTGCCGCTAATTTTCTCTTGTTATTATTTTTTTCCAGTGATCGTTTAATCATTTCAATTTCCTTCTCCTGAAGAGAGAGGTTTTCACTTTCTTCAACATCCTCAACAAAGTCATAATTATTTTTAGAATCATGATGCTGCGGAAGATTAACAACTTCTACAGGGTAATGTTCAGGTTTTTTTTCTTGATATATTTTTTCAATTAGCTGGTGGTTTTCCTCTTGAACTTTCTCTGTGTTTCCACTTTGCATCAAATCAAGAGTTAATTTTTTTAAATCATTGATATCATTTCTCATATCAAAAAGAACTTTGTACATAATATCTCTTTCTGTTGAAAAATCACTTTTTGATGAAGCTCCTACTAAAGCGGGAAGATTTCCTTTATTATTTGGTAAGTATTGGGAAATCTTTTCGGCAGTTACAAGCCTTGTTTCTTCAACCACAGATATTTGTTCTGCAATATTCCGTAATTGTCTAATATTACCCGGAAAGCGATAATTTAAGAGAAGGTTTGTTGCATTATCGTCTAACCTAATTGTAGGCATTCGGTATTTTTGCGCAAAATCTGATGCAAATTTTCTAAACAACAAATGAATATCTTCTTTTCGCTCTCTTAAGGGGGGAAGGTTAATTTCAATTGTGCTAAGTCTGTAATATAAATCTTCTCTAAATTTTTCTTTTTCAATAGCTAATTGCATATTTAAGTTGGTTGCAGCTACAATTCGAACATTTGTTTTTTGAACTTGAGAGGATCCAACTTTAATAAACTCTCCATTTTCTAAAACTCGCAATAATCGAACTTGTGTGGTTAAAGGAAGTTCGCCAACTTCATCTAAAAAAATGGTTCCACCATCTGCTACTTCAAAATATCCTTTACGGGTAGACGAGGCTCCTGTAAAGGCTCCTTTTTCATGTCCGAACAACTCACTATCTATAGTCCCTTCTGGAATTGCTCCACAGTTAACAGCTATGTATTTAGCATGTTTTCTATGAGATAATTGGTGGATAATTTTTGGAATACTTTCTTTTCCTACTCCACTCTCACCTGTTACTAATACAGAGATGTCCGTGGGAGAAACTCTTACAGCTTTCTCTAGGGCTCTAGTAAGTTGAATATCATTACCTATGATGCCAAATCGTTGCTTTACAGTCTGTATATTGTCCATTTTATTAGTACTTAATTATTATCGGAATAACCAACAGCAATACCCTTAAGTGTGGCCGATGTACAACTTTCAACTTTTACATTTACAAATTCACCTAATTGATAATTTTCTTTTGGAAAAACAATTACTGTATTCTGTGTGTTTCTTCCTTTCCATTGCTGAGGATCTTTTTTTGATGTACCTTCTATAAGAACTTCCTCAGTTTTTCCAAGATGTTGTTTTGTTCTGTAAAGGCTGTGTTCTTGTTGTAAATCAATAATTTCTTGTAAGCGTCTTTTTTTAATATCAAAAGGCACATCGTCAGGCATCTTTTTTGCAGCCAATGTTCCTGGTCTTTCAGAATATGCAAACATAAAGCCAAAATCATATTTCACATACTTCATTAGTTCAAGAGTATCTTTATGATCTTCTTCGGTTTCTCCGCAAAACCCTACAATCATATCTTGAGAAAGGGCCATTTCAGGGATAATATCAAAAATAGTATCTACTAATTTTTTATATTCTTCATTGGTGTGCTGTCTATTCATTGCTTTTAGCATTTTATTGCTTCCACTTTGAACAGGTAAGTGAATATATTTACATATGTTTTTGTGTTTTGCCATTACATGAATAACATCTAGACTCATATCTTGTGGGTTAGATGTTGAAAAACGAAATCTTGTTTTTGGAAATTTGACTGCACACATGTCCAATAATTGAGCAAAATCAACTGATGATGCTTGAGCAATTTCGGATGCCTTTTTAAAATCTTTTTTTAATCCACCACCAAACCATAAGTAACTGTCCACATTTTGTCCAAGAAGTGTAATTTCTTTAAAATTTTTATCAACCATTTCTTGAATTTCTTCAATTATGCTCTTAGGATCACGACTTCTTTCTCTTCCTCTTGTGAAGGGAACTACACAAAAAGTACACATGTTGTCACATCCCCTTGTAATAGATACAAAAGCTGAAACACCATTAGAATTTAATCTCACGGGAGAAACATCTCCATAGGTTTCATCTTTAGACAATATTACATTGATGGCATCTCTTCCCTCGTTTACTTCAGACAGTAGGTTTGGAATATCTCTATACGCATCTGGGCCAACAACTAAATCTACAATCTTTTCTTCTTCTAAAAATTTTTCTTTAAGACGTTCTGCCATGCAACCTAGGACCCCTACCTTCATGGTAGGATTTACTTTTTTAACCGCATTATATTTTTGTAGACGTCTTCTAACGGTTGTCTCGGCTTTTTCTCTAATTGAACATGTGTTAACTAGAACTAAATCTGCTTCTTCTAGTATTTGTGTTGTGTTATATCCTTCTTTATCTAGAATAGAAGCTACAATTTCACTATCATTCATATTCATTTGACATCCGTAACTTTCAATGAAAAGTTTTTTTGAATTTTCAGTTCTTTTCTGAGTTACAAGGGCCTTGCCTTGAATTTTTTCGTCTATGGTTTTTACTGTATTTTTCATCTTTTAATTATGGTACAAAGATACAACCAAATTAGAAAATATATGACATATTGGCAGAAAAATTAAAGCTAAAGTCCTGTTAAAAAGGAGTAGATTTTACATAATTGGGCATATATATAAAAAAACTTTCTACTTTTGCAAACCAAAATCTAGTTCTTTTAAGTCTTGATTTTTGTGAAATAAACATTGTATATGGCAAAAAATTTAGTAATTGTAGAATCACCAGCAAAGGCAAAAACTATTGAAAAATTTTTAGGAAAAGATTTTCAAGTTGAATCAAGTTATGGCCATATTGCAGATTTACCATCTAAAGAATTAGGTATAGATGTAGATGGAGATTTCAGACCAAAATATATTATATCAGAAGATAAAAAACCTGTAGTAAAAAAATTAAAGTCACTTGCAAAAAAAGCTGATATGGTTTGGTTGGCAAGTGATGAAGATAGAGAGGGAGAAGCTATTGCATGGCACTTAAAAGAACAATTAAATCTCGAAGATAGTAACACCAAACGTATTGTATTTCACGAAATAACAAAAAAAGCAATTTTAAAAGCTGTTGAAAATCCAAGGGATATTGATTACAACATGGTTAATGCTCAGCAAGCTAGAAGAGTATTAGACAGATTGGTGGGATATGAATTATCTCCTGTTTTATGGAGAAAGGTTAAAGGAGGTCTTTCTGCTGGTAGAGTACAATCAGTTGCAGTTAGATTAATTGTCGAAAAAGAAAGAAGTATTCAAAACTTTAAAGCAGATACACACTACAAAGTGGTTGCACAATTTTCTAATTCTCAAGGTAAATCTTTTAAGGCTGCAATACCTAAAAACTTTAACTCAAAAAATGATGCAGAGGATTTCTTGAAATCTTGTTCTGACGCAATTTTTTCAATTTCAGAATTGTCAAAAAAGCCAGCCAAAAAATCGCCTGCAGCACCCTTTACTACCTCAACTCTCCAACAAGAAGCTTCAAGAAAACTTGGGTATCCTGTTGGTAAAACAATGCAAGTTGCTCAGCGACTTTATGAGGCAGGATTAATCACATACATGAGAACTGATAGTGTAAATTTATCTGTTGATGCTAGAAATGATGCTGAAAAGGAAATATCAGATTTTTATGGTAATGAGTATAGTAAACAACGAGTTTTTAAGTCTAAATCAAAAGGTGCACAGGAGGCTCATGAAGCTATTAGACCAACTAATTTAAAAATTCACTCTGTAGATAAAGAATATGACCAAAACAGGTTATATGATTTGATTTGGAAAAGAACCATTGCCTCACAAATGAGTGATGCGGAATTAGAGCGAACCAATGTTAAAATACAGAATTCAAAAAATGAAAAAATCTTTACAGCTAATGGTGAGATGATAAAATTTGATGGATTTTTAAAAGTGTATCTAGAAGGGAACGATAATGAAGACGAAGAAAAAGCAGGTATGCTACCTAACTTGTCTAAAGGAGATCAGATAGATTATAACTTTATTAATGCAACTCAAAGATTTACGAGTCCACCATATAGATTTACTGAAGCTTCCTTGGTTAAACAATTAGAAGAATTAGGAATTGGTAGGCCATCTACCTACGCTCCAACAATCTCTACAGTGCAAAGAAGAGGGTACGTAGAAAAAGGTCAAAACGAAGGTGTTGAAAGGCCTTTCGAGCAATTAATTTTAACAAATGGTACTATAAAAACTCAAAATTTAGTAGAGAAAACAGGTTCAGATAAAAATAAATTGATACCTACAGATATCGGGAATATAGTTAATGATTTTTTAGTAACTAATTTTTCTAATATTTTAGATTTTGGTTTTACAGCCAAAGTTGAGTCTTCTTTTGATGATATTTCTGAAGGAGATGAAAATTGGACTAAAATGATTAAAGGGTTTTACTCTAAATTTCATGATAATGTTGAAGACGTCAAAGAGAATGCAGAAAGGGAAAGTGGAGAGCGTATTTTAGGGAATCATCCTGAGTCTGGAAAGACGGTTTTAGTTCGATTAGGAAAATTTGGACCAATTGCACAAATTGGTGCACCTGAGGATGAAACAAAACAATTTGCGAGTTTAAACAAAGATCAAAATCTGGGAACTATTTCCCTAGAAGAAGCGCTAGAGTTATTTTTACTACCCAAAACAATTGGAACATTCGAAAATAATGAAGTGATTGTTGCTAATGGAAGATTTGGACCTTACATCCGTTTTGATGGTATGTTTGTTTCATTAGACAAAGGAGAGAATCCTATGTCTGTAGATCTAGAGAGAGCTCAGGTTTTAATAGAAGCCAAACGAAAAGCAGATGCTCCTGTTGGTCACTATCAAGATCTTCCAATACAAAAGGGTGTGGGGAGATTTGGACCATTTCTCAAGTGGAATTCTATGTTTATTAATGTAAATAAAAGATATGATTTTGAAAACCTTACTTCATCAGACATGAATGAATTGATAGAAGAAAAAATTCAAAAAGAGAAAGATAAATTAATCCATGATTGGAAAGATGTTGGAATTCGGGTAGAAAAAGCTCGATGGGGAAGATTTCATATTTTAAAAGGAAAAATTAAGATAGAACTTCCCAAAACCACAGATATCGATAAAATTACAAAAGAAGAAGCTGTTAAGATGATAGAGGCAAAGACTCCGAAAAGAAAGACAGCAAAAAAATCCTCTCCTAAGAAAAAAACAATAAAAAAGAAATAATCATTATATTACATTTATATTTTAAGGAATAAATGAACATTGATTTTTTAACTCCTGTAAAAGATTCTGTTGTAGCACACTCAATCCTGTTGCCTTCAACCTCTCTAGGTGCAAATATGCGAATACATACTCAAACAGACGGTTTTCCGGACTTAGAGGGAGTTAATATCGCAATGTTTGGTATTGAGGAGGATAGAAATACTGAAAATAATTTTGGAAGTGGTAAAGATCTTCATCATATCAGAAGACACCTATACCAATTATATCCTGGTAATTGGAATACAACTATTGCAGACATTGGCAACATTAAAAAAGGTGAGTTAACTTCAGATTCTCACTTTGCAATCAAAGAAGTAGTAATAAGCCTCTTGAAAATGAATATCTTACCCATTATATTAGGTGGAGGTCAAGATGCTACATTCTCTAACTACAAAGCCTACGATAAATTAGAACAAACTGTAAATTTAGTTACTGTAGATAACATGTTTGATCTAGGGAATATAGATGATGAATTATCTTCAAAATCATATCTCAGTAAAATAATTATGGAAGTTCCAAGCAATCTATTTAACTACAGTAACATTGGATACCAAACGTATTTTAATTCTCAAGATGAAATTAATTTAATTCAAGGCTTAAATTTTGATGCATATCGATTAGGAGAAGTAAAAAATCTAGAGATAGTTGAGCCTGTTTTTAGAGATGCAGATATTGTAAGTATAGATATTGGAGCAGTTAGACAGAGTGATGCCCCAGCTAATAACAATTTATCTCCTAATGGTTTTTATGGAGAAGAAATTTGCGCTATATCTAGATATGCGGGTATAAGTGATAAAGTATCATCATTTGGGATATATGAATACAATTCTAGACACGACTCTAATTATCAAACAGCTCATTTAATTGCTCAAATGATTTGGTATTTCATTGAAGGTGTAAATTATAGGGCGAAAGATTACCCATATTGCACCAAAGAAGACTACCAAAAATTTACTGTTTTATTAGAAAACGACGATCCAATAAATTTTTACAAGAGTAATAAATCGGATAGGTGGTGGATGGAAATAAATTTAATTAAAGATAATAAATATAAAAGACATGCGTTAATACCATGTACTTATGAGGACTACCTGGAAACAACAAAGCAACTAATACCAAATAGGTGGTTTAAAGCACAAAGAAAAATGCTTTAAGTCTTAGACTATCATAAGTTTAGGTTAAAATATAATTATTACGTTGTGTTTTTACAAAAAAAACTTTAGGTTTACGTCCTTTTTTAGGGAAGATTATAAATATGAAGAAAGCAATATTGTATATATTTTTGATAACCATGATGTATGGATGCGGTTCAAATGATCGTGGTGAGTTAGTAGGAGTTAAGTCTAAGTACAAATGGTTTAGTGAGAAACCTTTTGGAATGGTTTCTATTCCAGCGGGTTCGTTTACAATGGGGAGACAGGATGAAGATTTAACGGGGACAATGAATGCACCTCCAAGAACCGTAAGTGTTAGTAAGTTTTTCATGGATGAGACGGAGATATCAAATTCAGAATATAAGCAATTTGTAGAATGGGTTAAAGATTCTATTGTTAGAACAGAACTTGCATTAATGGCAGATTTTGCATCAGGAGGTAGTTTCACCGATACTAATGGTCAACTAATTACTGGAGGGATATATGATTATTCTTTTGCAGGATCAGATACAACAAGTCAAACAGCTTATCAAAAATATATGTTTGAGAATTATTACGAACTAGCTGTGGATTTAAATTCTGCCAAACCACTTAATAAAGGAATCGATATTATTTGGAATACTAGTGAGTATCCAGATGTATATTATGCTGAAGCTATGGATTCATTGTATATAAAAGAAAGTGAAGCTAGGGATGGGGTGAGAACGTTTAACAATAAACTTCTCAAATATTCTTATTCATGGTTTGATAAAAATACTGCCATGAAAAACTCAAGTAGTAGAAGAGACTTTCTAGTTAAAGAAGTAGTTAATGTATATCCAGACACAACAGTTTGGGTAAAAGACTTTAATTATTCTTATAATGACCCAATGCATCTTGATTATTTTTTCCACCCAGCTTATCAAGATTATCCAGTTGTTGGAGTAAATTGGCTTCAAGCTCAAGCTTTTTGTAATTGGAGAACAAAAAATAAAAATGATAGAATGCGAGGCAATAAAAACTTTGTAAAAATTCCAAGTTTTAGATTGCCTAGTGAAGCAGAATGGGAGTATGCTGCAAGAGGAGGACTAGAATTTTCTAAGTATCCATGGGGTGGCCCAAATATAACCAGTGATAGAGGGTGTTTTTTAGCTAATTTTAAGCCAGTTAGAGGTAACTATGCAGTAGACGGAGCGCTATATACGGTTGAAGTTCAGTCATTCAACGCTAACGATTATGGCTTATATAACATGTCTGGAAATGTTTCCGAATGGACAGCTTCCTCATTTAATAATAGTTCTTATTACATGGGCTCAACTATTAATACAAGTGTTCAAGATAGATATAATAAAAGAAAAGTAATCAGAGGTGGCTCATGGAAAGATGTTGCCTACTTTTTAGAAGTAGGTACTAGAGATTTTGAATATGCAGACACCGCAAGAAGTTATATCGGTTTTAGAACTGTTCAATCTTCAGTAGGACCAAAAACAAATACCAATTATTAATTATTTCCAACCTAAATAAATCATTATTTAATTATGGCACAATCAAAATCAACTAAGAAAATATTCAATATGGCCTACGGTATCGGAGCCGCGATAGTAATAGTAGGCGCATTATTTAAAATCCAACATTGGCCTTACGGATCTTTAATCTTAACAATCGGTATGATAGTAGAAGCAATTGTGTTTTTTATATCAGCTTTTGATGCAGTTGAAGATGATTTGGATTGGACTAAGGTATATCCAGAACTAGGTGACGCTGTCGGAGAAGGAACAGGCGTAAACGGGATGTTATCTCAAAAATTAGATAATTTATTAAAGGAAGCTCAAGTTGATACTGAGCTTATGACGAATCTTGGAAATAGTATTAAAAGTTTTCATACCGCTGCAGAAGGTTTGAGTGTTGCATCCGAATCAATTTCTTCAACTGTAAAATATAATGAACAAGTAGAATTGGCTGCTACTCAAATGGAATCTTTAAATGGTCTGTATCAAGTACAAATGGAGAATTCTAATAAACAGGCAGAATTAAATAATTCAATGATTGAAAATTCAGAACTTTTAAAAGAACAAATGGAATCTTTAGCTACCAACTTATCCTCTCTCAATGGAGTTTATGGTGGTATGCTCTCAGCTATGTCTAATAAATAATTAGTACAATAATTAAAAAACTTAAAAACTAATTTTTATGGCAGGAGGAAAATTATCCGCAAGGCAAAAGATGATAAACTTAATGTATCTCGTGTTTATTGCTATGTTAGCAATGAATATGAGTAAAGAAGTCTTATCTGCTTTTGGCTTTATGAATGAAGAGTTAACAGAAAGTAGTAGAACTACTTCTATCAAAAACAATGAATCGTATTCAAATTTGAATATTAAGGCTAAGGATCAAAAAGAAAAATATGGTCCTTTAAAAACTAAATCTGATCAAATTAAATCTCTATCAAATGACTTGAACGTATACTTAGATACTTTAAAAGCAAAAATAACTGAGGATATTGATGATTTAAAGGATTATGAATCAATGGATAAACCGGATGTTTTAGATGAGTACTTTTTTAATGGAGATAAATTATCAAAAAAAGGTAAAGAATTTAAAGACAAAATAAATAGTTACAGAAACTCTGTTATTTCTGTCCTTGGATCTGCCGATTCAAAATTAATATCGGTGATTAATAAAAGATTTAATACCGACGATTATAAGAATAAAGATGGTAAAAAAATAGATTGGATTGAATACAGGTACAAAGGTTTTCCAGTTGTTGCCTCTTTAACAAGTTTTAGTCAAATTCAAGGTAATATAAAAAATACAGAAAGTGATATTTTATCAGCTCTTCTTGGGAACCAACTAGAAGGAGATTCAAAATTAACAACTAACAATTATAAAGGAATTGTAAGACTTGAAAAGACAGCTTATTTCTCTGGAGAACGAGTTAAAGGACAGGTAGTTCTGGGTAGATATGATGACCAGTTGGTGCCAAGTAAGGTTACTTTAGGAAAAAAAGATATAACTAATAATGTAGAGAACGGTCAAGTAATTATAGACATGCCAGCAGGAAATGTTGGAGAAAGAGAGTTTAAAGGTGTTATCACATTTATGCAAGACGGTGAGGCTCAAGATATCCCTTTTGAAAGCTCTTATTCTGTTATTTCACTGCCCAGTCAAGCGGTAATTTCTGCAGACAAAATGAACGTAGTTTACAGAGGGTTAGACAACCCAATTTCCATATCTGTTCCAGGTGTTGGAGATAAAGATATCAATCCATCCGTTTCTAAATCTAATAAATTAACTAGAACAGGTTTAGGAAAATATATTTTAAAACCTGGTGTTGGCGATGAAGTTGTGATAAATGTATCAGCGAAATTAAGTAACGGGAAAACAATAAAAACCCCTAAAACTTTTAGAATTAAAAATTTACCTACAGCTGCTGGTGTAATTAAAGGTGATTTTGGTGTAATTTCTTTACCCAAATCTTTCATACCAAAAGTTGAAATTAATGCAGAATTTCCAGATTTCGTGTTTGATTTAGAGCTAGATGTTCTAGAATTTACATTAAAAGTACCAGGACAATTATCTGTAAAAGTTAAAGGGAATAAGTTTAATTCAAAAGCTAAGAAAATTATTGCAAAAGCTAGAAGAGGTGATGTAATTGCTATATATAAAATTCAGGCAATCGAAAGAAAAAGTAAAACTCGTGTTCCCAGAGTTTTACCAATAAATATAGAAGTTTCCAACTAGAAATATAAAGTATATAATTATGATCAGGAAATATTTTTTAACAGTTGTTATTTTATTATTTACTACAAGCTACCTGTGTGCACAAGTTAATATGTTAAATGCAACTGAGGTTGATCAAATTGGTAAGCAAACAAAAGAAAAGATTGCAGCAGATAATGACATCCCTTTATCTTATGGTTACATAGATGATAGAGACATTTTATGGTCTAAAGTTGTATGGGAATTTGTAGATCTTAATCAAAAAATAAATTTACCATACTATTACCCAATAGATACTGCTAACATATCCAATGACAGACGTTCGTTATTTGACACCTTACTGAAAGGAATTAGAACAGGATCAATAAAAAATGTATATTCAGATTCTTTTTTCACTTCAAAAATGTCAACTCAAGATATTGATGAAGTATTATCGGATAACAGGATACAAGGTGACGATACAATACCTTACGTAATTTCTACACAAGATATTGAAGGCTATATGATTAAAGGAATATGGTATTTTGATAAACGCTTAGGAGAATTAAAATACAGATTATTAGCTTTATCCCCCATGGGTAAGGATATTCAGGCTCTAGGTACTGATAGTGATGATGGTGAAATATTTGAACTTTTTTGGATTTTTTATCCCGAAACTAGAAATATATTACATAAAGCTAAAGTTTTCAATCCTAAAAATATATCGCAACCAATTTCCTATGATCATTTATTAAATGCAAGAAGATTTAGTTCTGTAATTGTGCGAGAAGCAAATATTTATGGAAATAGAGAAATTGCAGATTATATTAGAGGAAATTCATTATTTCAACTTTTAGAAGCTGATAGAATTAAAGAATCTATTAGAAATAAAGAAATAGACATGTGGAATTATTAATATCATCTAATTTTAAATAGATAAAAAAGCGTTTCATTATTTGAAGCGCTTTTTTATTGTAAAAGAGTATTTTTGAATTGTGAAAGTAGATTACATAATAGTTGGGTTAGGCTTAGCAGGCTTAGCTTTTGTAGAGAAACTTATTCAAGCTAAAAAAAGTTTTATTGTTTTTGAGGATGATTCTCAAACGTCTTCTCTTGTTGCTGGTGGCGTCTATAACCCTGTTATTTTAAAACGATTTTCACCAGTTTGGAATGCTAAAGAACAATTAGCTATCGCACTTCCTTTTTATGAACATCTAGAAAAAAAATTTAATACCACTTTAGATCAAAAATTTGTCATAAAAAAAGCCTTTAAATCTACAGAGGATCAGAACAATTGGTTTGCTGCATTTGACAAACCAACAGTAGCTCCATTTTTAGAGGATAACTTAGATGAAAACACGTATTCAGGTGTAGTAGGTAGTCATTATTTTGGGAATGTAAAAGAAGGTGGTAGAATTGATACTCATAAATTAGTAGAAACTTACAGGCATTATTTGAAAAAAAATCATTGGATTCGCTTTGAGAAGTTTTATCATAAAGATATTTTATTTGAGGGTAATTTGGCTATATACAATAATCTTCAGGCAAGTAAAATTGTTTTTTGTGAGGGATTTGGAGTGAAACAAAACCCTTATTTTAACCATTTACCCCTAGAGGAAGTTAAAGGAGAGATTATAACTATACATGCACCAAAATTAGAGATCGACTTTTTATTAAAGTCAACTTTATTTGTGTTGCCATTAGGGAATCATCGTTACAAAGTTGGAGCAACTTTTAACCATAAAGACAAAACCTCAATACCTTCAATTGAAGGAAAAGAAGAACTGGTTGAAAAACTTAAAAAAGTGATTACCGTTCCGTATGAGATTATAGATCAATCAGCAGGGATAAGACCCGCTGTAAAAGACAGAAGACCACTGGTTGGAGTTCATGATAAATACCCACAATTAGCCATTTTAAATGGCTTAGGAACCCGAGGTGTTATGATTGCTCCCTCAATGGCGAAAGAGCTTTATGGCTTGCTAGAAGAAGGAATAGATTTAGATCCTGAAATTAATTGTAATCGATTTATCCGATAAATAGTTAAACTTCATTTTAATGGAGCACTCCAGAAAATAAAAACCAAATTAATTTATAGATGAATTAATAGTTTTAAATTCTCTAAAAGAAACTTATCACTTTTAAATTAAAATTAATTATTTTTACTATAATTATTAATTTAAAAAACAATCTTACGATGAAAAAATTATTTTTAAGTACGCTACTTTTATTACTAACATTAAGTGCTTTTTCTCAAGAAACCTATCAAGTAAATACATATTATGCAGATCTAGGTGGGTATGTCATAAGTGTATATGATGATGGTGCCCATGGAACAGTTGTAGCTATGCAAGATCAAAATTCTACTGGTAGTGCACATTTTTGGAATGCACAAACTATAGCTAGTAACCCTGACAATCATGATAATGACGGAAAAGCTGTTAAAGGTTGGCGTCTTCCCACATTTGAAGAACTAACTCTTATGCATACGGTTTATAAGAATGGTAATGCACCCCAATTTAATATTAATGAGTCTACAGATCAAACACAGAATACGAAATCTTATTGGAGTATTACTGTAAAACAAGATGGCACTGTTTTCTTATGGGATTTTGCCAATGGTGCTCAGTTTTATGCAGCTAAAACACAAGGGCCTTATAGTGTCCGAGCAGTAAGAGATTTTTAATTATTATATTTTATCTAAAATTACTCCCAAGATTAAATTTAATCTTGGGAGTAATTTTTTGGAGTTGATCCATCATGACTCCAATATTGGCTTTAACTGGGTTGAGTGACATACTCATACTTTCTCTTTTTATCTAAAAATTATATCCTTTTTTTACCTAGTTTTGCAGCAGAAAAATCATCTGGTTATATGCTAAATGTTCATAATTTATCGGTCTCTTTCATGGGGACAGACCTGTTTTCAGGAATTACTTTCAAACTAAACAAAGGAGACAGAATTGGATTGATAGGTAAAAATGGAGCTGGGAAATCTACCTTGTTAAAGGTTTTATCTAAAGATATTGAAAGTAGTGCCGGAACGATGGCTTTTGATAAAGACATACAAATTGGTTTTCTTCGACAAGATATAGATTTTGTAGCCGGAAGAACAATACTAGAGGAGGCTTATCAAGCATTTGAAGAAATTAAATCTATTGAACTTAAACTGGAAACAATAAATAATCAGTTAGCAACAAGAACTGACTATGAAAGTGAAGAATATAGCCAATTAATAATAGATTTAACGGATTTAACAGAGCGATATGAATTATTGGGAGGTTATAACTATCAGGGAGATACCGAAAAAATACTTCAAGGGTTAGGTTTTCAAAGAGAAGATTTTGATAAGCTAACAGATACTTTTTCAGGAGGATGGAGAATGCGAATAGAATTAGCTAAGCTTTTATTACAAAATAACGATATTCTTCTATTAGATGAACCAACAAATCATTTAGATATCGAATCTATTATATGGTTAGAAAACTTCTTAAAATCTTATGGAGGAGCAATTGTATTAGTATCTCATGATAAAATGTTCTTAGATAACGTTACTAACAGAACAATTGAAATTTCTTTAGGACAAATTTATGATTACAAAAAACCCTATTCTCAGTTTCTACTTTTGAGAGGGGAAATCAAGGAAAAACAGTTACAAGCACAAAAAAATCAAGAAAAAGAAATCAAGCAAAAGCAGTTGTTAATTAATAAATTTAAAGCAAAAGCTAGTAAAGCTTCTATGGCGCAATCATTAATGAAACAACTAGACAAAGTAGAGCTTATAGAAGTTGATCAGGATGATAATGCTACGATGAATGTTCGTTTTGCAATTTCAAAAGAACCCGGAAAGATTGTTGTTGAGGCAGAAAAAATTAGTAAAAGTTACGGAGAAAAACAGGTGCTAGAAAATGTAGATCTTTTGATAGAGAGAAATAGTAAAATAGCCTTTGTTGGTCAAAACGGACAAGGAAAATCTACTTTGGCAAAAATGATGGTTGGCGATATCCCCTTTGAAGGATATTTAAAGCTAGGCCACAATGTAGAAATTGGGTATTTTGCTCAAAATCAATCAGAGCATCTGCCTCCTGAAAAAACTGTTTTAGAAATTATGGAAGACGCTGCTACCGATGGCAACAGAATGCGTGTTAGAGACATGTTAGGGGCGTTTTTATTCGGTGGAGATGCCGTAGATAAAAAAGCAAAAGTACTTTCTGGAGGAGAAAGAAATAGGTTGGCACTATGCAAGTTATTGTTATCTCCATTTAATGTTTTAATCATGGATGAGCCAACAAATCACTTAGATATTGCCTCTAAAAATGTGCTAAAAGAAGCCTTAAAACAATTTAATGGGACTTTAATTTTAGTATCTCATGATAGAGACTTTTTACAAGGATTAACAACAACTGTATTTGGTTTCAAAGATAAAGTGATAAAAGAGTATTTAGGAGATATAGATTACTTCCTTGAACAGCATAAAATGGAAAATCTTCGCGAAGCTGAAAAAAGGACTGTTCTCAAAGTTGATAAAAGTGTTTTGAAAAAACAAAATGAGTTATCTAAAGAACAAGACAAAAAACTTCGTAAATTAAAAAATAAATTAACAAAAATTGAAAGTCAGATTGGTCATTTAGAATCTGAAATTTTAAAGATTGATACTCAACTAGCTGAAAACTATGATGAGGTTTCTAGCAAGCCTAATTTTTTTGAAAATTACAAAGCTAAAAAAGCACAAGTAGAGTTGTTAATGTCAGATTGGGAATTAATTGAAGAAGAGGTTGAAAAATTTTCATAATTTGTGATCTTTATTCATGAATTTTAACACTCAAATATCCATAAAAAATCAAGAGGTAGTTCTTCCTGAATTATCAGATGTTGATTGCCAGATTATTATTAAAAGAGAAGATCAGATTCATCCCTTAGTTTCTGGAAATAAATTCAGAAAATTAAAATATAATATTCAAGAAGCTGTCAAACAAAAACACACAACGCTTCTTACTTTTGGAGGCGCCTTTTCTAACCACATTCTTGCCACAGCTGCAGCCGGGAATTTAAAACAGTTACAAACGGTAGGAGTAATTAGAGGAGATGAATTAGGAATAAATAGCTCTAAAACATTAGAGGCTAACCCTACTCTTAGAACTGCCTCTGAGTTAGGGATGAAATTCGAATTTGTTTCAAGAGAGGAATATAGAAATAAGACCTCAGCACGTTTTCTGCATAAACTTCAAGAGAAGTATGAAGATTTCTATTTAATTCCTGAAGGAGGCACAAATGATTTAGCCGTAAAGGGATGTGAAGAAATTTTAGAAAAAGAAGATTATCAGTTTGATTATATTTGTTCTTGTGTAGGTACTGGAGGAACAATCTCTGGAATTATTAATAGTGCTCAAAAGCATCAAAAAATTTTAGGATTTCCAGCATTAAAGGGCAGTTTTTTAAAAAACGATATACAGAGATACTCTAAATTTAAAGATAATTGGGAGTTAATTAATGATTATCATTTTGGAGGTTATGGTAAATATTCCGATGAACTTATTCATTTTATGAATAGATTTAAAAAAATAACTCAAATCCCTTTAGATCCAATATATACAGGTAAAATGATGTTTGGTGTGGTAGATATGATTAAAAATAAACTATTTCCGGCTGGAAGTAAAATTCTGATAATTCACACCGGAGGTTTGCAGGGTATAGACGGATTTAATGAGTTATTAATGAAAAAAAAGAGTAACTTAAAAATATTTTAAAATGAGGAGTAAATTATTTCTTTTGGCTTTTTGTATGCTTTTTCTCGCTAGTTGTAGCTCTAGTAGAACAACTACTGCAAGGAAAAGAAATCAGTCAAAAGCTACCGAAACTCAAATTAAAAAATTACCGTCAGTAAAGCAGTCACAACACGTTAAAAAGCTTGAAAAAGGAAACAAACCATTAAATAAATATACTCTTCAATATATTAAAAAATATGCTTCATTAGCTGTTTTAGAAATGCATAAATATAAAATACCTGCAAGTATTACTCTTGCTCAAGGTGTTTTAGAATCAGGAAATGGAAGAAGTCAATTGGCTTCTAAATCTAACAATCATTTTGGAATTAAATGCCACACAGGTTGGAAAGGAGGCCGTGTTTTTCATGATGATGATGAAAAAGGTGAATGTTTTAGAAAGTATAAATACGTTCAGAGTTCTTACGAAGATCATTCAAAATTTTTGAGTGGAAGAAGGCGTTACGCTAGCTTATTTAAATTAAGAAAATCAGATTATAAAGGATGGGCAAAAGGTCTAAAAAAAGCTGGGTATGCTACAGATAAAAAGTATCCAAAAAAACTAATTAAAATTATTGAAGATTATAAATTATATGAGTTTGATAAGTTTCTT
This sequence comes from Flavobacterium sp., assembly GCA_015665265.1. Lineage (GTDB taxonomy): Bacteria > Bacteroidota > Bacteroidia > Flavobacteriales > Flavobacteriaceae > Polaribacter. The sequence goes on from JADFAM010000009.1 coordinate 134,142, forward strand.
GAAAAAGATTTAAAAAAAATAAAAAAAGAAACTAAAAGAAGTCAGGCTAAAACAATTACTAAATCTAAAAAAAGTAAACAACAAAGTTATAAAGTTAAAAAGGGAGATACATTATATTCTATAGCTAGGAAATTTAAAACTACAGTAGAAAATATTAAGGATGCAAACAACCTTTCTACTAATAATCTTTCTATTGGTCAACAACTTACTATCAAATAATTTAGAATAAAATAAATACTCAGAAATGAAAATTATTAAACCTGTGAAAGGGAAACATCCTCAAATATCAGAAGACTGCTATATTGCAGAAAATGCTACTATCGTTGGAGAAGTTTCTATAGGAACTCAATGTAGTGTTTGGTTTAATGCAGTTATTAGAGGAGATGTTCATTACATAAAAATTGGAAATAAAGTAAACATACAAGATGGAGCTGTTATTCATGCTACCTATAAAAAATCACCTACAACTATAGGTAATAATGTTTCAATAGGTCATAATGCTATTGTTCATGGTTGTACTATTCATGATAATGTTTTAATTGGAATGGGAAGTATTGTTATGGATGATTGCGTGATAGAAAGTAACTCAATTATTGCGGCTGGAGCAATTGTTACGAAAAATACTCGGGTAGAAAGTGGTAGTATATACGCAGGAATCCCTGCAAAAAAGATAAAAAATATATCTCAAGAAATGATTTCTGGGGAAATTGACAGGATTGCTAATAGTTATATTAACTATTCTAGTTGGTTTAAAGAATAAAAAAAGGCTTAGTGATTTTGTCACCAAGCCCTCAAAAATTACTAATTTTCTCTTTCATTTAGTTTTTATGAAATCTCTTTTTTTTCTGATGTCTTCTATTTTTCATTTTCTGATTTCTCTTTTTTTCAAGTCTTTTAAACTTTTTAAATTGTTCTTCATTTAGAATGGTTCTCATCTCTTTTTGAAAAATGATTTTACGATCTAAAATTTTATTAGCCATTTGATAACGATTACTTGCATCAATATTTTTAATTTCATTTTTTGATTCCCTCATTCTATCCGCTTCAATCTTTCGCTCAGAAATTTGTTTAGTAATAACTGGTGTTATTTTTTTTGTTGCACTTCAGACAACTCAAGTTCTAAAGTCATTTTTTTAACTTTTAGTGTTGTGAGTTGTTCTGTTGTTAACCTTTTTTTATTTTTAAAAAGTTCTTTTTTTTGTGCATTTATAGTTAAAGAAAAAGAAATAAATAGTGCTAAAAGACTTACAATTCTTACCATGATGTATTTTTTATATAGTTTATTTTATATTTTTTTGACCAATAAAATCATAAAAGGTTTAAATTTGACCTTTCAATTAACGGATCATTAACAATTTATATATGAAAAAATTACTGTTTTTATTGCTATTTGTTTCTTGTTATGCTTTTTGTCAAAAAGCTCCAATAGTAGACTTGTCTAGCCCGAGAGCTACGGTATATACACATGTCTATTTTCTACAAAATAATTCTTACCAGCCAAAGAACGCCGCCAAAACTATATATGGATTGGATGAGAAAAAATCAATTCAGGCAGCTATAAAAATTAAAAGAATTTTAGACGGAAAAGGATTAAAAGTAGATTTTAATTTAATTTCTGATAATGCTAATTATAAAGATAGCACTGCTTTTTTAACTCAGCACAAATTTGTTCTATTTCCTGAAAGAATGCCTCTTGTGTCGGTTGAAAAGAAGGGTGATTTTTGGTATTATTCCACTGAAACCCTAGAAAATATAGATTTTATATATGCTGAAACTTTTCCTTGGTACATTGAAAAAATTCAAGAAATTATTCCTGGTGTTGGACATAAAGAAATTTTATCAGTTGAAATTTGGCAATATTTTGCATTTATAATATTGATCCTTTTATCAATCATTTTATTTGTAATAGTAAAACGGTTGGCTTTCTTTTTTTTAAGAAAAATTTTAAATAAGTACACAAAAAATAAGAATAGTGACATCAATATTACTTTAAAAAAATTAGCACATCCTATCAGCTTATTAATATCTATTTCACTGATAGATAAGGTTTTACCTTCGCTTCAGTTTGGTTTAGAAATTAATAAATGGTTATTTCTAGCTGTAAACATAGCTTCAACAATTTTTTGGATATACGTATTTTTAAAATTAGCACAGGTTTTATTGAGTTTATTTCATGATTACACACAAAAGACAGAAGCTAAACTAGATGATCAGTTAACTCCAATTTTAAGAAATTTTGCAAGCGTAATTATTGTTGTTTTTGGATCTTTCAAATTACTAGTTTTATTTGGAGTAGATGCTACAACTATATTAGCGAGTGCCTCTATTGGTGGATTAGCCGTTGCATTTGCATCTCAAGATACAGTTAAGAATTTAATAGGAACGGTTATGATTTTTATAGACAAACCTTTTCATATAGGTGATTGGATCTCAGCTGGAGAAGTTATTGGAACTGTTGAAGAGGTAGGTTTTAGATCCACTAGAATTAGGTCTGCAGATACTTCAATATTCCAAATCCCTAACAGTAAACTTTCCGAGCTAGTAATAAATAATAGCGGCCTAAGACTTTACAGGCGATATAATACACAACTAGGCTTACGTTATGACACACCTCCAGAATTAATAGAAGCTTTTGTAAAGGGTGTTCGTGAAATTATTGTTGCACATCCCGATACTAAATCTGATTCTTATAATGTAGAGTTTACTGGCTTTGGTGACTCTGCGTTGTTAATTTTGATGAATATGTATTTACAGGATTTGGCTTGGTCTAGTGAACAAAAGTCAAGACATCAAATCCACATTGCTATTGTTAAGCTAGCAAAAGAGTTAGGGGTTGATTTTGCCTTTCCTTCAACAACTGTAATGATTGAACAATTTCCTGAAAAAAAATCATTAGAATTTAATTACAACAACGATAAAAAAAGAATTGATGATGCAATTAATAAAGTAGTTTCAGATTTTAAACAAAATTTAAAAGAATAATAGAAAAAAAACTACTCTTTTTTTGGAGGCATGGGTCCTCTTAAATGTATTACCA
>JADFAM010000043.1:0-29616 GCA_015665265.1 Flavobacterium sp.
AAATGAAAAATCGCTATAATTATTTACACATACTAGTATTGTTTTTTTCTATGCAATATGCTCAAATTTATGGTCAGCAAACAGAAATAGACACCAATATTCAGAGCGAATATAATCATGCAATTAAGCTCTTTAATAGCAAAGCATATGCTGCTGCACAAAAATACTTTATTGAAGTCTCTGAAGATTCAACTATTAAAAATGATTTAAAAGCAAATGCTGACTATTATGATGCCATGTGTGCAATAAAATTAAATCAAACTAATGCAGATAAAAAAGTAACAAGCTTTGTAAATAATTATCCTTCTAGTACAAAAAAAGACAGAGCATACTTTAATGTAGGTAATTACTATTTTGCCAATAAAAAAGGAGCATATGCTTTAAAATGGTATTCAAAAGTAAATTTAGATGCCCTTTCTTTAGCCAATAAAAAAGAAATCAATTTTAAAATGGGTTATGCTTTTCTATCTACCAGAAACCTAGATTTAGCAAAAAATAAGTTTGTATTATTAATTAATGATCCAAAATATGGGAATGATTCTCGTTACTACTTTGGGTACATCTCATACAAACAAGAGGATTATGAAATTGCAGAAAAAACCTTGGAAGAAATTGCGGATGATGAAGCATATAAAAGTGAGGTAACTTATTATTTATTAGATATTAGTTTTAAGGCTGGCCGATTTGAAAAATGTATTGAAGTTGGGCTAAAACTTCTAGAAAACGCTAAACCCAAAGAAGTTTCTGAAATTTCAAAAATTATTGGTGAAAGTTATTTCAATCTAAAAAAATATAAAGAATCCATCGACTATTTAAAAGTTTATAGAGGTAAAAAAGGAAAATGGAATAACACAGATTACTACCAATTAGGCTATGCTTTTTTTAAACAAAATGATTATGAAAATGCTGTCAATAATTTTAATAAAATAATTGACGAAAAAAATAATGTTTCGCAGAAAGCATATTACAATTTAGGTGAATGTTATATTTATCTGAAAAAAAAACCAGAAGCTCTTAATGCATTTAAAAGTGCTAGTGAAATGAGTTTTGATTTAAAGGTAAAAGAAGATGCCTCGTTAAACTATGCAAAGCTTAGCTATGAGGAGGGAAATCCTTATGAAAATGTTGCAGATGTACTTCAGTTTTTCTTAAAAACTTATCCAAAATCTCCAAGTTATGAAGAGATTAATGGTTTAATGGTTACCTCTTATTTATATCAACAGAATTATCAAGGAGCTCTCGATTATTTGAGTAAAAATAAAACCAAACAAAATGAAAACTTAATCAAAGAGGTTTCTTATTATAGAGGAATTCAGTTATTTAATACTAACAACATGCAAAAGGCGCTACCCTATTTTCAGCAAGGAAAATTCGCTGTTGAATCCTCTATTAAAACATTGTCTTTTTATTGGTCTGCAGAAACAAATTATAGATTGGGAAACTACCAGAAAAGTATAGATGATTTCATTAACTTTAAAAAAATAGCATCAAAAGAAAGTGAAGAATTCCAATTAGTAGATTATAATTTGGGATACGGCTATTTTAAACTGAAACAATACTCAACATCTGCAAAAGTATTTCAGGACTTCATAAATACAAAACAAAAAGACCTGTCTCTAGTAGATGATGCAACAATTAGAATGGGAGATAGTTTTTTTGCCATAAAAGAATACCGTAAATCTATAGATGCTTACAAAAAAGTTCTTGATCAGCTTGGAAACAGTTCTGATTATGCTCAATATCAAATAGCGATGTGTTTCGGCTTCTTAGAAAAGAATACTACCAAAATAACTGAATTAGAAAGCTTACTAGATAATTTTAATTTATCAAATCTTAGAGATGATGCCTTGTTTCAATTGGGAAATACATATTCTTCTCTAAAAGAAACAAAAAAAGCTCATAAAGCTTACAAAATCTTATTTCAAGACTTCCCAAAAAGCTCTTACATTCCAAGAGCTCTGTTAAGAGATGGATTGTTGTTTTACAATGATGATGAAAATAAGAAAGCTTTAAAAAACTATCAAGAAATTGTTTCTAATTACCCAAACTCTGTAGAGGCAAGAGAGGCTGTTACCAATGCAAAAAATGTATATATAGATTTAGGAACTGTTGATGAATATGCTCTCTGGGTTCAAGGAATTAGTTTTGTGAATATTACTAATGAAGAAATTGACAATACAACTTATCAGTCTGCAGAAAATAAATTTTTAGAAAGTGATACTCCCCTAGCCATTAAAGGTTTTAAAAAATATATTGAAACCTTCCCAGACGGTCTTCATGCTTTACAAGCAAACTTTTACTTAGCTCAATTACTCGTTAATAATGAATTATATGAAGAGTCTATGAAACACTATCAGTATGTAATATCTCTTCCTCAAAGTGAGTTTAGTGAAGAAGCTCTCAATAAATTATCACAAATTTTATTAGAAAAAGAAGATTGGGAATCTGCCATCCCATTGCTAAAAAGACTTGAACAAGAGGCAAACTTAATCTTGAACATTATATATGCCCAAAGTAATTTAATGAAAGGTTACTATAAATTACAAGATTACACAAAATCAGTTATTTATGCAGAAAAAATATTATTACAAGATAAAATAGATGCTACTGTAGAGTATGATGCAAAAATTATTATTGCTCGATCTGCATTTCAAACAGAAGATTATATCAAAGCAGAAGAATTTTACACTGAAGTAGAACGAAATGCAAATGGAGAATTAAAAGCGGAAGCATTGTATTATAGCGCTTATTTTACCAATAAGAAAAAAGAGTATGATGTTTCAAATAAAATAATACAAACAATCACCTCTGATTACTCTACCTATAAATATTGGGGAGCAAAAAGTTTTATTATCATGGCTAAAAACTATTATGCTTTGGAAGATTCTGATCCATATCAGGCCACTTATATTTTAGAAAATATTATTAAGAATTTTTCTCAATTTAGTGATATAATAAATGATGCAAAAAGTGAATTAAAGAAGATAAAACTTAAAGAATCTAAAACAAATAACTCGGTAACAACTCCTAAAAATTAAGACTGATGAAAAAATATAGCTTCGTATTAATTTTAATAATGAGTTTAGGTCAAGTTTTCTCTCAAAAAAAACCTAAAAAGAAGGATTCTATTGTTGAAGTAATTAATGTAATTACATCATACACTCCAACAATTTCAGACGCTTTTAAAATCAAGAAAACACCAAAAATTATTTTAAGCAATACAACCTCAAAGAAAAAATTAAGTTACTCCATTTTTTCGGCTCCTGTTGCCTCTACATTTGTCCCAAAAAGTGGAGTAGTTAAAGGGATTGATGTTGGTAAAAAAGAACGACTTTTTGATAATTACTTAGCACTTGGATTTGGAAATTACACCACTCCTTTCATAGAATTTTTCTTACATCAAAATAGAAAATTTGAAACTGATTATGGTATATATTTGAAATATACATCCTCAGAAAATGGAGTAAAAAATACGTTTTTAAACAATGAGTTTTCTACTCTGAATCTAGGTGGATTTTACTTGAAGGAAGAGAGAGGTTTTACATGGAAAATTGGTGGAAACATGTATCAAAAACAATATAATTGGTATGGTTTACCAAACATCTCTTTCGATAATAACACCATCAACTCAATTGCAGCTAAGCAAACATATGGTTTTTATGAGGTAGAAAGTGAAGTTGTTTTTGAAGATTCATATTTTGATAATATTAAAGGAGCTTTGAGTCTTTTTGATGACAAATTTGGGAGTAAAGAAGTTGGTTTTTTATTAAAACCATCTTTAAAAATACCATTAGGTTTTATAAGTAAAAACCTCTCAGAACTAGAACTTGAGACTAATATAAATTACTTACAAGGTGAATTTGAACAAAACTATCTAAACAGTAGCAATATAAAATACAGTTTTTTTAATCTGGGAATTCATCCAGTTTACAGAGTAAATTGGAATAAATTATCTATCAAGTTAGGATCAAAAATATATCTAACCTCAGATATAGAAAATAGTTTAACAGACATTCTTGCTTATCCAGATCTAGAAATAACCTATCCTGTAATTACCAATTTAATTAATCTTTATGCAGGAGTAGGTGGAGATCTTTATATGAATTCTTTCCAGAAATTTAGCGAACAAAATCAGTTTGTTTCTCCTACTCTATTCTTAACTCAAACGAATGAACAATATAATCTATTTGGTGGGATTAATGGAACCATCTCTTCAAATATTAGTTTTAATGTAAAAGCTAGTTATAAGAGTGACGAAGACCATGCGTTGTTTTTGAGAAATAACTCTAAATCAAATGGTGTTTTTAATGCCTCAACTTCATTATTAGGATATGAATATGGAAACTCATTTAATGTTTTTTATGACGATATTAGTACCCTATCAATTTTTGGAGAAATTGAGATTGATGCTAGTAAAAGATTTTCTATTGGTGCTACTATTCAAACAAATTCATACACAACAACCTTTCAACAAGAAGCCTGGAATTTACCTAAGATTGAGGGAACAATTTATGGGAAATATAAAAACAATAACTGGTACGCCAACGCTAATATTTTCTTTGTTGGCAATCGTATGGATGTTCAATATAATGGAACATTCCCATCTACAATAGCAAGCATTGAATCATTAGATGCTTTTACAGACATGAATCTAAATGGAGGCTATCATTTTAGTGATTTTTTTAGTGCATTTGTTAAACTTAATAATATTTTAGGAACCGATTACGATCGATACGCAAATTATAATGTTCTTGGTTTTCAGGCGTTGGCAGGAATTACCTATAAGTTTGATTTTTAAAACAATCATTCGGTGATTAGAAATTAAAGTAAAATATATTCAAAACTTTCCGTAAATTTAAGGTCTTCATTAATTAACACTAACTATGAAAAAAATTATTTTTTTAATTGCTGTTGTTATTCTCTTCGCATGCAATACAAAAGAACCAAATACCAATACCTCTCAAGAATTATCAAATCAAGAAAAAGTAGATGCTAAAAACATCAAAAATATTTTTGATACGGCACTAACAGAAGGACAATCCTATGAGTGGCTTCGTGATTTAACTTCAAATGTTGGCGGTAGACTTTCTGGATCTCCGGAGGCGCAAAAAGCTGTTGAATGGGGGGAAGCTTTAATGAAAGAAATTGGATTAGATTCTGTTTGGCTTCAACCAGTAATGGTACCTCATTGGGTTAGAGGTACAAAAGAAGTTGCTAACTATCGTATTAATGGGAAACTAAAACAGGTGCCTATTTGTGCTCTTGGCTTTTCTGTAGCTACTCCGTCAAATGGAGTTACGGCAGAAGTTATTGAAGTAAAAAGTTTAGAGGAAGCCGAAGCGCTAGGGTTAAGAATGAAAGATAAAATTGTGTTTTTTAATCGTCCTTTTGACAATACGTTAATCAATACATTTAAAGCATATGGTGGTTGTGTAGACCAGCGAGTTCAGGGAGCTGCAGTTTGTGGAAAATATGGTGCAAAAGGAGTAATAGTTAGATCTATGACCAATGGGTTAGATGATTATCCACATACAGGTACAATGTCTTATGGAGATTTACCAAAAGAACAATACATTCCTACAGCTGCAATTAGTTCTAGAGCTGCAAGTATCTTAAGTACTGACTTAAAAAACAACCCAACTTTAAAATTTTACTTTAAACAACAATGTGAAACACTTCCAGATGCACCATCTTTTAATGTGGTTGGAGAAATTAAAGGTTCTGAAACACCCCAAAATATTATGGTTGTGGGCGGACATCTTGATTCTTGGGATTTAGGAGATGGAGCTCATGATGATGGAACTGGTATCGTACAATCGTTGGAAGTTGCTTACCTATTAAAGAAGAACAATGTTAATTTAAAAAACACCCTTCGAGTGGTATTCTTTATGAATGAAGAAAATGGAACTCGTGGTGCAAAAAAATATGCAGAAATGTCAAAATTAAATAATGAGACTCATATAGGTGGAATAGAATCTGATGCTGGTGGACACACACCAAGAGGTTTTTCAATTGATGCAAATGCTTCAAACACTGCCCTTGTTCAAAGTTGGAAAAAATTATTAGCACCATATGGTTTGCATGATCTCGACAAAGGAGGAAGCGGTGCAGATATTTCTCCATTAAAAGGAGAATCTGTAACCTTGGTAGGATACAGACCAGATAGTCAGCGTTACTTTGACTATCATCACACTAGCACAGATACATTTGACAAGGTAAATAAGCGTGAGTTAGAATTAGGAAGTGCCTCCATGACTAGTTTAATATACCTAATGGACAAGTACCTTTACACCGATACCCCAGTAAAGCCCTGATTTATATAAAAACTATATGTTTATACTTAAAATTATTTTTGCTGGGTTTTTTATATATGCAGGAATCATGCATTTTATTAAACCTAGGTTTTTTAACAATTTTATCCCTGCAGGTCTTCCAAAATTAGCTGTAAATTATATAGCCGGTTTTATTGAATTTTTGTTAGGAATAGGCTTATTTTTTCCAGCCGTTACAAATGATGCTTCGTTAGGAATTTTCATCTTATTGATATTGTTTCTGCCTATTCATATTTGGGATGCAACAAAGATAAAACCAGCCATAGGATCAAAAAAGTTAGCATATATTAGAATACCCTTGCAATTTTTATTAATGTATGGTGCCTATCTAATATACTTATATTCATTACCTATTACCCAATAATTAACCCATGAAAAAAATTATTTATTCTCTGAGTTTGCTTCTATTTTTTTCCTCTTGCAAACAACAACAAGTAGATTTAATTGTAACCAACGCTACCATATATACTGTAAATGATGCTTTTAGTGAAGCAGAGGCATTTGCAATTAAAGATGGAAAATTTATTGCGGTGGGTTCTAAATCAGAGATAATCACCAAATATACCTCTAAAGAAACCATTGATGCTAAAGGAGAAACCATTGTTCCTGGCCTTATAGATGCCCATTGCCATTTCTTCAGAATGGGATTGCAACAACAAAAAGTTTCTTTAGAAGGCACTAAAAGTTATGATGAAGTTCTGGAAAGACTTATCGCTTTTCAAAAAGAAAAGAATGTAACTTTTATAACGGGACGTGGATGGGATCAAAATGATTGGGAAGTAAAAGAATTTCCAACTAAAGAAAAATTAGATATTCTATTTCCTAATACTCCGGTAGCTATTCGAAGAATTGACGGTCATGCTCTGCTGGCAAATCAAGCGGCTATAGACATTACAGAAGTTACAAAAAACACTCCGGTTACTGGTGGTGAAATCATTGTAAAAGATGGAAAAATGACAGGTGTTTATATTGATGCTGCTATGGATTTTATTCAAGTACCAAAACCAACTAAACTAACATCAATACAAGGATTGAAAGATGCGCAACAAATTGCTTTTTCTTATGGTCTTACTACTGTTGATGACGCTGGACTAGATCAATCCACTGTAGAACTCATAGATAGTTTACAACAAGAAAATGAATTGAAAATTCGCATTTACGCAATGATTTCAGCTACTCAAAAGAATCTAGATTATTACATAAATAAAGGAATTATTAAGACCGACAGGTTACATGTCCGATCCTTTAAAATTTATGGAGATGGCGCTCTTGGATCACGAGGTGCTGCCATGAGAAAATCATATAGTGATCGAAGCAATCATTTTGGCGCTTTAATTTATAAACCAGAGCGTTACAGAGAAATGGCAAAACAAATTGCTGCTTCAGAATATCAAATGAATACACACGCCATTGGAGATTCTGCAAATACATGGATTTTGAAGACCTATAAAAAATTTCTTCAAGGAAAAACAAACAAACGCTGGAGAATTGAACATGCTCAAATAATAGCTCCAGAGGACTTTATGTTGTTTGAAAATGTGATTCCTTCTATACAGCCAACCCATGCTACTTCTGATATGTATTGGGCACAAGACAGAATTGGAAAAGAACGAATGAAAGGAGCTTATGCCTACAAGGATTTATTAGAGGTCTACGGTAAAGTAGCTTTAGGAACAGATTTCCCTGTTGAACAAGTAAATCCTTTTTTAACATTTTATGCAGCAGCTGTAAGAAAAGATACAGATGGATACCCTGATGGTGGTTTTCAAATAGAAAATAGACTCTCTAGAGAAGAAACTTTAAAAGGAATGACTATTTGGGCAGCCTATTCAAATTTTGAAGAAAATGAAAAAGGAAGTATTGAAGTAGGAAAATTAGCTGATTTTACAATATTAGATCAAAATATTATGACCGTTGATGCCGCAAAAATTCCTAAGACTAAAGCAACAGCTACTTATGTGAATGGAGAAAAGGTTTATTAAAATAATCAAAGTATATTCGCATTAAAATAATCAAAACATCAAAATGAAAAGAGCTGTCTATTTAATTGCATCATTCCTTTTTTTTATTTCTTGTTCAACTAAAACTGATTCTACTTTTGAACCTGAAACTGAAGCAGATATCATACAATACATTGAGGACAATAACTTAAATGCAACCAGAAGTAACTCAGGATTGTATTATGTAATAAATAATGAGGGGTCCGGTGCTAGACCAACCAGTACATCAAATGTTACTGTAGATTACAAAGGATATTTCTTGGACGGAGTTGTTTTTGACGAAAGTAGTTCTAGTGGCATTTCTTTTGGATTAAATCAGGTAATTCAGGGATGGACAGAAGGGATTACATATTTTAAGGAAGGTGGAGACGGAATATTATTAATTCCATACAATTTAGGATATGGAGAATCTGGTAGGGGTTCTATCCCTGGTGGATCTGTTCTAATTTTTGATATTCGACTACTTAGTGTGAACTAATTTCATGAAAAGGATGAATTAGATAGAAATATTCTACTTCAACCATTTTTATTAGTTTATAACTGACTTTACAAATGCATTAGTTTTTTCTACTCCATTTTTCTCTAAACTTTCTATAAAAGCAGAACCTATGATGGCACCGTTTCCATACTCACATGCTTTAGAATAAGTTTGATGATCAGAAATTCCAAAACCTATAATTAATTTACTTTTCAAGTTCATAGATTTGATTCTTTTAAAATAGGCTAATTGCTCTTCAGAGATTTCTCCTTTTGCTCCAGTAATGGAGCTTGAAGCAACCATATAAATGAAACTTTGAGTGTACGAATCTATTTTTAAAATTCTCTCTGTTGAAGTTTGTGGCGTAATTAAAAATACATTATTGAGTCCGTAAGAATTAAATAATGATTGATAATGATTTTCATATTCAACCATTGGTAAGTCTGGTAAAATTAATGTGTCTATTCCACAATCAACTACTTTTTGACAAAATTTCTCTTCTCCATATTTTAATAATTGATTCAAATAACCCATCAAAACTAGTGGTGTGTTATTAGTTGCTTTAATTTCTAATAGTTGATCAAAAACAACATCCAAATTCATTCCATTTTGCAATGCCTTTTGACTACTTTTCTGAATTGTAGGACCATCAGCTAAAGGATCAGAATATGGGAGACCCACTTCAATAAAATCTACAGCAGCATTACTTAACTCTTGAATCACTTTTGCAGTATCCTCTAACTCAGGGAAACCTGCAGTAAAGTAAATTGATAAGTTATTTACTGGTTTTTCTTTTAATAAATTAAAAATTGAACTCACGATTAGATTTTTATAAGTTTGCGTTTAGAAATAGCATCTGCAATATAATCCCATAAAGAAATTCTTACTTGTAAAGATTGCTTGGCTGTTGCTAAAACTTCATCCCATTTTTGTTGATTATCGCCACACATCTCAACGATCATTTCTAATGAAAGAGGTCCATGAGAATCTCCATCTAATTCAACATGTCTATTTAAATAATATAAAAAATCTTTAAAAGATTCTTTATCCTGAGTTTGTTGAATGATTTCAACAAACATATCTGGTATTAAATCTTCTCTACCGAAAGTGAAGGCTGAAGCAACTTTATGAGCATCATTACTATAAATTGTATTAAAAGTAACTTCTACAAAGTTTTTTACAGCTTTAGAAACTTTTGCCATATGTAATGCTTCACTTACTGAACGATTATTGGAGATTTCATTCATGAAGGTTTCAATTTTTTCAGTATTAGAACCCATCTTACCCATGGCTTCAAGATACATTTCGAAATGACTTTTAGTTTCTCCTGTAAGATCTACATCGCTTTCTTCCGCTAACGCAATTTCATTAATAAACTGAGTAAGCTTCCCTTTTTTTCTTGGAACCCAAGGAATAGAAACGCATGTTAATTCTCTTTGAAGAGTTTTCAGTAATGACATAAAATCCCAAACTGCAAAAACATGATCCTGTGTAAAAATCTTTATATCTTCAATAGTCTCTAACTCTTGATAAAGTCTATGTGATTTTAATTCTTGTCTTAAACCTTTAATTTCTTTTTGAATGTGTTCTATACTCATTATTCTAAATATTTAATAAATGTTTCCAAATCTTTGTCTCCTCTTCCAGATAAATTAATAACAACAACTTGATTTTTTTTAAATGTTAATTTTGGTAAAACTGCCAATGCATGTGCAGTTTCTAAAGCAGGAATTATTCCTTCCAACTTCGTTAACTCATATGCAGCATCTAAGGCCTCTCTATCTGTTGCATTCATAAACGTTGCTCTCTTGCTCTCATACAAGAATGCATGTAACGGACCAACTCCTGGATAATCTAGTCCTGCAGAAATAGAATATGGTTCCTTTATTTGTCCGTACTCGTCTTGCATTAAGATTGTTTTACTTCCATGAATAATCCCTACTTCTCCTAATTGTGATGTAGCAGCACTTTCGCCTGAATGAACACCCAAACCAGCTGCCTCTACAGCAATCAACTCTACGTTTTCATCATCCATAAAATGATAAAATGCTCCAGCAGCATTACTACCTCCACCCACACAGGCTATAATAGTATCTGGTGTTGTTTTACCAGTTTTTTCTTTTAATTGCCATTGAATTTCTTCTGATATAACCGCTTGTAAGCGAGCAACCATGTCTGGATGAGGATGAGGTCCAACCACAGAACCAATCATGTAGAAAGTTTCTGGATGTTGAATCCAATATCTAATAGCTTCATTGGTAGCGTCCTTTAGTGTTTTACTCCCACTTGTTGCAGGAACTATGGTAGCGCCTAACATTTTCATACGAGCAACATTAGGTGCTTGTCTTACAATGTCTTTTTCTCCCATAAAAACGGTACAATCAAGCCCCATTAATGCACAAACTGTTGCCGTTGCTACGCCATGCTGTCCAGCTCCTGTTTCGGCTATAATTTTTGTTTTGCCTAATTTCTTTGCAATCAGTACTTGCCCAATGGTGTTATTTATTTTATGCGCTCCTGTATGATTTAAATCCTCACGCTTTAAGTAAATATAAGCTCCGTATTTTTCTGATAGACGTTTTGCCAAATACAATGGACTTGGGCGTCCAACATACTCTTTTAATAAATCCTTGTATTCTTGTTGAAATTCTTCAGATTCAATAATTTGAATATAATTATCCTCTAACTCTTTTACATTAGGAAATAATAATTCTGGAACAAATGCCCCACCAAATTGTCCAAAATAACCGCTTTTATCTGGATGAAATTTTGATTTCATAATCTAACTGATTCTTAAATTTTCTCACTTTATTAATATTCTTATCGCCTGGCTTATCTTCAAACTTACTATTGATGTCTATAGCATATATTGGTAATCCAGTTACTTTAATATTTTTAACTAATTCCAAATCATTGGGTCCTATTCCTCCACTTAAAAAAAAGGGTTTCGTGAAAGGATATCCTTTTAAAATAGACCAATCAAACTTTATTCCATTTCCTCCTCGATTTTTCCCTTTTGTGTCGAAAAGAAAATAATTTACTTCTTTTTCAAACGGTATTAACTGCTCAAATTGAACCGTTGTATTTAACCCAACTACTTTGATAATCTCAATTTTATTTGAAAACTGACTCTTCAACTCTCTAATATAAGGTACAGACTCATCACCATGAAATTGAACTGCATCAAGTTGATACTTCTTAATTTTAGAAAGAACAATAGGCACTTCTTCATTTACAAAAACACCTGTTTTTTTTATACTTTTTGGAAGTGATGGTATCACTCCTTTAAAATTTCTTTGTGAATGTTCATAGAAAATAAATCCCAAATAATCAGGGTTCAAATCTGCAACAGATTTGATATTTTCAATATATTTCATTCCACAAACTTTAAGCTTCATTTTTTATCTAATTTGACTAATAAATGACTCACATGCCTCACCAGGATTGTCCGTTTTCATGAAGTTTTCTCCAATTAAAAATCCATTGAAACCATACTCCTTAAGACCCGAAATAATTCTAGGATCACTCAAGCCACTCTCTGATATTTTTACACAATCATCAGGGATTTGATTTGCTAGATTTATAGAATTTTGGATGTCTACCTCAAATGTATTAAGGTTTCTATTGTTAATTCCAATAATTTTATTGTGAAGATCTATCTTGTCTAAATCTTCTTGAGTGTGCACCTCATACAGCACCTCCATCCCTAGGTCTTCAGCTAATTTTCCATAATTTTTAAGCTCTTCTTTTGTTAAACAAGCAGCTATCAATAAAATTACATCTGCTCCAATTGCTTTAGCTTCCACTATTTGGAAACCATCTACAATAAAATCTTTTCTCAAAATTGGTTTGGCAGTGTTAATAGTTCTAGCTTTCATTAAATCTACCATAGTTCCACCAAAAAATGAAGTATCTGTTAAAATAGATTGAGCTGCTACATTGGCATCTAAATACCCATTAGTAACTTCCTCTATAGAGGCTTTGTCATTAATAACTCCTTTAGATGGTGATTGCCTTTTAAATTCGGCAATAATTCCTGATGAATTTGCCTCTAACAATGATTTTTTTAACGAGAGTGGAGTTCTCTGAAACAAAGGACTTCCTACTAATTTTTTTAGTGGAACATCTGCCTTTATTTTAGTGATTTCCTTCTTTTTAAAAGCAATTATTTTGTCTAATATTGTCATGATGAGCAGTTGGTAATTAATTTGTGTAAACATTGAGACGCCTTTCCACCAAGCAAAGAACCCTCTGCAGTATTGTAAGCCTCTTCAAACGTAAGGTTTTTGTCTATAATTTTTAACGCATAAGCAGCGTTGGCAAGAACTACACTGTTTTGGGCTTTTGTTCCTTTTCCTTCTATAATATTTTTAAAAATCTTAGCAGCATCTTTTACAGAATTGCCTCCATAAATTTCAGATTGAGAAATTCTTTCTAAACCATTGTCTTCTGGATTAATTAGTTGTTCTCCAGATTTGGTAAATAATTTAAAACCACTGGTAAGAGATATTTCATCATATCCATCAAGCCCATGAATAATTCCATATTGACTTTTTTCATCTTGTAAAATATAATTATATAATCTTGCGATTTCTAAATTAAAAGTACCCAACATTAAATTTTGAGGCGAACTTGGATTCACAAGAGGTCCTAACATATTAAAAAATGTTTTCAAAGCCAATGCTTTTCTTGTTGGCCCAACAGCTTTCATGGCTGGGTGAAATTTTGGTGCATGTAAAAAGCAAATATTTGCTTTCTCTAAATGACTTTTTAAAGTAGCTTCATTACTTGTAAACTCATACCCAAAACTCTGTAACATATCTGAAGAACCTGATTTTGATGAAACACTATAATTACCATGTTTCGCAACTTTCTGACCAGTCCCTGCCACAACAAAAGAGGTGATTGTTGAAATATTAAACGTGTCTTTGCCGTCTCCTCCTGTACCAACTATATCTATGGTGTTATATTCAGACAAATCAACTTTAATTGCCAATTCTAACAACGCCTCTCTAAAACCAGAAAGTTCATTAACAGTAATTGGACGCATCATAAAAACAGTCATGAAAGAAGCTAAATGAGCCTCATTGTAGGCACCCCCGGCAATCTTTATCAAAATCTGTTTTGCTTCAGACTTTGATAGTTTTTTGTGTTGATATAATTGATTTAATATATTTTTCATCTGTCAAATAATCTTCAATGAGTCGTTATTATTTTCTGTAACTTTCTATTAAAATTTATTTTTTGTAAGCATTTATAAAATTTTCAACTAGTTGTTCTCCTTGATCTGTTAAAATTGACTCCGGATGAAATTGAACTGCACTAATTGGAAAATATTTATGACGAATTGCCATAATTCCTGCTGCTTCATCTTTTGCTGTTATTTCTAATTCGGTAGGAAAATTTTGATTGGATGCTATCCAAGAATGATATCTTGCTGCTTTAAATTTTACTGGAATATTTTTAAAAATAGTCGCGTCAGATATAATCACTTCCATCTCTGTAGCAACTCCATGATATACCTTATCCATATTAATGATAGTTCCTCCAAAAACCTCAACAATAGCTTGTAAACCAAGGCATACTCCAAAGATTGGTTTTTTGCCTGCATACATTGAAATAACTTCTTTAAGAATCCCTGCTTCATCGGGAATTCCTGGCCCTGGAGATAACATAATCATATCATAGAAGTTAATTTCATCTAATGAAATTTCATCATTTCTAACAACTGTTGGATATTGATTTGTTATCTTTTCAACCATGTGAACTAGGTTGTAGGTAAACGAATCGTAATTGTCTATAATTAGTATTTTCATCTTAAATTTTTTCAGCTAAAGTCAATGCTTTTTTTAATGCTGCCAGTTTATTATTAACCTCTTGTAATTCTTTCTCTTCATCTGAACGAATCACTATTCCTGCCCCTGCTTGATAATATAATTTATTTTGTTTGCTCACAAAAGAGCGAATTGCTATTGCTAAATTTACAGATCCATCCAATCCTATAATACCTACAGCTCCTCCATAAAATCCGCGTGATTGATTTTCATAGGTATCTATTAATTCCATTGCTTTATATTTAGGAGCACCGCTTAATGTTCCTGCAGGAAAAGTATCTCCAACAATTTTCATTGGATTGTCTTTAATATTTCCTTGAACAGTTGATACTAAATGAATGACATGGCTAAAAAACTGCACCTCTTTAAAAACCGCTACAGTTACCTCCTCTGCATGTTTACTTAAATCGTTTCTAGCTAAATCTACCAACATTACATGTTCTGCCGTTTCTTTTTCATCTTCAGACAATAACTTACCAAGCTTTATATCTTGGGCCATATCTCCCGTTCTTCTAAAAGTTCCTGCAATAGGATTTATTGTAGCTTTTCCATCATTTATTTTTATTTGAGCTTCAGGTGAAGACCCCATCAATTTAAAATTTCCATAATCGAAATAAAACAAGTACGGGGAAGGATTTATAGAACGTAACGCTCTATACACATTAAATTCATCACCCTTAAATTTTTGCTGAAACTGACGAGATAATACCAATTGAAAAACATCACCTCTTTTACAATGACGTTTTGCTTTTTTCACATAATCTTTGAAATCATTATCTGTACAATTTGAAGATTCTTCACCTATAATTTCAAAAGATTGAGTGTTAAAGGCATGTGACTCTATAATAGTTTCTATATCAGAAATTCTAGAGGTTGTTCCCTCTTCTACGTTTTCAATAAGAGTCATCTCATCATTAAAATGATTGATCGATATTATAAATCTATAAAAACCATATTGCATAAATGGTATGGAAGAATCTGCTTGTTTGGTTGTGAATTTAATTTTTTCAAAATACTGAACACTGTCATAAGTAGTATAGCCATACAATCCATTGAATGACTTTAAAGATTCATCACAATCCAAATCGATACTTTGGCTAAATTTTGAAAATAATGTATAAAAATTACCCTCTACTTGATCTTTAAAGACTGTATTACCACTCTGATTTATTGAGAATTGATGATTTTCTACTTTCATGGAAACTACTGGCTCTATGCAAATGAAAGAGTAGCTCTCCTCTTTACTATGGTAGTCTGAACTTTCCAACAGTAGTGTATTGGCATATAAATCTCTGAATCTAATATATAACCCAACAGGCGTAATTGTATCTGAGATTCTTGTTGAGCTTATGGTTTTAAATGATACTTTTTTCACTTAGACTGAATTTATATTCAATATTAAATTTTACGTGTCTGCTGAACAAATTCAGCATAAAAAAAAACTTATCGTGAGATAAGCCTTTTAGAATATGATATATACATGTTTGGTCCTCACTTATTTAGATAAAAGAATTCCACCACCATGTATTTTGTTGTCTTTTCATTACACTACAAATTTAAACCCTCAATTTAAATATGACAAGTTTTATTATATCTTTTTTTTTAACCATTTACAATATGTAAGGCAAGCAATACAATTATATTTAAATAAGTTACATGTTATAGTTTTTTATTAAAAAAAAATTATAAATTAAAACTAAAGAATATTATTTTATTCTTTTTATAAACTTTATTACCATTCTTTGCATAGATTTTACAATCATCTAATTTTAAATAAATAAATTGAGAATATGTGTGGTATTGTGTGTGCATTTGATTTAAAGGAAAGATCAGAAAAATTAAGACCTCAAATTTTAGAAATGTCTAAATCTATTAGACACAGAGGACCAGATTGGAGTGGTATTTATAGTAACGACAAGGCTATTTTAGCGCATGAAAGACTTGCAATTGTAGATCCTGCTTCAGGAAAACAACCCCTATTTAGCGAAGACAAACGACTTGTTTTGGCAGCTAATGGTGAAATCTATAACCATCAAGAATTAAGAAAACAATTTGTAGCTGGTGAAGAGAATGAATCTGAGGGTTCCTACAAATTTCAGACTCAATCTGATTGTGAAGTGATTTTGGCATTGTATCAAAAAAAGGGAAGTGCCTTTTTAGATGATTTAAATGGCATTTTTGGATTTGCTGTTTATGACTTTATTAAAGACGAATATTTGATTGCCAGAGACCATATGGGTATTATTCCTTTGTATATAGGTTGGGATAAAAATGGAACATTTTATGTAGCTTCAGAACTAAAAGCTCTTGAAGGAGTTTGTAATAAAATTGAAGTGTTTCCTCCTGGACACTTTTTATCTAGCAAAGACGGAAAACTTACCAAATGGTATGATCGGGATTGGATGGATTTTGAGGCTGTAAAAGAAAATCAAACCTCAATTGATGAACTCAAAGAGGCTCTTGAAGATGCTGTCCATAGGCAACTTATGTCTGACGTCCCATATGGAGTTTTACTGTCTGGAGGCCTAGACTCCTCTATTACCTCTGCCATAGCTAAAAAATATGCGCAAAAAAGAATTGAATCTGGAGATACACAGGAGGCTTGGTGGCCTCAGCTTCATTCTTTTTCTATAGGTTTAGAAGGTTCACCTGATTTGGCTGCTGCTCAAATAGTATCTGACCATATTGGAACCATCCATCATGAAGTAACCTTTACCATTCAGGAAGGTCTAGATGCCATTCGTGATGTTATATATCATTTAGAAACTTATGACATTACTACTGTTAGAGCCTCTACTCCAATGTATTTGTTAGCTAGAGTTATAAAGTCTATGGGAATCAAAATGGTATTATCTGGAGAAGGTGCAGATGAAATTTTTGGAGGATATTTATATTTTCACAAAGCACCTAACCCTGAAGAGCTTCACAAAGAAACTGTTCGAAAATTGGATAAACTATATCAATATGATTGCCTAAGAGCTAACAAAAGTTTGGCTGCTTGGGGTATTGAGGGTCGTGTCCCTTTTTTGGATAAAGAATTTATGGATGTTGCCATGAGAATAAATCCAGAAGATAAAATGATAAATGGCGAGCGTATGGAAAAATGGGTGTTACGAAAAGCTTTTGAGGAATACCTTCCAGAATCTGTTGCGTGGAGGCAAAAAGAACAATTTTCTGATGGAGTTGGTTATAGCTGGATAGATACTCTAAAATCATTAGTTGAAACCTCAGTTTCAGACGAACAAATGCTACAATCAAAACACCGTTTTCCAGCACAAACTCCAAGAACAAAAGAAGAGTTTTATTACCGATCTATTTTTGAAGAACAATTTCCTTCTGAAACTGCTGCTTTAACAGTTCCATCTGTTCCATCTATAGCCTGTAGTACACCAACTGCCTTGGCTTGGGATAAGAGTTTCCAAAACATGAATGAACCAAGTGGAAGAGCAATTAAAACTGTTCATGAAGATGCATACTAAGGTTATTTTTGGAAAATTTCATTAAAAAGACCCAATAATTACGCTAATAAATGTCTTAAAATAACTTGTTTTAAGACATTTTTTCATTTTTTTCATTATTCTTAATTTCATAAATTTCAAAACACCTGTTTAAGCTTATTTGAGATAGGTTTCAGCCATTTTCTAGCAATTAACAAATGTTGATAAAACTCTGTGATATCAGTGAGTCAGCTTTCTTTAAACGAGCTTATTTTGTAAATTTGGATATATGATTTTCATCACTTTTTTGTGATGATTTTTTATGATAAAACACTTAAAATTATGAGCGAAGAAATTAAAAATAATTATGATGCTTCCAGTATTCAAGCATTAGAAGGAATGGAGCATGTAAGAATGCGTCCTTCCATGTATATTGGAGATGTTGGTGTACGAGGGCTTCACCATTTAGTTTACGAGGTTGTAGACAACTCGATAGACGAGGCTATGGGAGGACATTGTGACACCATCGATGTAATTATAAATGAGAATAATTCTATAACTACCAAAGATAATGGTCGAGGTATACCGGTTGGAATTCATAAAAAAGAAGGCGTTTCAGCACTGCAAGTAGTTATGACCAAGATTGGTGCTGGGGGTAAGTTTGATAAAGATTCTTACAAAGTGTCAGGAGGTCTTCATGGGGTTGGAGTATCTTGTGTGAATGCCCTATCTGAACATTTAACAGCTACAGTTCACAAAGAAGGTAAAATCTGGCAACAAGAGTACTCTAAAGGTAAAAGCTTATATCCGGTTAAAACTGTTGGTGAAACTGATTTTACAGGTACTATTGTTACTTTTTTACCTGATACTTCCATTTTTGTTCAGACTACTGAATATAGTTATGATACTTTAGCCACTCGTTTACGTGAATTATCTTACCTAAACAAAGGAATCACTATCACGCTGACAGACAAAAGAAGAAAAGATGATGAAGGAAACTTTATCAATGAAACTTTTTTTAGTGACGAAGGTCTTCCAGAATTTATTAAATATTTAGATAGTACTAGAGAACAATTGACATCAAGTGTCATTTCTATGGAAGGTGAAAAGAATGGAATTCCTGTAGAAGTTGCCATGGTATACAACACCTCTTATGCTGAAAATTTACACTCATATGTAAACAATATTAATACCCATGAAGGAGGAACACATCTGTCTGGTTTTAGAAGAGGTTTAACGGGTACTTTAAAAAAATATGCAGACAATTCCGGTTTACTTAAAAATTTGAAATTTGAAATTTCTGGAGATGATTTTAGAGAAGGACTAACTGCCATCGTTTCTGTTAAAGTTGCAGAGCCACAATTTGAAGGGCAAACAAAAACCAAACTTGGTAACAGAGAGGTAACATCTGCCGTTTCGCAAGCAGTTTCTGAGATGCTTACTGATTATCTTGAGGAAAATCCTAATGATGCAAAGACTATTGTGCAAAAAGTAATTCTAGCGGCCACTGCTAGACATGCTGCTAGAAAAGCACGTGAAATGGTTCAGCGTAAGACAGTAATGAGTATTGGAGGGTTGCCTGGAAAATTATCTGATTGCTCCGAAACAGACCCTGCTCAATGTGAAATATTTTTAGTTGAGGGAGATTCTGCAGGTGGTACTGCTAAACAAGGACGAGACAGAAATTTTCAAGCAATTTTACCTTTAAGAGGAAAAATCTTAAATGTTGAAAAGGCAATGCAACACAAAGTTTTTGAAAATGAAGAAATAAAAAATATGTTTACTGCCTTGGGAGTAAGTATAGGTACAGAAGAAGATCCAAGGGCTTTAAACTTAACAAAATTAAGATACCACAAAGTGGTTATCATGTGTGACGCAGATGTAGATGGATCTCACATTGCTACCTTAATATTGACATTCTTTTTTAGGTATATGAAAGAAATGGTTGAGCAAGGATATATATACATAGCCACTCCTCCACTATATCTTGTGAAAAAAGGCCAAAAAAGAGAATATGCTTGGGATGACGATCAGCGAGATTTAATTGCCTCAAAGATGGGTGGCTCTGTTAATATCCAACGATATAAAGGTCTTGGTGAAATGAATGCTGAGCAATTATGGGATACTACCATGAATCCTGAATTTAGGACTTTACGCCAGATAACTATTGAAAGCATGACAGAAGCAGATAGAGTTTTCTCAATGCTTATGGGTGATGAGGTTCCTCCAAGAAGAGACTTCATTGAAAGAAATGCTAAATATGCAAATATTGACGCTTAAATATTGAAATTAATAGCAGCACAAACCCCAGAAAATACCGGAGTTTGTGCTATAACTAAAACATATTGCTCTTCATGTTAACAAACAAAAACAACTATTCATTCACAATATTTTTATATATCAGATAATAAAATCATTACCCCCTAAAAAATAACACAAATGAAAAAAATACTTTTAATTTTTACGAGCGTATTTAGTTTATCATTACAAATAAAAGCACAAAGTGACTTCGAAAACATTCTTCTAGCTAATGTTAATGATTCTCAAAAATTTTTACAAGCTTACTTTGCTCCAGGAATGGAGGGTTTTATAAATTCAATGAATGGAGGTTGGTACCACACAGCTAAAGTTCATAAAAAACTAGGCTTTGATATTTCAATCGGAGCTAGTGGAGCACAAATTCCATCGAAAAAAGATCTTATCAATATATCTGAATTAGGCCTTTCAAGTTATTTAACCTCTAACAAGCCCACAACACCTTCTTTTTCAGGCCCTAATAATGGAGCTATATTCCAGGTAACCAGAAATATTGAAGGACAAAATGTAACAGCAAGTTTTACTGCACCAGGAGGCATTAATTTACCCACAAATTTAGTGCCAGCTCCAGCCGTGCAAATTGGCTTAGGACTTCCTGGTAAATTAGACGCTATGGTAAGATTTGTTCCTAACATTAAATTTGGACAAGAGCAAGATGATAGTTCTTTAAATATGTTTGGTGTAGGTCTTAAAAAAGAAATCACAAGTTGGTTTGGCCCAATAGATAAAACTCCACTACACGTTTCAATTTTAGCAGCATATACTTCCATGAAAGTTAGTTATGGAATTAATGATATTACCTCTGGACCAATAAGAACTGAAAATTCGTTAGCTGAATTTGATTTGAATGCATTTACATTGCAAGCTGTAGCTTCTTTAAACTTTCCTTTTATTAATGTATATGGTGGATTTGGTTATAATAATGGATCTTCAACTTTTAGTATGTCTGGCAATTACACAGGAGTATTTGAAACAGGACTTTCTGCCCCAAACAATACTATAACACAATCATTAATAGTACCTGCCAATTTGGATTTTAATTCAAATGGAGTAGCTGCGACTATTGGAACTAGATTAAGCTTAGGATTTTTTAAAATCTATGGGAGTTATGCCATACAAGAATACAAAACTGCTAATTTAGGTATTTCATTTAGCTTTAGATAACTTGGAATCGACTTTAACCAAAATAGATAACTGGTTGAGTTGTCTTTTTTATGACATATATCACACACAAAAATTTTTATGTTGTATTTTTGCAAAATAATTAATCACTAATTTAAATTAAAAAAAATGAAAATTACAGTTGTAGGAGCAGGTGCTGTAGGAGCTAGTTGCGCAGAGTATATTGCTATAAAAAACTTTGCTTCAGAAGTTGTATTATTAGACATTAAAGAAGGGTACGCAGAAGGAAAAGCGATGGACTTAATGCAAACAGCATCCTTAAATGGTTTTGACACAAAAATAACAGGAACAACCAACGATTATTCAAAAACTGCAAATTCTGATATTTGTGTAATCACCTCAGGGATTCCTAGGAAACCTGGAATGACAAGAGAGGAATTAATTGGAATTAATGCTGGCATTGTAAAAACCGTTTCATCAAATTTAATTGAACATTCTCAAAATACGATCATCATTGTAGTGTCTAATCCAATGGATACCATGACTTACTTAGTTCACAAAACAACTGGAATCCCAAAAAATAGAATCATTGGAATGGGTGGTGCATTAGATTCAGCTAGGTTTAAATACAGATTAGCAGAGGCTTTAGATGCTCCTATTTCTGATGTTGACGGAATAGTTATAGGTGGGCATTCTGATAAAGGTATGGTCCCTTTAACAAGATTAGCAACTCGTAATTCTGTACCAGTATCAGAATTTATATCTGAAGAACGCTTAGAAAGAGTATTGCAAGACACCAAAGTTGGAGGTGCTACACTAACCGGTTTATTAGGAACCTCTGCGTGGTATGCTCCTGGTGCTGCTGTGAGTGGATTGGTTCAAGCAATAGCTTGTAATCAACAAAAAATATTCCCGTGCTCTACCTTACTAGATGGAGAATATGGTTTACATGATTTATGTATTGGAGTTCCTGTTGTATTAGGGAAAAATGGAATTGAAAAAATAGTGGAGATTCAATTAAGTGATGCTGAAAAAGCACATCTAAAAGAATCTGCAGAAGGTGTCACTAAAACAAATGGATTATTGGCATTATAAACACCCATACTCCAAAATAAAAAACCAGCCTATAGGCTGGTTTTTTATTTTTTATCTTGATACCAATTATTAAGATAGCCCAGAAATAACTCCATCTTTATCTATGGTCATTCCTTCAGATGCAGGAATTGCAGGCAAACCTGGCATCCGCATCATTTTACCTAAAATTGGGATAATAAACTGAGCTCCAGCAGCTATTTCAATTTCTCTGACAGTAACTGTAAAGCCCTCTGGTCTTCCTATTAGTTGTTCGTTATCTGAAAAAGATTTTTGTGTTTTCGCCATACATATAGCAAAATCATTAAATCCTAACCTGTTAATTCTTCTCAAATTTAACTGTGCTTTTTTACTGTATTCTACCTTAGAAGCTCCATAAATTTCTTTAGCAATTATTTCAATCTTTTCTGTTACAGGACTTCTCCAATCATACAGCGGTTTGTATTGAGTTGCTTTATTTTCAACAATATCAACAACAGCTTTTGCTAGTTGTTTTGTTCCTTCTCCACCTTTTGACCACCCTTCAGACAAGACTGCATGAACTCCTAAACTTGAACATTTTTCAATTACAAAATTAACTTCTTCTGACGTGTCTGACAAAAAAGAATTAACAGCCACTACCGGTTCTATATTATATTTTCTAATATTCTCTATATGTTTCTCTAAATTTTTGAAACCTTCTTTTACAGCTTCTAAATTTTGCACGTTATACTCCTCTTTTTTTACACCTCCATGATGACGTAATGCTCTAATAGTGGCCACTAAAACCACACACTTAGGGTTTAATTTTGCAAAAGTAGACTTAATATTCAAAAACTTTTCAGCACCTAAATCTGCACCAAAGCCAGCCTCTGTTACCACATAATTAGACAATGATAAACCCATTTTAGTTGCAATAATAGTATTGGTTCCTTGAGCTATGTTGGCAAAAGGCCCTCCATGAATAATTGCTGGGTTTTCTTCTAAAGTCTGAACTAAATTTGGCTTTATGGCATCTTTTAATAAAATTGCCATGGCATTTTCTGCCTTTAGATCTCTCGCAAAAACAGGCTCTTTCTTGTAAGTAAATCCAATAAAAATGTCACCTAGACGCTTTTTTAAATTGTCAAAATCTGTTGCCATACAAAGAATAGCCATTACCTCCGAAGCTGGAGTAATATTAAAACCGTCTTGTCTAGGCACTCCGTTAGCAGTTCCTCCCAAACCAATGGTGATATCTCTAAGAGCTCTATCATTCATATCAATTACTCGTTTCCAGAGTATGGTTCTTGGGTCTATATTTAAATTAGATACTTTATTTTGAATGTTATTATCTATTAATGCCGACAACAAATTATTTGCTTTTTCAACTGCGTTGAAATCTCCGGTAAAATGTAAATTTATATCCTCCATAGGAACTACCTGAGAATAACCTCCACCAGCTGCACCACCCTTTATCCCAAAAACAGGCCCTAAAGAAGGCTCTCTCAAAACTACTGTAGCTTGCTTACCTATTTTATTTAAACCCTCTGTAAGGCCAATAGAAACTGTTGTTTTACCCTCTCCTGCTGGAGTTGGTGTTAAAGCAGTAACCAATATTAAATTATTATTAGCTGCTTTTTCCTCATCTAAAAGATGTAATGGAAGTTTAGCTTTATACTTACCATACATCTCAATGTCGTCTTCATCAACTCCTATTTTGTGTGCAATAGTAATAACATGCTTAAGCTCCTTAGCTTGTGCAATTTCGATGTCAGATAGATGACTCATAATTTATGATATGGTTTTATTGTTGGTTGCTAATCGCTTACTAAAAGCGGGTAAATATACATAATTTCATTAGGCTAATCTTATTGTAAATACTATATTTGCACGTTTTAAAAAAGTAGTCGACTAAAATCAAACGAAGATGCAAAACAAAGGACTTATAAGATTATTTGCAATCCTTTTCGGATTGGTAAGTTTATACCAATTGTCTTTTTCATTTTTTACTTCAAAAGTAGAAAATGAAGCCAAAGAATACGCGAAATCTAGAGGAGATCAGAATAATGGGAGAGAATTAGCAAGTTTAGAGAAAAAATATTTAGATAGTGTAAATAACCTTGAGGTGATCAACCTAGGGATTTCTCAATTTACTTATAATGATATCAAAGACAAAGAAATGAACTTAGGTCTTGATTTGAAAGGTGGTATCAATGCAATTTTACAAGTATCTGTAAAAGAGGTATTGATCTCTTTATCAAATGACTCAAAAAGTTTGGTCTTTAGACAAGCATTAAAAGCTGCAGATGAAGCTCAGAAAAATAATACCGACAACTATTTAGATTTATTTTTTAGAGAATTTGAAATTGCCGCAGGAACTAGTGGTATAAAGTTAAGTGATCCTGAAATATTTGGCACAAAAGCACTTCGCGAAAAAATAAACTTCAACAAAACAAACGAAGAAGTTAAAGAAGAATTACAACTAGAAATTAATAGCTCTATTAATACTGCTTTTGAAGTTTTAAGAAGTAGAATTGATAAGTTCGGGGTTACACAACCAAATATTCAACGTATAGGTAATTCTGGAAGAATCCAAATAGAGTTACCTGGTGCAAAAGATATTGATAGAGTAACTAAACTTGTTACAAGCAAAGCTGAATTGCAATTCTGGGAAGTATTTTCTAATGCCGAAGTTCAAAACTATTTCTTTTCAGCCAACGCTGTTGTAGCTGAAATGCTGAAAGAAGACATTACAGAAGAAACTGAGGAAACTAAAGATGTTAATGACATCCAAAGTATTTTAAATGAGGTAAAAGACTCTACTGAAGTTCAGCAAAAAACATTATTTACATACTTAACTGTAAACGTTGCTCAATCAGAACAACAGTTAAGTTCTCTTGTTGCACAAGCGAAGGTGAGTGACACTGCCATGGTAAATAAATTATTATCTGATCGAAAAGTAATAGGCGTAAGATCTAACGATATCAAAAATGTAAAGTTCTTGTGGGATTATAAATCCAACACTGCTACAGATGGTTCTGAAGTAATTGGTCTGTATGCAATAAAATCTAATAGAAATGATATTGCTCCTATTCAAGGCGATGTGATTACAGATGCTGCTCAAGTTTTTTCTCAACTAAATGATCCTGAGGTTAGTATGTCTATGAATGGAAGAGGCTCTAAGTTGTGGGAGAAATTAACTGGTGATAATGTAGGGGGTTTTGTTGCAGTTGTGTTAGATGACTATGTATATACAGCTCCTTCTGTAAACCAAGCTATTATAGGAGGTAGAACTTCTATTTCTGGTGGAAGTATGACCATTGAAGAAGCGCAAGATATTGCAACTGTCTTAAAAGCAGGTAAACTACCAGCTGCTGCAAGAATTATTCAAGCAGAAGTAGTGGGACCTTCTTTAGGGCAAGAGTCAATAGATCAATCTACAAGATCATTTATGTTAGCTATTTTATTAGTATTGGTCTGGATGATTATATATTATGGAAGAGCTGGTGTTTATGCAAACGTTGCTTTGATCGTAAACATCTTATTCATTTTTGGAATTTTAGCATCATTTAATGCGGTGTTAACCTTACCTGGTATCGCTGGTATTATTCTTACTATAGGGATGTCTGTAGATGCCAACGTAATTATATTTGAAAGAATTAAAGAAGGGTTGTTCAAAAAGAAGGGATTAAAACAATCTGTTCAAGAAGGATTTAGTGTAAAAGGAGCCCTATCTGCAATTATAGATGCTAATATTACCAGTTTACTAACAGGTATTATACTATATGTTTTTGGAACAGGACCTATCAAAGGATTTGCATTAACCTTAATCATTGGTATTTTAACCTCTTTGTTTACCGCTGTATTTATTACAAGATTACTTATTGATGGTGCCACAGAAAAAGGAAAGAACTTAACGTTTAACACCTCATTATCTAAAGGATGGTTTCAAAATATTAATATTCAATTCTTACGTAAACGTAAAATTGCTTACGTAATTTCAGGAGCTATTATCTTGGGAGGTATTGCCTCTATTGCAAGTATTGGTTTAAAGCAAGGCGTAGACTTTAAAGGGGGGCGTTCATATGTTGTTCGATTTGACAAAACAGTGAATGCTTCAGAAGTTTCTGAATCTTTGAAAGAAGTTTTTGAAACTGCTCCAGAAGTAAAAACGTACGGATCTGATTCTCAATTAAAAATAACAACTGTTTATAAAATTGAAGAAGAAGGTAATGAAGTTGACGAAGAAGTACAAACTGCTCTATACACAGGGTTAAAAAATTACTTATCTGAGGGAACTACTTATGAAAGTTTTAAACCTGGTTTTCAAAAAGAAGGAGAAAGTACTAACTCTATTATGAGTTATATTAAAGTGGAGCCTACCATTGCAGATGATATTAAAACATCAGCAATATATGCTGTATTTGGATCGTTACTAATTGTCTTCTTGTATATCTTATTACGATTTAGAAAAATATCTTTTAGTTTAGGTGCTGTAATTGCAGTATTTCATGATGTACTAATAGTATTAGGAATCTTTTCTATACTCTATAAATTTATGCCATTTGATATGGAAATAGGCCAATCGTTTATTGCTGCCATCTTAACAGTGGTAGGGTATTCATTAAATGATACCGTGGTTATTTTTGATAGAATTAGAGAGTTTGCTGGAATTCATACAAAATGGGTTTACAGCGAAGTTGTAGATAAAGCATTAAGTAGTACATTAGGAAGAACAATCAACACCTCATTAACAACATTATTGGTAATGTTAGCCATCTTTACATTTGGTGGAGATTCTATTAGAGGGTTTATGTTTGCCTTAATTATTGGTGTTGTAGTAGGAACCTACTCTTCATTATTTGTAGCAACTCCTGTAATGTATGATACTTCTAAAAGAAAAGAAGCAAGTAAGAAATAATTTCAAAAAATAGATGAAGAAACCGTTTTGTTCCTACTGACTTTCCTCAGTACATCAAAACGGTTTTTTCTTTTTAATATCAGCATCATATCTTTGCAAGATGAGTAGTATAAAATTACACGATTTAAATTTTACTCCGTTTATTTCAGAAAAAGAACTCTCTGAGATTGTAAGCTCTTTAGTAATGGAGGTAAGTGCGGATTTAGATCCTAATGAAATTCCTATATTTATTGGAATTTTAAACGGCTCTTTTCTTTTTGCTGCAGATTTCATAAGAAAATACACCCATAACTGTGAAGTTTCATTTGTGAAGTTAAGTTCTTATCAGGGAACCTCATCTACTGATGTTGTTCACGAGTTAATAGGGATTAATGAAGATATCACAGGAAGGACCATTGTAATTTTAGAAGACATTATAGACACAGGGACTACCCTACATAAAATTTACGACAGCTTTAAAAATAAAGATGTAAAACAATTAAAGATTGCTACCCTATTCTTTAAACCTGATGTCTACAGAAAAGAATTACCAATAGACTATATTGGAAAAAATATTGAAGATAAATTTATTGTAGGCTATGGATTAGATTACAATGGCTTAGGAAGAAATCTACCAGCAGTATACCAATTAACAACAGAAACAAACTAAATGAAAAATATTGTATTATTTGGACCTCCAGGTGCCGGAAAAGGAACGCAAGCAGAACTTTTAAAAGGGAAATATAATTTAGTGCATATTTCTACAGGTGATGTTTTTAGATTTAATATTAAGAACGAGACTGAATTAGGAATACTCGCAAAAACCTACATGGATAAGGGTGATTTGGTACCTGATGAAGTAACCATTCATATGCTAGAAGCAGAGGTTGAAAAAAATGCTGATGCTAACGGATTTATTTTTGATGGATTCCCAAGAACCCAATCTCAAGCAGAAGCATTAGACGGTTTTTTAAATACCAAAGGAGAAAAAATAAATGGGATGGTTGCCATAGAGGTACCTGAAGACTTATTGGTTGAACGCTTGTTAGAGCGAGGTAAAACCAGTGGAAGAGTAGACGATACTGATGAAGGTAAAATTAGAAATCGCTTCAATGAATACAATACAAAAACTGCTATTTTAAAAGATTATTACGCTGCAAAAGGAAACTATTTTGGGGTAAATGGAGTAGGATCTATCCAAGAAATTACAGAGCGTTTAGCAAAGGTTTTTGATACACTATAAATTATGACAGAAGGTAACTTTGTTGATTACATAAAAGTTTATGCTTCCTCAGGAAAGGGCGGTAGAGGATCTGCGCACTTACATAGAGAAAAGTTTATCACAAAGGGAGGTCCAGATGGTGGAGACGGCGGACGAGGTGGTCATATTATTCTTCGAGGAAATAAAGATATGTGGACTTTATTTCACCTAAAATTTAAAAAACATTTTAGAGCAGAACAAGGGGGAGACGGAAGTAAGAGTAGAAGTACTGGTAAAGATGGAACCGATATCTATGTAGATGTACCCCTTGGAACCATTGTTAGAGATAGTGAAACTGCTGAAATTATTTTTGAAATCACCGAAAATGGAGAAGAAAAAATTTTATTAGAGGGTGGTATGGGAGGCCGTGGGAACTGGCATTTTAAATCCTCTACAAATCAAACACCTAGATATGCACAACCTGGAGTTGATGGCCTAGAAGGCTGGTTTCAAATAGAATTAAAAATCTTAGCAGATGTAGGTTTGGTTGGCTTTCCAAACGCTGGGAAATCTACCTTACTATCTGTAATTACTGCTGCCAAACCAAAAATTGCAGACTATGCATTTACTACTCTAAAGCCTAATCTAGGAATTGTAGAATACAGAGAATTTAAAAGTTTTGTAATGGCAGATATTCCAGGGATTATTGAAGGAGCTGCTGAAGGTAAAGGGCTTGGACATCGCTTCCTGCGTCATATAGAACGTAACTCTACCCTACTCTTTTTAATACCAGCAGATAGTGATGATATTCATAAAGAATATGAAGTGCTATTAAACGAACTTAAGAAGCACAATCCAGAATTACTAGACAAACAACGTTTACTAGCGATCTCAAAAACAGACATGTTAGATGAAGAGTTGCAAGAGGAAATTAAAAATGAAT
>JADFAM010000043.1:29626-97454 GCA_015665265.1 Flavobacterium sp.
TTCCTTTTATATTTATTTCTTCGCTAGCTCAAATAGGACTTCAAGAGCTCAAAGACAAACTCTGGAAAATGCTAAACTAGTTTTTTACCGCTATTCTAATTGGTAATTTATAAACCGTTGTTACTGGAATACCTCTCTTAATTGCAGGATAGATAGCAGGAAGTTCTTCCACACTTTTTTTTAGAATAGCTTTCAACGATGGAAGTATAACCAACAAACTATCAGATGATTTTATAGAGGTTAATTTTACCTCTTTATTGGATTGGATGGTGATGGCTACTTCAATAGTTTCATCTACAGATTGAGTAACTTGTATAGATTGCTTGGCTAAACTGCTAGAAATTTCTTGTCGAATGGTTGTTCTAAAGCAACTACTTTTTTTGTCCCTATCTATTAGGGAGTCACAGACTTTAAAAGAAGGAGAAACATCTACAGAGGTGAAATCTACATCCATGTTTATTTTCTCTATATTCTTGTTTTTTTCAAATGAAAAATACTCACAAGAAGTAAAGGAAAATAGTAAACATATGAATAAAAAATAACGCACTTGAAATGATCATTAATTTAGTGTGAAATTACGCAATTATAATGACTTTAGCTACTAGAACTTTTGTGTTTACTGAACCTTTTAGATTAACTAAATCTATAGCTTGAATTATAACTGTAACAAATAAAAAGGAGAAACGTCCTATAGTAACAACAAGTAAATCCATGGATCTTCTTCTACTTCTATTAGGTGTTTTTTTTATAATTCTTGGAATTATTGGTTCCTTTATTCCGGTATTACCTGGCCCCATTACAAGTTGGGTAGGTTTATTGTTAATTCATCTTACCAATGCAATTCCCTATAATTGGACTTTTATACTAACTACCCTAGCGGTTGCCATACTCGTGTATATATTAGATTATATCATTCCTGCTCTAGGAACAAAAAGATTTGGTGGGAGTAAATATGGCATTATAGGAACTACAGTAGGTTTAGTAGTAGGGCTTATTTTTCTGGGTCCTTTTGGTATTATCATAGGCCCATTCATTGGGGCATTTATAGGAGAGCTTATCCATGATAATGAAAACTCTAACAGAGCATTAAAAGCTGCTTTTGGATCTTTTATAGGGTTTCTGTTTTCAACTGGATTAAAATTTATAGTTAGCAGTATTTATGCAGGATTATTTTTTTCAAAAATTTGGGAAATGAAATCTAACTTCTTTTAAGCGCAAAAAAAAGCGACCCATCTCAGGGAAGCTTTCCATTGGTTAACAAAACCAAGACACTTTTTACGAAAGTGCCAAAACAACACAACACGTTGCTTAAAATTAGCAACAGACAAATATAGCTCTTTTTTTAATTTTAAAACACCATTATTTCTTTTTTAACTGTAAAGTTCTTTTTTGCAAATCACTATCTTTGCAGCTTATAATCATTTTGAGAAAAGAAAATAGAATGCAATTATCAGAACAAGAAGTTGTACGTAGAGAAAAACTAACGAGATTACGTGAATTAGGTATCAATCCTTATCCTGCAGATTTATTTCCTGTAGATGCTAATTCTAAGGAGATAAAAAACAACTTTAAAGAAGGTAAACAGGTAACTATTGCTGGAAGATTAATGGTTATAAATATTCAAGGTAAAGCCTCTTTTGGTCAATTACAAGATGGCGAAGGGAGAATTCAAGTATATTTTAACAGAGATGAAATTTGTCTTGGAGAAGATAAATCTTTGTACAATACTGTTTTTAAAAAATTACTAGATTTAGGAGATTTTATTGGGATAACGGGAACACTTTTTACTACTAAAGTTGGTGAAAAAACTGTGATGGTAAAAGAGTTTACCTTACTTTCTAAATCATTAAAACCCTTGCCAATTCCCAAAGTAAAAGATGGCGTTACTTATGATGCATTTACAGATCCTGAACTAAGATATAGACAACGATATGCAGATTTAGTAGTAAACCCACATGTGAAAGAAGTTTTTGTAAAAAGAACTAAACTTTTTAATGCCATGCGATCGTTTTTTAATGAGGCTGGTTACTTTGAAGTTGAGACCCCTATTTTACAACCTATCCCTGGTGGTGCTGCAGCGAGACCTTTTGCAACACATCACAATTCTCTAGACATTCCTTTGTACATGAGAATTGCAAACGAATTGTATTTAAAAAGATTAATTGTTGGTGGTTTCGATGGGGTGTACGAGTTTTCTAAAAACTTCAGAAATGAGGGTATGGATAGAACTCACAATCCAGAATTTACAGCGATGGAAATTTATGTTTCGTACAAAGATTACAACTGGATGATGGAGTTTGCAGAACAATTATTAGAACATTGTGCTATAGCAGTAAACGGAACTTCAGTTGCTACTTTTGGAGAACATACCATAGATTTTAAGGCGCCTTATGCAAGAGTAACCATGACAGACTCTATCAAGCACTTTACTGGTTTTGACATTACTGGAAAAACAGAAGATGAAATTAGAGCAGCTGCAATAGCAATGAATATTGCTGTTGATGAGACCATGGGGAAAGGAAAGTTAATCGATGAGATTTTTGGAGAGAAATGTGAAGGCAATTATATTCAACCCACCT
Source organism: Flavobacterium sp. (assembly GCA_015665265.1). Lineage (GTDB taxonomy): Bacteria > Bacteroidota > Bacteroidia > Flavobacteriales > Flavobacteriaceae > Polaribacter. Next base: position 32,206 of record JADFAM010000043.1, read on the forward strand.
ATATTACAGACTATCCAAAGGAAATGTCTCCACTTTGTAAAGAACACAGAGACAACCCAGAACTCACAGAACGTTTTGAATTGATGGTCTGTGGAAAAGAAATAGCCAATGCCTATTCAGAATTAAATGATCCAATAGATCAACGAGAACGTTTTGAACATCAACTAAAACTTGCTCAAAAAGGAGATGATGAAGCTACAGAATTTATTGATCATGATTTCTTAAGAGCATTAGAATATGGAATGCCTCCTACCTCTGGAATGGGAATTGGAATGGACAGATTAATTATGTTTTTAACCAACAATCAGTCTATTCAAGAAGTATTATTCTTTCCTCAGATGAGGCCAGAACAAAAAGCGCCTTCTATTGAATTAAATGAGGAAGAAAAAACTGTTCTAGCTATAATTTCTAAAACTGAAAAAATAGATTTAATAGCCTTAAAAACTCAATCTGGATTAAGCAATAAAAAATGGGATAAAACCATTAAAGGCTTAACAAAAAAAGAGGTGGCAAAGGTTACTAAAACTGAAGATGGGTTGTTTGTAGAAGTTGTTTAAATAATGGCTTCATTAGCTAATATCACTTCCATTTAATATTACAGCCAATACTAGGTTTAGGAATACCTGTATACGGTTTTTCACATTCAAGAAGATCTAAAACTTCTCGAATATCTATCCCAGTAACTGGAAGATCATTGCCAGGTCTAGAATCATCTAATTGACCATGATATACTGATATTAAATTACTGTCAAAAATATATAAATCTGGAGTACATGCAGCGTCATAAGCTTTAGCGACTTCTTGGGTTTCGTCATACAAATATGGAAACGGAAAGTTTTCTTTTTTAGCATGAATTTTCATATTGGCAGGGCCATCCATCGGGTATTTTTCTGAATCATTACTACTAATGGCAATAAAACTAAATCCTTTAGAACTATACTCATTTGCTATTTGAACTAGGGCTTTGTTAATATGAATTACAAAAGGACAGTGGTTGCAAATAAAGAAAATAACTGTTCCTTTCTTCCCTTTTAATTCATCTAACGAAACCTCTTTTTCTGAGATAGTATCTACTAATGTGAACTTGGGAGCAGCAATGCCTTTCTGAAAATTATTGGACGGTGTTAATGCCATATTCTTAATTTTTAGACTTTATACTTCATGGGCAAATGCACCACTTTTTTTGTGTCAAAAAAATCTTCATCAAAAAAATCTGATAAATTAAAAATTGAAACTGTGGTATATTTTTTTAATTCTTCGGTTAAATCACCCCCTTTTAAATATAAAATTCCATTTTTAATTTTGTGCTCTTGTTTTTTGTTAATTTTACCTTTAGTCCAGCAAACAAACGTTTCCATTTGAGCCACTGCTCTACTTACAATAAAATCGTAGTTATCTTGATCTTCTTCAACTCTTCCATGAGTAGTTGAAATGTTTTGCAAACCTAAACCTTCGGCTACTTCATTTACAACCTTAATTTTTTTACCAATACTATCTACAAGATGAAAATGTGTTTCTGGAAATAATATAGCTAAAGGAATCCCTGGAAAACCTCCTCCAGTTCCAACATCTAGTACTTTAGTGTTTGGCTTAAACTGAACTACTTTAGCTATTCCTAAAGAATGTAACACATGCCTTAGGTATAACTCATCAATATCTTTTCTTGAAACAACATTAATTTTTAAATTCCAATCTTTATAAAGCTCTTGTAATTTTGAGAACTGTGTAATTTGGTCTTGAGTTAATTTCGGAAAATATTTTAAAATTAAATCCATGATTTTTATTATATCACAAAAGTAATTAATCATAAGAACAATTCCGTTAAATAATAATCGTTTATCATCATATCGTAGTCAAAAATGTTTATTTTTGGTATATACCATTCACCCATTTATGAAGTCAATAAATTTTTCAAGAATAGATAAAGCCAAGTTTTTTAGAACTCTAAATAAAAGAGTAAATACTTACTTTAAAGAAAATAATATTAAGAGAACTGGCAATTGGAAGCTATATACCAAAGCCTTTATAATGTTTTCTGTTTTTTTAGTACCATTTATTTTAATTCTCACTGTTGAAATGCCACAATGGCTGATGTTTATTTTAATGGCTGTTACAGGTGTTGGAATGGCTGGTGTTGGAATGAATGTAATGCATGATAGCAATCATGATTCTTTTTCTAGTAAAAAATGGGTTAACAAATTAATGGGGAGTAGTATCTATATCCTTGCAGGAAATGTATATAACTGGAAAGTACAACACAATGTCTTACACCATACATTTACCAATGTTAAAGACCATGATGAAGATATTGATGCCGGTAGAATTATACGTTTTTCTAAACATTCTAAATGGCTGAAGATTCATAAGCTTCAAAAATATTATTCTATTTTCCTCTATGGATTATTAACAATTAATTGGGCAATTACTACCGATGTTAAACAGATGCATAATTATTTGAAAAGAAAATTATCGTATGGTAAATTTCCTAGTCCTGCAGTAGAATGGACAAAATTAGTGATCTCTAAATTAGTTTACTACTCTTTATGGATCGTTTTACCTTTAGCTGTTTTAGATATCGTATGGTGGAAAGTTTTGATTGGATTTTTTGTAATGCATTATACAGCTGGTATGATTTTAAGCCTCGTTTTTCAATTGGCTCATATTGTTCCTAATACAAAAATGCCAATACCAGATAAAGATGGAAATTTAGAGCATACTTGGGCAGTCCACCAATTATATACCACCTCCAACTTTGCTCCTAGTAATAGACTCGTGAATTTCTATACCGGAGGCTTAAATCATCAAGTTGAACATCATATTTTTCCGCATATCTCTCATGTACATTATGGTAAGTTGGCTAAAATTGTAAAGGAAACAGCTAAAGAATTTAATTTGCCTTATAATGAGTATAAAACTACTAGAAAAGCCATTATAGAACATTTTAGACATTTAGGTGTTTTAGGTAAAAAACCAGAAATAGCATAAAAAGTACTTATAACTTTACAATATAAATGGCACATCCATTATCGAATAGAATAAATAGCCTACCTGTATCTCAAACATTGGCTATGGCAGCAAAGGCAAGAGAGTTAAAAGCTGAAGGTAAAGACATCATTAGTTTAAGTTTAGGAGAACCAGACTTTAACACACCAGACTTTATTAAAGATGCAGCTGTAGAAGCGATTAATCAAGATTATAATTCTTACACCCCTGTAGATGGGTATGGAGAATTAAAAGAAGCAATCTGTACTAAGTTCAAAAGAGACAATAACTTGAGCTATAAGCCGAGTCAAATTGTAGTATCTACTGGAGCTAAACAATCTATTGCTAATGTTGCTCAAGTACTTCTTAATCCTGGAGACGAAGTGTTATTACCAGCACCATATTGGGTAAGTTATTCTGCGATTGCAATTTTATGTGAAGCAACATTCGTAGAAATCCCATCTTCTATAGAAACTGATTTTAAAATTACACCAGAACAGTTAGAGGCATCTATTACACGAAAAACAAAGATGGTGTTTTTCAACTCTCCAAATAACCCTAGTGGAACAATTTATACGGAAGAGGAATACAGGGCTTTAGCAAAAGTTTTGGAAAAACATCCTCAAATATATGTACTTTCTGATGAGATTTATGAGCATATAAACTACAACAATCCAACCTTTAGTTTTGCTGCAATCGAAAATATGTTTGACAGAACGATTACAGTGAATGGTTTAGCAAAAGCTTTTGCTATGACTGGCTGGAGAATTGGTTATATTGGAGCTCCAGAATGGATCGCTAAAGCATGTACAAAAATGCAAGGCCAAATTACATCTGGAACAAATTGTATTGCGCAACGAGCTGCTATAACTGCCGTACTAGCTCCGGTATCTAAAGTACAATACATGGTAGACGAGTTTAAATCTCGCAGAAATATTGTATTAGAATTACTCGGAGATATTGAGGGGTTTAAATTAAATATCCCGGACGGTGCTTTTTACGTTTTTCCTGATATTTCTTATTTCTTTGGAAAAACTATCAAAGGAAAACACATTAAAGATGCTAATGACTTTTCTTTATTTCTCCTTGAGGAAGCTAATGTAGCCTCAGTTACTGGAGCTGCTTTTGGAGCTCCAAACTGTATTCGATTATCGTATGCTGCTTCTGAAGCTATCTTAAGAGAGGCTATTAAACGCATTGGTAAAGCATTAGAAGCTTAAAAAAAACCGCACTCAAATGAATGAGTACGGTGGAGGAGATAGCCGGGGTCATGTTTTCTAGTCTACGTTGTCATGCAAAAAAGAGTTATTTGACTTTAATTGTATATCATCATTATCATCTGTAGACAAGGTTGTTTTAGATTTGCTAATTACTGAACTACTTTCATCTAAATTTACACCCAATCTTTTGTAGGCTGGCTGACGTTCAATTTCATCTATATTTTTATTCATTTGATCAGTGAATTTATAGTTGAATCCTTTCATTTTTTTCCTTCGTTCTTCAGCTCTTTTTTGAAGTTCTGTAATGGTAAGACTCATTGGAGACACTTCTTCACTAGAGGCTTCAATTTCATTAATTTCTGACTGTGGAATTGAAGTTTTTAATTCAAATTGTAATTCTTGCTCTGGTTCTTTTGGATCTTTATTTATTGATGAACTTTTACCTATGGTAGGCTGAATATCAAAATCTTCTAAGATATGTTTTGTAACTGACTCATCTCTTTTGTCAGCAATAATTTCCTGTGCATCCGTAACCTCAAAATTCAAAATATCTGGTGTGAGCTCATGGCGAATTTCATCTTTATTTATTTTAATCTCTTCAAAATCATTGATTGGAAGATCAAATAATAAATCGGGTTGAATTGATGAAGATTCATCTTTAACTTCTTCTTCAACAACTGGTGATATATTGGTAATAATAAAATCATCTTCAGAAATATCTTCAGAAAGAATTTCATCATAAACTACAGTACTGTTTCTGATAACCTCAGAAGTTGGAATTAAATCCATTTGAAACTCTTCTCTCTCTTCTTGATGTTCTGGTTCATCATCTACTTCAAGAACATGAATTATTTTCTTTTCACTTGTATCAATTGGATCTTTAACTAATGGAGTTTTAGATAAAATAGTATCTGAAAAATCGTACGTAGCTTTTTGTTCGTCTTCCAGAGTATAAACTGTTTTCTTAACTTCTGTATTTGTAATGTTACTTTGTTGATCTAAGGCAAAACCAGTAGCCACAACTGTGACAGCTATAGCATCTCCTAGATCTTTATCTTCTCCAATACCCATAATAATATTGGCTTCAAAACCTGCTTCTGTTTGGATGAAATCATTAATTTCTCCAATTTCGTCTAATGTTACCTCATTAGTTCCTGAAACAATTAATAATAATACATTTTTTGCACCAGTAATCTTGTTGTCATTTAATAAAGGAGAATCTAATGCTTTAACTATAGCACTTTTAGCTCTAGAAGTTCCTTCTTCTTTAGCAGAACCCATAATGGCTGTTCCACTATTAGAAAGAACTGTTTTTGCATCGTGTAAATCTATATTTTGTTTGTAGTGATGTGTTATTACTTCTGCAATTCCTCTCGCTGCTGTAGACAAAACTTCATCAGCTTTTGAAAATCCAGCTTTAAATCCTAAATTTCCATATACTTCTCTTAGTTTGTTGTTGTTTATAACAATAAGAGAATCAACATTGTCTCGTAACTCATCAATACCAGCTTGTGCTTGTTTAGATCTCATTCTTCCTTCAAATTGAAAAGGCATGGTCACAATTCCTACAGTTAGAATGTCCATATCCTTAGCAATTTTAGCAATAATTGGAGCTGCCCCTGTTCCTGTTCCACCACCCATACCAGCAGTAATAAACACCATTTTCGTTTGGGTGTTTAACATCTCCTGAATCTCTTTAATGCTTTCCTTGGCAGCCTGCTCTCCAACTTCTGGATTTGCTCCAGCACCTAGTCCTGAAGTTAAGTTAACTCCTAACTGAATTTTATTAGGTATAGAGCTGTTTTCTAGTGCTTGAGCATCTGTGTTACAGATGACAAAATCTACCCCTTTGATGTCTTGCTGAAACATGTGATTAACAGCATTGCTTCCTCCACCACCCACACCAATTACTTTAATAGTGTTTGATTGTGATTTTGGCATCTCAAATAAAATGTTATCGAATTCTCCGCTCATAATAACTTTTCTATTTTTATTTATTTATATGTTCTTACTAATTATTCTGCATTGTCTAAAAACTCTTTCAATCCGTCTGTAAACTTGTCGAAAAAAGATTTTTTATTTGTCTTTGGTTTGGGATCTAATTCTGGAACATTCTCTTCAACATTTTCCTCTTGTTTTTGTCTTTCTTGCTCCTCTTTGTCCTCTCTTGAATGATTTTCTAGACCTTCCATTAATAGTCCAACAGCAGTTGCATAAGATGGACTAGATAGGCCTTCATCAGAATCTCCTGCTAGATGCTCATTAGGATAACCAATCCTTGCATCCATACCTGTAATATACTCAACTAGTTGTCTTAAATGTTTTAGCTGAGAACCTCCACCTGTTAAAACAATTCCTGCTATTAGTTTTCCTTTTTGTGTCTCATGCCCGTAGTTCTTTATCTCTAAGTATACATGTTCAATAATTTCTTGAACTCTAGCATGAATTATCTTTGAAAGATTTTTGAGTGTAATTTCTTTTGGTTCTCTACCTCTTAACCCTGGAATAGATACTATTTCTGTTTCCTTATTTTCTCCAGGCCAGGCTGATCCAAATTTAATTTTTAATAACTCTGCTTGTTTTTCAATGATAGAGCAACCTTCTTTAATATCTTCTGTAATCACATTTCCTCCAAACGGAATAACTGCGGTGTGTCTAATAATTCCATCTTTAAAAATTGCCAAATCAGTGGTACCACCTCCAATATCAATCAAAGCAACTCCAGCCTCCTTTTCTTCTTGACTTAAAACCGCTGATGCCGAGGCTAGTGGTTCTAAAGTAATATCAGATAAATCCAATCCTGCACTTTTTACACAGCGACCAATGTTTCTAATTGATGAAACTTGCCCAACTACTACATGAAAATTGGCTTCTAGTCTTCCACCATACATTCCAATTGGTTCTTTAATATCTGCCTGACTGTCTACTTTAAATTCTTGAGGTAATACATGAATAATTTCTTCACCAGGGAGCATAACCAGTTTGTGAACTTGGTTTACTAGATTTTCAATATCGTTTTCGTCTATAACTTCGTCTGCATTAGATCTTGTAATATAGTCACTATGATGAAGGCTTCGAATATGTTGACCAGCTATACCAACAACTACATTTTCTATTTTCTGACCAGAAACACTCTCTGATTCTTCAACTGCTTGCTGTATAGATTGTATTGTTTGAGTAATATTACTAACTACACCTCTTTTAACACCTAGACTTTTTGCTTTACCAATTCCTAAAATCTCTAACTTTCCATATTCATTTTTACGACCAATCATAGCTACAATCTTAGTTGTACCTATATCTAAACCAACGGCTATTTTATTATTTTCCATTTCTTTTATTTTACACCAACAACTTGATTGTGATATTTAATATTTATGGTTTTGTACTTTTGTATTGTACTATCTAAAAAAGCTTTGCCATAAAACGCTTTTAACTTTTTTATTTTTTCATCTATTTTTGTCAGATTCCCAAAATCTATCCTGTAATCTCCACTTCTAACTGTCATCAAATACTCTTTATTGTCTTTTCTATGGATTGAAGTAACCTCTTTGTTCAAAAAATTATCCTCATCAATTTTATTTAACAATACCAATAATTCTAACAAATTACTATCATCATTTAAACCAGACACCAAGGGAACTCTAGCTGAATAGTTTTCAGAAATTGGAACTTTTACTCCCTCTGAATCAATGTAGTAAGATAAATTACTAGTAAGTATTCTAGCGATAGGTTGCCTTTGTTTTATGAAAGACCCAAGCGTGCCATCTATGGTAAAAAAAAGTGATGCTTTTTCAACATATGGGTTTTCTAGAACCAATTCTTCTAACTTGTATAAATCTATTACAGATTTTGCTTGTTTTTGTACTCTATCGTTGTTTTGTATTAACAATTTATTAACTATTTCGTGAGTTAAGAAATATGGCTCTTCAGATTCAAATTGAATATCTATTTTCTTAATTATTTTTTGTGTATTTCTTTGATTAGAAAAAATGAATAAGAATACCAATACCCCAATAAAAATGGGTATAAATAGATATTTTATAATTCTTTTTAACTTCATAATTAACATATAGAAATTAATTCATTTTTAACATCTTCAACCATCTTTCCGATATCTCCTGCACCTAACATTGCAACTATATTGGCTTCAGAATTTTTAATATCTTTTACTAAATTTTTTTTATCTGTGATTTTTTTATTCTTGTTGAGAATTTTTTCTAACAGCCATAAAGAAGAAACTCCACTTATAGGTATTTCTCTTGCCGGATAGATATCAAGCAAGAGTACTTCATCAAACTTTGATAACTCAACTGCAAAATCGTCAATAAAATCTCTAGTTCTTGTGTATAAGTGAGGCTGAAAAACTACTATATTTTTTTTAAAAGGATACAACTCTTTTATAGAACTATGAACAGCTCGAATCTCTGTTGGATGGTGCGCATAATCATCAATTAGAGTTAGTTTTTCTGATCTAATTTTATATGAAAAGCGTCTTTTTACTCCTCTAAATGTTTCTAGTGATTTTTTAATGTTTTCAGTAGGGATACCATAGCAATCTGCCATAGCAAAAGCTGCCAAGGCATTCATCATATTGTGTTTCCCTGGCAATAAAAATGATACCTCATTGATAATTTTATGAGGTGTTTTTACATCAAAAACATAGTGGCCGTTTTTTCTTTTTATATTAGATATACTATAATCTGCATCTTCTTCTAAAGCATACGTTAACCCCTCTAATTTACATCCTTTAGCAACAATTAATTGATTTGAAACCTTGTCTGCAAATTCTTGAAAAGAATTCTCTAAAGAATTTTTCTCACCATAAATATCTAAGTGGTCTGCATCTGTAGATGTAACACAAGCTATGTTTGGTGAAAGTTTTAAAAATGAACGATCAAATTCATCTGCTTCTACAACTGAAATTTCATCCTTTCCTAAAATTAAATTAGACTGATAATTCTCTGAAATACCTCCCAAAAAACTAGTGGCATTGTAAGGTTGCATAATATGACCTAAAATTGCAGTTGTAGTTGTTTTACCGTGTGTTCCAGCAACTGCAAGACAAAAAGTGTTTTTTGTGATAAGGCCTAAAACCTCTGCACGCTTCATAACTTTAAATCCGTTATCAATAAAAAAATTTAATTCTAAATGATCTGAGGAAACTGCTGGCGTGTATACCACCAAAGTATGATGTTTATTTTTGAAATTTTCAGGAATTGAATCTAATGAATCTTCATAATGTGTATCTATTCCTATATTTCGCAAACCTTCTGTAATGCTAGAAGCTACTTTGTCATACCCTGAAACTTGTTTTCCCACAGCGTGAAAATACTTTGCCAAAGCACTCATACCGATACCCCCGATACCAATAAAATAAATAGTATGTATGCCTTTTAAACTCAAAAATCTACTAATTTTTCTACTTGATTTATTATTTTGTTTGTTGCATTTGGTAATGCTAACTCCTTAATATTTTGACTTAAACTTTCCTGTTTTCCCTCATCTTTTAACAAGGTTTCAAAAACTATTGGAAAAGTTTCTAATTCAGACTCTTTCAATAAAATAGCACCGTGTTTTTCTGCAATAGATAGTGCATTTTTAGTCTGATGATCTTCTGCCACATTGGGTGATGGAATAAAAATGGTAGGCTTACCAACAATACATAATTCAGATACAGAGCTAGCACCAGATCTTGATATAATAATATTAGCTGCTGCATATGCTAAATCCATTTTATTAATGAATGAATGAACATGAATATTTTCGAACTCATTATATTTTTTATATTCATCAAAATAAAGCTTACCACATTGCCAAATTACTTGTACTTTTTGTTCTTTAAAAAACACAATATTTTGTTCAATTAACTGATTTATTTTCCTAGCACCCAGGCTACCTCCTAGAACTAAAATTGTTGTTGTTTTCTGTTTTAGATGAAACAATTTATTCCCATCAAAAATCTTATCCTTGGTGTGTATTGATAATAAGCTTGATCTAACTGGATTCCCTGTTTTTACAATTTTCTCTTTTGGAAAAAATCGATCTAAACCATCATAGGCAACACAAATAATTTTAGATTTTCTGCTCAATAATTTATTTGTAATTCCAGGATAAGAATTTTGTTCTTGAATCAATGTTGGAATCTTACACATATTAGCAATTATAATTGTTGGCCCGCTAGCAAAACCTCCAGTCCCTATCGCAACATCTGGCTTAAATTGTCTTATAATTTTTCTTGACTTAAATAGACTGACCAATAATTTTAGAGGGAATAATAAATTTTTGATTGTTAATTTTCTTTGAATCCCTGAAATCCATAGCCCTGTTATTTCATACCCTGCTTCCGGCACTTTTTCCATCTCCATTTTATCCTTTGCTCCAACAAATAAAAATTTTGCATGCGGAAACCGTTCTTTTAACTCATTAGCAATAGCAATAGCCGGATAAATGTGACCTCCCGTGCCACCACCACTAATTAATATGTTAATCGATTGCTTCATGTAAAATATCTAATGGATTATCATCTAAAATTGTTTCCTCAGTTTCTTGTTTAGAAGAACTTACACTAAGAATCATACCAAGAGCAAAGCATGTCATCCAAATGGAAGTACCTCCACTACTTATTAATGGTAATGTTTGGCCTGTAACTGGAAACAAATTTGTAGCCACTGCCATATTAATAACTGCTTGAAAAATAATAGGTAAGCCCACCCCAATCACCAATAATGTGCCAAAAATTGTACTTGCTTTTTTAACCGTAACAAAAATTCTAAATAGTAATAAAAAATAAACAAAAACAATAAGTACAGCCCCTACCAATCCGTATTCTTCAACTATAATGGCATAAATGAAATCTGACGATGATTGCGGTAAGAAGTTCTTTTGTATACTCTTTCCAGGACCTTTTCCAAAGGTTCCTCCTGTTGCTATGGCTATTTTTGCTTTTTCTACTTGATAGGACTCTTGACCTTCTGAATTGGAAAAGTTTTCAATTCTACTTCCCCAGGTATTTACTCTATTAGGCATCGAATCTGGAAATGCTTTAGCAATTAAAATAAATAATGTTAGTGATAAAATTCCAGCTCCAATTATATACCCTATATATTTTATGGGATACCCTCCTATAAAAGCTAAAATTAAAATCATTGAAAAAATAATTGCAGTGGTAGAAAAATTAGCAGGTAAAATTAATATTAGAATTAAAGCAACTGGCAGCCATAGTTGAATCAAACTTTCTTTAAAAACTATTTTTAGATCTTTATTTTTAGCCAAATATCTTGATGTATAAACCATTAGCACCAAGCCAGCAAGTGTTGATGTTTGAAAGCCAACTCCTATAAACGGAATGCTAATCCATCTACTCGCATAGGTTCCTCCTATTGTTGTTCCTTGTGCTAAAGTGTAGATCAATAAGAAGAAAACAACTGGTAACAGCAACACAGATCCACCACTAAAATATCTATAAGGGATTTTATGAACTGCATAAATTATAGCAAAACCCATAATTAAAAGCACAACATGTTTTAATAAATATCCTAAAGTTGAACCTCCTACTACACTTACTAGATTTGCGCTAGCGCTGTAGACAGGCATAAAAGAAAATAATGCCAAAATAGCCACCAAAGCCCAAATGGTTCTATCTCCTTCTATATGTTTGAAAATTCCTTTCATAAATGGAACTTATTCTTTACAATTTTATAACTAGTTACAAACTCATTACTGCATTTTTAAACTGACGTCCTCTATCTTCATAATTATCAAATAAATCGAAGCTAGCACATGCTGGTGATAACAAAACATTATCGCCTGATTGAGATAGTTTAAAAGCAACCTTAACAGCTTCCTCAGCTCCTGCAGTTTCTATCATCATATCTACTACATTATAAAACACAGATTTTAACTTTTCATTGTCTTCACCTAAACAAACGATTGCTTTTACTTTTTCTCTAACTAAAGGCAATAAATCTTCATAATCATTACCTTTATCAACACCTCCAACAATCCAAACAGTTGGCTGCTCCATACATTCCAAGGCATAAAAAGTAGCATTTACATTTGTAGCTTTAGAATCGTTAATAAATTGAACTCCATTAACTTTATGTACATTCTCTAAGCGGTGTTCTGCTCCTTCAAAATTTGCAAGACTTTCCTTTATGGTTTGACTTCTTACATTAAGTAATTGAGAAGCCAAGGCTCCAGCCATGGTATTTTTAATATTATGTTTTCCTTGTAATCTTAGATTAGATGTGCTCATGCTATATTTTTCTGTATTTATTTTTATTTGTATCGTATTTTTTTTTAAAAATGCTCCTTTGTCAACCTCCTTTTCAATTGAGAAGGGAATTAATTTTGCATTTACCTTGTGTTCTTTTAGCCAGGTACTTATTACCTGATCATCTGCATCATATATCAAAAAATCGTCAGCCGTTTGGTTTTTAGTGATTCTAAACTTTGAGGCTACATATTGATTAAAATCATATTCATATCGATCTAAATGATCTGGGGTAATATTTGTAATTATTGCAATATGTGGTCTAAAATTTATAATTCCATCTAATTGAAAACTACTCAACTCCAATACATAACTTCCAAAGTCTTGCTCTGCAACTTGTTGAGCGAAACTATCTCCAATATTTCCAGCAACTCCTACACTCAAATTTGCTGATGTAAGCATATGATGTGTGATAAGGGTAGTTGTTGTTTTTCCATTTGATCCGGTTATTCCTACAATTGTTGCCTTTGTAAATTGAGAGGCAAATTCAATTTCAGAAATTACTGGAATCCTTTTTTTAAGGAGTAATGAAACTACTGCAGCTTTTTCTGGAATGCCTGGGCTTTTAACCACTAAATCAGCATTTAAAATCAATGAGTTTGTATGATGACCCTCCTCAAAACTTATTTTATGATGTGAAAGAACTTTTTTATATTTTTCTGAAATACTTCCTATGTCTGAAAGAAAAACATCAAACTCTTTTTGTTTTCCCAGTATGGCGGCTCCAACTCCACTTTCTCCTCCACCAAGTATGACTAATCTTTTCATTATTTATAAACTCCTAATTTTAGGGTTTGAATACTATCTTAATTTTAATGTTACAATGGTAAAAACCGCCAAAAGAATTCCTATAATCCAAAAACGGACTACTATTTTACTCTCATGATATCCAGACTTTTGATAATGATGATGTAGAGGCGACATCTTAAAGATTCGTCTTCCTTCACCATATTTTTTTCTTGTGTATTTGAAATAGGAAACTTGAAGTATTACAGATAAATTTTCTACTAAAAAAATACCTGCAAGAATTGGCAATAATAATTCTTTACGAATTGAAATAGCGATCACTGCTATTATACCTCCAATTGTTAAACTACCTGTATCTCCCATAAAAACTTGTGCTGGATAGGTGTTGTACCACAGAAAACCTATCAAAGCTCCTGCAAAAGCTAAGATGTATACTGTCATTTCTCCAGAATTTGGGATATACATGACATCTAAATAATCTGAAAAAATAATATTTCCTGACACCCAAGCAAAAAGCCCCAAAACAACCACTATAATAGCTGAAGAGCCAGTTGCTAAACCATCTATACCATCTGTAAGATTTGCACCATTAGAAACAGCTGTTATAATGAAAATTGTAATGAAAATAAATACTAACCAACCATACTTTTCATATCCTTCACCTAAAAAACTCAAGAAGTCAGAATAATCTAATTCATTGTTTTTAAAAAATGGAACAGTTGTTTTTGTTGACTTATGCGCTTGTCCAAAAACCTGAGTTTTCCCATTTTGTTGAACTACTTGTTGTGCTAATGGCAACTCTTCTTTAATTGTTACATTGTCATTAAAATAAAGCATAGAACCAACTATTAAACCCAACCCTACTTGACCTAAAATTTTAAATTTTCCCTGTAATCCTTCTTTGTCTTTTTTAAATACTTTGATATAATCATCTAAAAAACCAATTAAACCCATCCAAACTGTTGTTATAAGCAGTATGATGATATAAATATTGTCTAATTTGGTTAATAATAACACAGGAATTAGTGTAGAAAAAATAATGATAATACCGCCCATTGTTGGAGTTCCTGCTTTTTGAATTTGCCCCTCAAGACCCAGGTCTCTGATACTTTCTCCTACCTGCTGTGTTCTTAAAAAATTAATGATTCTTTTACCATATATAGAGGACACTGATAAGGCTAAAATAAAAGCAGCTGCAGCTCTGAATGTAATAAACTGAAATAACCCTGCTCCAGGGAAATTAAAATGAGACTCCAAATAATCAAATAAATAATACAGCATCCTATTTTTTTAAAAGGTTAAAATATTTTTTTACTTCTACTAAATCATCAAAATGAAAGCGTTCTCCACTTATCTCTTGATAGTTTTCATGGCCTTTTCCAGCTATTAATAAAATATCACCAGTTTCTGAAAATTTACAAGCTGTTTTAATGGCTTGTCTTCGATCTGATATGGTTATTATTTTTTTTAAATTTTCTGCAGATACTCCCTCTTCCATCTCTTCCAAAATTGTATCTGGATTTTCTGTTCTTGGATTATCTGAAGTAAAAATTGCCTGAGTACTTAATTGAGAAGCAATATGAGCCATCTTAGGTCTTTTTGTCTTATCTCTGTCTCCTCCACAACCAATAACTGTAATTAGCTTTTCGTTGTTCGTCCTAATATCATTGATAGTTTGAAGTACATTTCTTAGCGCATCTGGTGTGTGTGCGTAATCTACAATAGCAATAACTCCATTATCTGAAACAAGATGTTCAAATCGTCCACTAACACTTTCTAACTGACTAATAATTGTTAAAATCTCTAGTTTTTCTAAGCCTAATTCATAAGCCACCCCAATGATAGCTGCTAAATTATAGGCATTAAAATTTCCAATTAACTTTGTCCAAAATTCTGTATCATTTATAGAAATTAATGTCCCTGAAAAACTTTTTTCAATAATTTTCGCCTTATAATCTGCCAATGTTTTTAGCGCATAAGTTCTTTTTCTAGCTTTTGTATTTTGCAGCATTATGTTACCATTTTTATCATCTAAATTGGTAAGGGCAAATGCTGTTTTTGGTAGTGAATCAAAGAATGATTTTTTAACATCTCTGTAGGATGCAAAAGAAACATGGTAATCTAAATGATCATGTGATAGATTAGTAAAAATTCCACCCGCAAACTCTAGACCTTCTGTTCTTTTTTGATGAATCCCGTGAGAACTAACCTCCATAAAACAGTAATCTACTCCTAACAAAACCATTTGATGTAAGTAGTAATTTATAGTTACAGAATCTGGTGTTGTATGAGTTGCATTAAAGACAGTTGTATCTACTAAAATTTGAACAGTAGATAGCAATCCTGTTTTATATCCCGATTTTTTTAACAATTGATATAATAATGAAGCTACTGTTGTTTTACCATTAGTTCCTGTAACACCTATCAACTTTAATTTTGAAGACGGATTATCATAGAAATTTGAGGCAATAATTGCTAACGTTTTACAGGAATCTTCTACTTGAATAAAAGTAATATTTGCCTCTAAGCGAATTGGTAGTTCTTCACAAATAATTGTTGTAGCTCCTAAGCTAATTGCCTTATCTATATATAAATGACCATCAACGGAAGTGCCTTTTTGAGCAACAAATAAGGAAT
The DNA here is from genome assembly GCA_015665265.1 of Flavobacterium sp. Taxonomy (GTDB): domain Bacteria; phylum Bacteroidota; class Bacteroidia; order Flavobacteriales; family Flavobacteriaceae; genus Polaribacter. Next base: position 48,067 of record JADFAM010000043.1, read on the forward strand.
CTTTTACAACTTTTCTTGAATCAAAATCAACTTGAACTACCTTCACATTAGTATCTCCATAAACAGCGTTTACAGAAACCTTATATAATATGTCTTTTAATAATTTCAACTAAGACAGATTTAAAATTATAGTTGCTCCCTTTTTTATGAGAGTTCCTTTTTTAATAGATTGTTTTTTTACTTTTCCAATTCCTTTAATTTTAACATTTAATCCAACATTTTCCAGTAATGAAACTGCATCCATAGCTGGCATTCCTATTACATTTGGAATGGTTTCTGTATTTTTTATTTTAGTGTAAAAGCTTGAATATTGATCGCCAATTTTTTGAGAAGAAAACTTTTCTTTTACAAGATCATCATCCACTGAAGTAGTTGTATATATTTTTTGTGCAATTTCTTTAAAAACAGGGGCAGCTACTGTAGCTCCGTAATACCCTTTTTTCTTCAAAGGGTCATGAATAACTACAATACATGAATATTTTGGAAGATCTGCAGGAAAGAAACCTGCAAATGAAGCTACATATCTCTTATTTGAATATCCTCCAGCAATAGTATCTCCCTTTTTATTTACATGTCTACCAACATATTTTTTTGCAGTACCTGTTTTTCCTGCCATAGAAAAATTGGAAGAATAGATATTATTTGCTGTTCCTTTTTCAACAACATTTTCTAGGACTTTTTTTAATTTTTTTATAGTTTCTGGAGTTGCAATTTGTGGATTTATAACCTCTTTTTGAAAAGATTTTTTAATTCTGTTTTCTTTTCTCAACTCTTTTATAAACCTTGGCTTTACCATTTCACCATTATTAGCAACAGCGTTGTAAAGCATTAATGTCTGAAGTGGGGTCACAGCAATACTATAGCCCCATGACATCCACTCTAAGCTTATTTTATTCCATCCCGGCTTACCAGGATAATAAACAATTGGTTTTCCTTCACCTTTTATTGGTAATCCAATTTTATTGGTAAGTCCATAATCTTTTAAATGATCTAGGAATTTTTCTGGTTTATCATCATAATGTTCACGAATTAGTTTAACTATTCCAACATTTGAGGATACTTCAAACACTCTAGCTGCCGATATTTCTCCATAGCCTCCTCTTTGGGAATCTTCTACTCTTTTACCATGAATAAAAATCCGTCCTTTTTCTGTATCTACAACAGTAGAGGTGTCTATCATTTTATCATCTAAAGCAGCCATTAAACTAGCTAATTTAAATGTTGATCCTGGCTCATGAGCTTCCCAAACTGCATAGTTTCTTTTTTCATAATATTTTCCTGCTGAAGTTCTCCCTAAATTTGAAATTGCTTTGATTTCACCTGTTGCAGTCTCCATTACTACAGCACATCCGTGATCGGCTTCAAAATATTCTAATTGACGAAGTAATGCATGATGAGTAATATCTTGAATATTTACATCTAGAGTAGTTACTACATCATACCCTTGAACTGGTTCTTTTTCATTTACATCGTTTATTGGCTTCCATTGCCCTTTAGCAATTTTTTGTTTCCATCTAAGGCCGTCCTCACCTTTTAAATAATCAACAAAAGCTCCTTCAATCCCCGCATCTCCTCTATTATCATGATATCCTATAGTTCTTTCAGCTATTTTGCCAATTGGATGTGCTCTCACCGTTTTATGCTCTGCTATAAAGCCACCTTTATAAACTCCAAGTTTAAATATGGGAAACTGCTTCATTTTCATGTAATCATTATATCCAATATCTTTCGCAATAAGTATATACCTGTTTTTTGATTTTCGAGCATTTCTTAGTTTTTTCTCAAAAAACTTAGGAGGCTTTCCTAAAAAATTTGCCAAGTTTCTAGAGAGCTTTACCACGTCTCTATCAAAGATTTTTACATCAACAGACATGACATCCATTCTAATTGTAAATTTTGACATTGAAGTTGCTAATAGATTTCCATCTGAAGCATATACATTTCCTTTATTGGCCTCAATAGCAAATGGCTTTCTAGTAAGATCTTTTGATATTTTCCTATACTTATTACCTTGGAGATATTGAATATCTATGACTCTAAAAATTATCAAGGAAAAAAGAAGCGTCATAAAAGCAGCTACAATGTAGAATTTTGTTAGTATGCTTTTTTGATGATCTCTCAAGGTGAATTATTTTATTCGTTGTTAATGACTTTTATTCTTTTTGGCGGAGTTTTAGAGGGTTGCAATCCCGTCATTTTTGCTCTCTGACGAATGTTAGACTCCATTTTCATTCGCATTAATGTTGTTTGAGTATCTATATATATAGCTCTTAACTCTCTTTTTAACTTATTTAATTCTGAAATCTCCAACACCTTCTTATCAGAACTATGTGCGCTAGAAATCATGATTAAAAGAAGAACCACAATAAAAAAAATCATTCTCCAATTTTTAAAGGAAGATTCATTAATTAAAAAACCTCCTCTCAAAACATCATATATGTTTTTTTTTACCTTAGACATTATATTTTTAATTTAGCTACTCTTAGCTTTGCACTCCTTGCCCTATTATTACTATTTATCTCACTTTTCTCTGGAACAATTAATTTTCCAACCTTCATTAAAGGAACATCTATATTTCCAAATAAATCTTTTTCTGGCTCACCAGAAAACAACCCTGTTCTTATAAATCTTTTCACAAGCCTATCTTCTAACGAATGATAAGAGATGACGCTCAATCTGCCCTCAGGTTTTAATAAAGTAGGTATCTGTATTAAAAACTCTTTTAAAACATCTAATTCTTCATTTACTTCAATTCTAATAGCTTGAAAAATTTGAGCTAATATTTTATGCTCCTTAGCCTTGGGTAAATATCTCTGAAGAACACTTCTAAACTGGAAACTTGTATCTATTTTTTTAATTTCTCTTTCCTCTACAATAGTTTTAGCAATCGATCTAGCATTTCTTAACTCACCATACATAAACAGAATATCTGCAAGCTTTTCTTCTGGGTAGGTATTGATAATTTTTTTTGCTGAATTCTTGGAGCTCTGATTCATCCTCATATCTAATTCTCCGTCAAAACGTATAGAAAATCCTCTTTCTGCCTCATCAAATTGATGAGATGAAACTCCTAAATCAGCTAAAACACCATCGACTTTTTTTATTCCATAAAATTTTAAAAACCTGCTTATATACCTGAAATTTTCTTCTATTAAAATAAATCGACTGTCTTCAATTTTATTTCTTATTGCATCCGAGTCTTGATCAAAAGCAAGCAACATTCCATTACTACCTAGGCGTTTTAATATCTCTCTTGAATGACCTCCACCTCCAAATGTAACGTCTACATAAACACCATCTTTCTTTATTGACAGTGCGTCTATACTTTCAGATAACAGTACTGAATTATGATACTCCATTATCATCAGAATTACCCATTACCTCCTCCGTTAATGAAGCAAAATCCATGGCTGTATCGTCTATAGATTTTTCATAACTATCTTTATCCCAAATCTCAATGATATTTATTGCCGAAGACAAAACTATCTGTTTCTTTATTCCAGCAAAATGACACAAGTCTTTTGGAATCAATAATCTTCCTGAAGAATCTAACTCAACTTCTTTTACTCCCGCAGTAAATCTTCTGATGAAATCGTTGTTTTTCTTAATAAAACGATTTAGACTATTAATCTTAAGCGTGACCTTATTCCACTCTTGCATAGGATACAACTCAAGACAAGGTTGAAAAACAGCTCGTTTTACAACAAAACCCTCTTGCAAAATAGGAGACAATTGCTTTTTAAAAGCTGATGAAATCATCAACCTTCCTTTAGCATCAACCTTACACTCATATGTACCTATTAAATTTATCAATGGAACTAATTTTACCTTTGGATTCAAAAATAAAAATTATTTACCACTTTTTACCACTTTTTACCACATTGTTAATAAGTATTGTGAAAGGTCCTATTTTTAGTAGCCTAAAAGCCCAAAACTAATTCTTAGTGCATAATCAATTCATCGTATTTGTCATAAAAAAGAACTACATTTGTAATTAGCCTAATCAAGAAATAATGACTGAAAGCTTAAAAACTGAAGGGGAATTTACATACGCAGAAGCTGGAGAAGGGAGATCTTTAATTATTCTCCACGGACTAATGGGGGCACTAAGTAATTTTGACGAAACTTTTCAGTATTTTTCAAAAAAAGGGTATCGAGTTTTAATCCCAGAACTTCCTTTATATACATTACCATTACTAAAAACTAATGTAAAACACCTAGCCAAGTTTATTCACGAATTCATAAAATTTAAAGGGTTAGAAAAAGTTACCTTACTTGGTAATTCTTTGGGAGGACATATTGCACTTTACTACACAAAACATTATCCTGAAGATGTTCATTCATTAGTTCTAACTGGAAGCTCTGGTCTTTATGAAAAGGCCATGGGAGATACCTATCCTAAAAGAGGTAATTACGAATATATTGAACAAAAAACTAGAGATGTTTTTTATGATCCAGCTATTGCCAGCAAAGAGCTTGTAGATGAAGTATATGGGATCGTTAATAATCGTATTACGGTTTTAAAAACATTAACTATTGCAAAAAGTGCAATCAGGCACAATATGGCTGATGATTTACCAAACATGAAGCAACCCACTTGCTTAATTTGGGGAAAACAGGATTCAGTGACACCACCTGATGTTGCTAATGATTTCCACAAACTATTACCTAATTCTGATTTATTTTGGATTGATAAGTGTGGACATGCAGCCATGATGGAAAAGCCTAAGGAATTTAATCAAATTCTAGAATCTTGGTTTAGTTCTAGAAACATCTAATTCATGAAAATTAAATCTGCAGAGTTTGTAATGAGTAACAGTAATGTTACAAAGGCTCCAAAAGACAGGATTCCAGAATATGCTTTTATTGGAAGATCTAATGTTGGTAAATCTTCATTAATTAACATGTTAATGGGGCGAAAGGACCTAGCAAAAACATCTGGAAAACCAGGAAAAACTCAACTTATTAATCATTTTAAAATAAATAACAACTGGTTTTTAGTAGATTTACCTGGCTATGGTTATGCGCAGATTTCAAAAAAGAAAAGAACCATCTTTCAATACTTTATTGAAAACTATTTTAAAGAAAGAGAACAACTAGTTTGTACATTTGTCTTAATTGATTCTAGACATGATCCTCAAAAAATTGATCTTGAATTTATGCAGTTTTTAGGTGAAAATCAGATACCTTTTTGCATAGTTTTTACAAAAGCAGATAAATTAGGAAGTTCTAAACTGAACAAACAAATTATTTCCTACAAGAAAAAATTACTTACCAGTTGGGAAACACTCCCTACCTCCTTTATTACTTCGTCATCAACCGGCCTAGGTAAAGATGAATTTTTAGAGTTCATAGCAACAGTGAATGATGATGTTGCTGATAATTTCAACTAATAATGTATTCTAATAAAGATAATTTAGAGGTTCTTTTTGAAGACAATCACTTAGTGATAGTTAATAAAAAATCAGGAGATATTGTTCAAGGTGATAAAACTGGAGACAAACCTTTAAGTGATGTTGTAAAAGAGTATATCAAAGAAAAATATAATAAACCAGGTGAAGTTTTTTTAGGTGTAGTCCACAGATTAGATAGACCCACCTCTGGGATTATTATTTTTGCAAGAACTTCAAAAGCACTAGAGAGATTAAACAAGATGCTTCGAAACAGAGTCATTTCAAAAACATATTGGGCAGTAATAAAAAACAATCCAAAAAAGCCAACGGATACTTTAATACATTTTCTAAAAAAGAATCCTAAAAACAATAAGTCTACTGTTTTTAAAAAAGAAGCTCAGGGAAGTAAAAAAGCCATTCTTCATTACACAACTTTAAAAAATTTAGAGAATTATTTACTTTTAGAAATTGATTTAGAAACGGGTAGACACCATCAAATTAGAGCTCAACTTTCTTTCATTGGAAGCCCAATCAAAGGAGACCTGAAATACGGCGCATCTAGAAGTAACAAAGATGGAAGCATTCACTTACACGCTAGAAAAATAAACTTTACTCATCCTGTATCAAAAAAAACAATTACAATTATAGCCCCTACTCCAAGTGAAGTAATTTGGAATGCATGTATGGATTGATTATATTTAGAAATATTATTTTTAACTATATTTTTGATATGACTACTAGAAGAAAATTCCTTAAAAAAACTTTAGCAGGTTCTGCAGCATTTTTTATTGTCCCAAGACATGTTCTTGGACGCGGTTACACCGCACCCAGTGATAAATTAGGAATCGCGGCCATAGGTATTGGTGGGAGAGGAACAAGTAATTTAATGAATAGTTTTGCTTCAAATGGAGCTAATATCGTAGCACTTTGTGATGTAGATGACAGAAGAGCTAAGCAAATGAGAGAACAATTTTCTGAAGCTCCATATATGAGAGATTATAGAGATATGTTAGAGAATCATCACAAAGATATTGATGCTGTAATTGTAAGTTCTGCAGATCACATGCATTATGTTCAATCTATGGCTGCAATGGATTTGGGGAAGCATATGTATATAGAAAAGCCTTTAACTCACGATATTTGGGAAGCCAGGAAGCTTACCGAAATGGCAGCAAACAAAAAATTGGTGACCCAAATGGGAAATCAAGGAGCTAGTGGAGATGGAACAAGATGGATTGATGCCGTTGTTCAAGAAGGCATCATTGGTGAAGTAAAAGAGGTTCATGTGTGGACTAACAGACCTGTTTGGCCTCAAGGAATCCCCGTTCCAAAAGAGACCATGCCAGTTCCAAAAGAAATTGATTGGAATTTGTGGTTAGGAACTGCGCCATGGAGAGCGTATCATGAAGCTTTTATGCCAACCAGATGGAGAGGGTATTGGGATTATGGTACAGGTGCACTTGGAGATATGGGATGTCATTTAATCGATGTTCCTTTTAGAGCACTAAAACTTGGCTACCCTACCTCTGTAGAATGTAGTTTAACAAATACGTATCAAGATTTTTTTGAGGAAGTTGTCTATGATGAAACACCACCTGCATCCTCAGTTATTCACCTTGAGTTCCCAAAAAGAGAAAACATGCCTGCTGTTGAGCTTCATTGGTATGATGGTGGAATAGAACCTGAAAGACCGGATTTACTTCCTGCCAACGAACCGCTTGGTGATTGGGGTGGTGGTGTAATTATGAAAGGATCTAAAGGAGTCTTAATTTGTGGAACATATGGATCTAATCCCAAAGTATTTTTAAACGATGGTTCAGAGGTTCCAGAGCTTAAAAATATGGCTTCATTGGTAGAAAATGGAATGAGTGGGCATCAAGCACAATGGATTAATGCTTGTAAAGAAGGGTACGGTGCATATACCAGCTCACCATTGTCTCAAGCAGGGCCATTAACCGAAACCGTATTAATGGGGAATCTAGCCATTAGAGCTGCCCTACTTCATGAAAAAGTTGAGAATAGATATAAATTCCCAGGCAGAAGAAAGAAACTTCTTTGGGACGGAGAAAATATGAAAATTACAAATTTTGATATGGCCAATCAATTCATTAAAAGAGACTACAGAAAAGGCTGGTAAACTAACTATATTTTATGACACAAAAAACAGTAGAGGAAGCGATTAATTATCGTAGATCCGTCAGAATCTATGACCCTAAAAAGAAAATAGATAGTGCGCTTGTGAAAAAATGTATTTATCAGGCTTCATTGGCTCCAAATAGTAGCAATATGCAGCTTTGGGAATTCTATCACATCACTTCTAAGGAAACCATTCAAAAAATAGCGCCTTTGTGTTTTAATCAAAACGCTGCCAGAACAGCTGAAGAATTGGTGGTTTTTGTAACACGTAAAGATCTCTGGAAAAAAAGAAAAAATTCAAACTTACAAATGATTGATCAAATTTTTCCTCCAAAACCTAAGTCTCAACAAAGCAGCAGAGAAAAGGTAAGTAGAAATTATTATGGAAAATTAATTCCATTTGCCTACAGTGACTTTTTAGGAATTTTTGGGTTTTTAAAATATCTAATGATTTTAGTAATCGGGCTTTTTAAACCTATTTTTAGGGAAGTTAGAAATAGTGATATGAGAATAGTGGCTCACAAAACTTGTGCGCTAGCTGCAGAAAATTTTATGTTAAGTATGGCTGCAGTGGGTTACGATACTTGCCCAATGGAAGGTTCTGATACTTGGAGAGTAAAGAAAGTCTTAAACTTGCCACGAGGTGCGGAAATAAATATGATTGTTTCATGTGGTATTAGAAAACCAGAGGGTGTTTATGGAGAACGTTTTAGAATTCCATTTGAAGAAGTTTATACAGAAGTTTAATTTTCCTTTCTCTTAAAAATTAATCGATTTTTACTCTTTAAAATTTTAGACGGATTCAATTCCATTTTTATAAAATCACCTTTTAAGTATTTCTGGGCTTGATCCTTATAATATGGACTAAATGCATTTCCAGATTGCCCCGTTGGAATGATACTTAATCCATTTTCTACATCAGAAAAATCTACAACTCTTCGAGTAGATGGTCCTGCAGTAACTTTATAAATTCCGGTACTATCTAGTTTAAAAATCTGGTTATTAATCACTTCGTTTCCTCCAGAGGTTTTAAAAGGGCCCACATTAAAAAAATTTCTTAAAACCCCACCTGCTTTTCCAATAGCATGTTCGTGCTCTACAGAAATAACCCGATTCCAATTCCATTTATTTACATCATCACCTAATTGTTTTTTTAAAAAAGCGATGCTGTTCTTATAAGATTTTAAAATGATTTCTTGCTTGGTTTCTTCGACATCTTTAGTTTCTATATTGTCCCACCAAACAGATTGTTCCCTTGCTATTTGAACAGGCAATACCTGGTCTTGCAATTGTGAATTTATAAAGAGGTTAAAGGCATCACCTGTTTCATCTTTGAAGGTATTCTTGAGAAATTCAAATAAAAATCGATTATAAATGGTAGGGCCAACAGATGTCATCAAGTATTCTCCCTCCCAGTTTTTTAGAGTTTCATAAGCTTCAATTTCCGAATCACTTAACTCATTTTTAGGTAAAAAGGATAATAAATCTCTTGCAAAAACATGGTCTAAGGATGAGGTTACATCGAACAACATTTTGGCAACATCTCCTTTGGTGAAATCATCTTTTGCCTCTAATAGTGTCACAATTCTTTTTGATCTATTTTCTGGTTGATAATATCCAGGGTATAATTTCCCTCGAACAGAATCTGGCTGATGATTCGCAGAATATACATAATTCCATTTAGGATTTATTGCCTTTGGATTCTCTTCAAAATCTAACACCTCAATAATTTCATCTTCTCCAGAAGTACCATTCAGATAAGTTTTAGAAGACAAACCCTCTCTTAATTGGTATAATTTTGCAGACGCAAACCAGGCAATATTATCTTGACTATCACCATACATTACATTTAGTCCAGGAGCATGAATTTTACTAACGGATACTTTAAAATCTTCGAGCGATTCAGCGTGAGTCATCCCATAAGAAACATCTAACATCTCGTTTTTTAATTTTGTATAAATCCAATTCATAGCAATTGGCTGGTCTTCATCAATATGTTTAATTAATCCATTCATTATTGGACCATGTTGACTAATTTTCACTTGAAAAGTAGTATCAGCAGCATCTTTAACCTTAATGGTCTTCGTTAGAACTTCATATTTTTTAAAACCGTTATTTGTTTTGTATTCAGAAGAATTATTAGGGTTGTTTTCTTCAGTATAAAAATTTAAGTCATCATTTGCCAACATAGTTAAACCATAAGCATATTTTCTATTATGACCTAAAAGTGGATAAGGCATCAATGCTAAATTAAAACCATACATTTCAAAATCTGGTGTTTTAATATGATTTTGATACCAAACAGAGGGTTGTGAAAACCCGATGTGAGGATCGTTGGCAAAAATAACTTTTCCGTTTTTTGTTTTGTCTGCTCCGATAACCCAGGAATTACTTCCAATTAATGGAGAGACTGGCATTTTATCCATAATAAGACTGACACTTTTTGAAAATTTAGCTTGTAGTTTAGAAATACTATCTGTTCTGTTTATGGTTAAGTTTTCTGGGTGAGAACCTAAGATTTCATCTAAATATACGTTCCCTAATTTTTCTTTGATTTCCGTCAATAAAGGATCTGTTTTATGAGCTACAGCAAAACTAAAAGACATATAACCTAATACATTATAGATATCTTTTATCGTATATTTTTCTTTTTTTACACCTACCAGAGAAAATTCTAAAGGTGTTTTCCCTTTTTCAATGTATTGATTAACACCATCTAAATAGGCTTGAGCCAATAAATAAGCTTCAGAATTTTTATTTAAATCATTAATTGCAATAGCTGCAGCCTCCTCTATTCCTAATCCGGAGAAAAAAATATCTGTATCTAATAAATCTTTTCCAAAAAGCTCTGACAATCTTCCTGGAGCTATTCTTCGAATGAGTTCCATTTGCCATAATCTATCTTGTGCATGAACATAGCCTAAAGCAGTATATGCATCTTTTTGAGTTTGTGCATTTATGTGAGGCACTCCATTATCATCAAAATGAACGCTAACATTTTCCGAAAGGTTATTTAATGTTAATTCTCCATTGTAAATTGGCTGTAATGTTCTTGAATATAACCATGCTGACACAAAAATAAGAACACAGCTTAGGACTACTATTTTAATAATTTTCAAGAGGCTTTTCATTCTGATAAATTTAATTTTGACCAAAGATAACAGATTTATATTGTATTTTTGAACCTTAAAAAACCTGTATCAATGAAAAAAATTCAGATGGTTGATCTTCAAGGTCAGTACTCAAATATCAAAAAAACTATTGACTCCTCTATTGAAGAAGTTTTGAATTCCTCTGCTTATATTAATGGCCCATATGTACACCAATTTCAGGAAGATTTAGAGAAATACTTGTCTGTAAAACATGTTATTCCGTGTGCAAACGGAACCGATGCATTACAAATAGCCATGATGGGCTTGGGGCTTGAACAAGGCGATGAAGTAATTACTGTAGATTTTACTTTTGCAGCCACTGTTGAAGTAATTGCCCTATTAAAATTAACCCCCGTATTGATTGACGTTGAACCAAATACGTTTAACATCGATATTGATGCCTTAAAAAAAGCCATCACTTCAAAAACAAAAGCCATTGTTCCAGTTCATTTATTCGGATTATGCGCCAATATGGATGCAGTTATGGAAATTGCTGAAAAACATAACTTATTTGTAATTGAGGATACAGCTCAAGCCATTGGTGCAAGCTACACTTTTGCTGATGGACGCAAACAAAAAGTTGGAACTATTGGTCATGTAGGAACTACATCATTTTTTCCTTCAAAGAATCTGGGTTGCTATGGTGATGGTGGTGCAATTTTTACCAATGATGATGATTTAGCACATACCATACGCGGAATGGTTAATCATGGTATGTATAAACGTTATTATCATGATGTAGTAGGTGTAAACTCAAGATTAGATAGTATACAAGCGGCAGTTTTAAAAACTAAATTACCCTTGTTAGACAAGTATTGTGATGCCAGAAGAGACGCGGCTAGATACTACAACAATGCTTTTTCTCAAAATGCTAATATCATTACACCAACTACAAAATCTAATGCAACAGTAAATTGTGGAGAGATTTGTGACTCTTGTGACTGTCATGTATTTCATCAATACACCATCAAGATAACCAATGGAAAACGAGATGAATTACACCAACATTTATTAAATAACGGAATTCCTAATGCTATCTATTATCCAGTGCCGTTACACGCACAAAAAGCATATCAGGACAATCGTTATCAAGAAGATGACTTTACCACAACTAATGAATTAATTGAAACGGTAATTTCCTTACCGATGCACACAGAATTAGATAAAGAGCAGTTAGCTTTTATTACAAAAACAATCAATGATTTTGTAGGTTAGTTCAAATTTTAAACAAAAAAAAGATCCCTTATGAAAAAAATATTAGTAACAGGAGGACTTGGCTTTATCGGTTCTCATACTGTTGTTGAACTTCAACAAGCAGGCTATGAGGTTGTTATTATTGATAATTTATACAATTCAAAAATTGAAGTTTTAGATAGTATCACTTCAATAACTAGTATAAAACCCTCTTATTTTAATATCGATTTAAGGAATAAAATAGCTGTTGAAGATTTTTTTAAAAACAACAAAATAGATGGCATCATACACTTTGCAGCATCAAAAGCAGTAGGAGAAAGTGTTAATAACCCTTTGTTGTATTATGAAAATAATATTAGCACATTGGTCTATCTCTTGCAAGAGATGAAGAAACACAAGTTGTCTAACTTTATTTTCAGCTCTTCATGTACTGTTTATGGTCAAGCAGATGAGTTGCCAATTACAGAAAATGCTCCAACTAAACCCGCAGAATCTCCCTACGGAAACACGAAGCAAATTGGTGAAGAAATAATTAGAGAAAGTTGTAAAGCAAACGGACTAAAGGCTATTGCCTTAAGATATTTTAACCCGATTGGAGCTCACGAAACAGCTAATATAGGAGAGTTACCTATTGGTGTTCCTCAAAATTTAATTCCTTTTGTAACACAAACTGCAGCTGGTATTAGAAAAGAGTTATCTGTTTTTGGAGATAACTATCCAACTAAAGACGGAACTGCGGTTCGTGATTATATACATGTTGTAGATTTGGCAAAAGCACACATAGCTGCATTAGAAAGATTATTAAAAAATAATAATAAAAAAGATTTTGAAGTTTTTAATGTTGGAACTGGAACTGGGAGTTCTGTTTTAGAAGTTATCCAAGCTTTTGAAAAGGTTTCCAAGACTAAACTTAACTATAAAATTGTAGGTAGAAGAGAGGGAGATATCACATCTGCCTTCGCAGATACCACTTTAGCTAAAGTTGAATTAGGTTGGAAAACGGAAAAAACACTTGAGGAAGCTCTATTGGCTGCTTGGAAATGGCAATTAAAACAGTAATACCAGATTATTCAAAACTAGCACCTGTTGCCTCAACACTTCTATCTATCTTTCTCATCAACCCTTGTAAAACTTTACCTGGACCAACTTCAATAAACTGTGTTCCACCGTCAGCTATCATAGATTGAATAGATTGTGTCCACTTTACTGGAGCTGTTAATTGCTTTATTAAATTTTCTTTAATTTCAAGAGCAGTTGTTATTGCTTTCGCAGGTACGTTTTGGTATACCCTACAAGTTGGTTCATTAAATTTTGTGGCTTTTATTGCAGCAGCTAACTCCTCTCTTGCAGGCTCCATCATAGGTGAATGAAAAGCACCTCCAACTGGAAGAACAAGGGCTCTTCTAGCCCCTTTTCCTTTTAGTAATTCACAAGCAGTTTCTATGGCAGAAACTTCTCCAGAAATCACTAATTGACCTGGGCAATTATAATTTGCAGCAACCACTACTCCATCAACAGCATCACAAACCTCTTCAACAATTTGATCTTCTAATCCTAAAACTGCAGCCATAGTTGAAGGCATAATTTCACAGGCTTTTTGCATTGCTTCAGCCCGTTTAGAAACCAACTGAAGCCCATCATCAAAGGACAAAACACCTGCAGCTACTAAAGCAGAAATTTCACCTAAAGAATGACCAGCTACCATTTCTGGCTGAAATGAATTCCCCAAAACTTTTGCTAATATTACAGAGTGTAAAAAAATAGCTGGTTGTGTAACATTAGTTTGTTTTAGTTGCTCAGCAGTACCCTCAAACATAATGTCCGTTATGCGAAATCCTAAAATTTCATTAGCCTTTTCAAAAAGTTCATGAGCCATTTGAGAATTATTGTATAAATCTAAACCCATCCCTGTAAATTGTGCTCCTTGGCCCGGAAAAATATATGCTTTCATCTAAATTAAATTTCAATTGTTACTGGTGCAAAAATAGGGATTTCTTATCTGATTTCGAAGTCTTTTAAGTAGGTTCAAAGTTTCTTATTAAATAGTTTAAAACACCAGCTATTGTAATGATAAATAATTAGTATTTTCGTTTATATGATTGCCGAAAAAAAATCTCAAGCTCAAATAATCTACCTTATTCTAGCAGCCTTATTTATTGCTTCATTGGTAACGTCTAATTTAATTTTTCAAAAATTTTTTTATTGGTACCCTTTTGATAATGAAGTTTTTGGTGTAAAATTATTTGAAGTTTCTGTTGGCTTACTACCTTACCCGATTACTTTTTTAATTACAGATATTTTATCTGAGATATACGGTAAAAAGAAAGCTAATCATGTTGTTATTGCAGGTATTTTTGCCTCTTTCTTTTCTTTAGGAATTGTTTATGTTTCCATGGCTGCTCCATCTACTTCTTGGTCTGTAGTTAATGATAATACTTTTATTGAAGTGTTTGGTGCTGCTCCTTTGGCAGTTTTAGCCTCTATGATGGCGTATTTATTTGCTCAGTTTATAGATATTAGAGTATATCATTTCTGGAAAACTCTCACAAAAGGAAAACATTTGTGGTTACGAAATAATTTTTCAACCTTTTCATCTCAAATTATAGATACACTAACTGTTTTGTTATTGCTTTGCTCTTTTGATATTATAGCTTGGGATAAATTTTTAGGATTATTAATTAGTGGAGTTGTTTTTAAGATGATGATAGCTGCATTAGATACCCCAATTTTATACATGGTAGTCTTTTTCTTTAAAAAACATTTTAATTTAAAAATGGGAGAAGAAATAGAAATTTAAAAATCGATTTTATTTGTAAACTCTCTCTAATTAAACGTCTAAATAATAGTTTTATGAACAAATTTGTTACATTCATATGCCTGCTTTTCTTTGTTTCAATTCAAGGGCAGACCACTATTTTTAATAGTTTATTAAAAAAAAATGTGGATGGGAAGGGAATGGTAGATTATCAATCTTTAAAAAACAACGAAACAATTTTAGATAATTATTTAACACATCTACAGGAGACTATACCAACTGAAAATTGGTCATTAAATAAAGAAAAGGCTTATTGGTTAAATACCTACAATGCATACACTATTAAAATTATTTTAACCAATTACCCCTTGAAAAGTATCAGAGATATTAAAATAGATGGAAAAACAGCTTGGAAAATCCCTTTCATAAAAGTGGGTGAAAACAGCTACTCATTAGACTGGATTGAACACGAAATCTTACGAAAAAAATACAATGATCCAAGAATTCATGTGGGTATTAATTGTGCTTCTGTATCTTGTCCTAAATTAGGAAATTTCGCTTTTTCAGAAAGTAATGTAGAAACTGCTTTAACTAATTTAATGATAGATTTTATTAATAACGATGATAGAAATAAAATAAGTAAAAACAATGTAGAGCTATCAAAAATATTTGATTGGTTTTCCTCTGATTTTACAAAAAATGGAACTATAATAAAATATTTAAACAATTATGCTAGTAAAAAAATAAATGAAAAAGCAAGCATAAAATACCTAACTTACGACTGGAGTTTGAACATTAAATAAATTTTTATGTCTAAAACATATTATGACCCTGCCGATCTTCGCAAATTTGGTAATATAACGGAGTGGAATGAAGAACTTGGAAACAAATTCTTTGATTATTATGGAAAAGTATTTGAACCAGGAGCCTTAACAGCTCGTGAAAAATCATTGATTGCTCTGGCTGTATCCCATACAGAACAATGCCCCTATTGTATAGACGCTTACACAAAAGACGGTTTGCAAAAGGGAATCACAAAAGAAGAAATGATGGAGGCTGTTCATGTAGGTGCTGCTATTAAAAGTGGTGCCACACTAGTTCACGGAGTTCAAATGATGAACAAAGTGAATAAATTGGAAATGTAACATGAGTAAAAAATCACTTTTAGCTAGAAAAAATGAACTAGCCAATACAAAAAGACAAATAGAGGTTTTATCCAACGGACTCTTTGCTACTGGAGAGTTACCAACATTTGCAAAAAAAATAGCCGAAACAAATCAGTTCCCATTACGCTCAAAAAAATTAGAAATTCTACAAATTAATCTGGGTTATATGTGTAATCAGGTATGTGCACATTGCCATGTAGATGCTGGTCCTGACAGAAAGGAAATCATGACTAAAGAAACCATGCAACAATGCTTAAACGTGATACGTAAAACAGGAGCTCATACTCTAGATTTAACAGGTGGAGCTCCGGAAATGAATCCAAATTTTAGATGGTTTGTTGAAGAAGCTGCAAAAGTTGGGATCAAAGACTTTATTGTTCGCTCAAACCTAACAATCATCAGAGCCAATAAAAAATATCATGATTTACCCAAATTTTTTAAAAAACACACTGTTCATGTTATAAGTTCAATGCCACATTGGACACGTGGAAAAACCGACAAACAACGTGGAAACGGTGTTTTTGATAAATCTATTAAAGCCCTACAAGAATTAAACGTTGTTGGTTATGGAATTCCAGGAAGTAAGTTACAATTAGATTTGGTATATAATCCATCTGGGGCATTTTTACCTGGTGACCAAATGGCTTTAGAAAATGATTTCAAAAAGGCTTTAAAAGAAGATTTTGAAATTGATTTCCATAATTTATTTGCCATTACTAACCTGCCAATTAGTAGGTTTTTAGATTATTTAATAGCATCTGAAAACTATGAAGAGTATATGTATTCTCTAGTAGAAGCTTATAATCCTGTTGCTGTAGAAAATGTTATGTGTACAAATACACTTTCAATAAGTTGGGATGGCTGGTTATACGATTGTGACTTTAATCAGATGCTAGACTTAAAAGTAAATAGTTCAGTGAAACATATTTCTGAATACAACGAAGAATTACTTCAAAACAGAAATATTAGTATCAATCAACATTGCTACGGATGTACTGCTGGTGCAGGAAGTAGTTGTCAGGGAGTTGTAGCGTAATATGAGTCACAAAAACTTACTTATTATTTTTACTCGCAATCCGGTATTGGGCAAAGTAAAAACTCGTTTAGCAAAAACTGTTGGAGATAAAACAGCACTGGATATTTATCATTTTTTGTTACAAAAAACTGAAGAGGTCACTAAAAAAATATCTTGTGATAAGAAAGTTTATTATTCTGAAAAAATTATAGAAGATGATCTTTGGGATCAATCTATTTATCAAAAAAAGGAACAATACGGTAGTGATCTCGGAGAAAGAATGAAAAATGCCTTTAATGATGGTTTCAAAAAAAACTATGAAAAAATTATAGTTATTGGTAGTGATTTGTTTGATTTAGAACCTTCCCATATCAATGAAGCTTTTAAAAAATTAATTCATAACAATGTTGTGATTGGCCCTGCTTTAGACGGAGGTTATTATCTAATTGGACTGAAAAAACTACATCCAAAAATCTTTCAAAATAAAAATTGGGGGACTTCATCTGTAAGAAAAGAAACACTGAAAAATTTAGAAAAAGTTGATGTACATTTGTTACCAATGCTAAATGATGTAGATGTTATCGAAGACATCAAAAACCATTCTGCTTTTACTAAATTCTTAAAACCTAGATGAAAAAACAACAACTACAAGAAACTACCAATTTTTTAAAATTAAAAGGGTTTCAAAATCCAGAAATTGGAATAGTATTAGGTACAGGTTTAGGTCAATTAATTAATGAAATTGTTATTGAACAAGAAATTGCCTACAAAGATATTCCACATTTTCCAAAAGCAACTGTAGAGTTTCATTCTGGGAAATTAGTATGCGGATCACTTTCAGGAAAAAAAGTGGTTGTCATGTCTGGAAGATTTCATCTTTACGAGGGTTATAATCAATGGGAGGTAACCTATGGCATTAGAACAATGCAACAACTAGGAATTAATACGTTATTAATTTCTAATGCAGCAGGAGCCATCAATTTATCTTATAAAAAAGGAGATTTAATGGTTATTGATGATCACATTAACTTGCAAGGAGGTTCGCCACTAGCATTTGCCGAAATAGGAGAGTTTGGTGAACGTTTTTCAGACATGCTAGAACCTTATTCCAAAAAAATAAACGATTTAATGAAATCAATCGCAAAACAAAACGACATAAAACTACAAGAAGGTGTTTATGCAGGTGTTTTTGGTCCTCAATTAGAAACCAGAGCTGAATATAGAATGCTTCAAATTTTGGAAGTTGATGCTGTTGGAATGAGTACTGTACCTGAAGTTATAGTTGCCAAGCATTTAAATTTGACATGTGCTGCAATTTCAGTTCTAACAGACGAATGTGATCCAAAGAATTTAGCCCCCGTAGACATAGAGGAAATTATTCAGATTGCTGGCGAAGCAGAACCTAAAATGATTACATTATTTAAAGAATTGATATATAAAATTTAGCGTACATTAAAAATGAGTTATTTAGAAACTACACATAATGTTTACAAGGAAGCAGCTTTAACACCCGATGTTGGTTTGTGTTGCACAACAAATCCAATTTGGGAATTACCTGGCTTAAAAATACCAAGAATAATGCAAGAAATGAATTATGGATGTGGTTCTACAGTGCATGCTAGTGATTTAACTAACAACCCAAAAATGTTATATGTTGGTGTTGGTGGCGGTATGGAATTACTCCAATTTGCCTATTTTAATCGAAATAAAGGAGGAATAATAGGTATCGATGTTGTAGATGAAATGTTAGAAGCCTCTCGCAAAAACTTTGTAGAAGCAGAAGAAATGAATCCTTGGTTTAAAGGTAACTTTGTGGATCTTCGAAAAGGAGATGCTATGAATTTACCGGTAGATGGTAATTCTATAGATGTTGCTGCACAAAATTGTTTGTTCAACATCTTTAAATCAGACGATTTGAAGAAAGCAATTGCAGAAATGTATCGAGTATTAAAACCACATGGTCGTTTGGTAATGAGTGATCCAACTTGTGAGCAACCAATGAATGACGAATTACGAAACGATGAACGTTTACGTGCGCTATGTTTAAGTGGTAGTTTGCCAATTAATGAGTACATAAAAGCATTAACTGATGCTGGTTTTGGAACCATTGAAATAAGGGCTCGTAAACCCTACAGGATTTTAGATCCAAAAAACTATCCAACTGATGAGTTAATATACATAGAGTCTATTGAAGTTGCAGCAATTAAAGATCCAATGCCAGAAGATGGGCCTTGTGTTTTTACAGGAAAAGCAGCGATTTATTATGGTGATAAAGATTATTTTGATGATGGTGCTGGACACACTTTATTAAAAAACCAACCCCTTGCTATTTGTGATAAAACAGCTCTTGCGTTAAAGTCATTAAAAAGAGACGACATCTATATATCTGATGCTACTTTTCATTATGATGGCGGTGGCTGTTGCTAATTTGAATTCATACTTTTTTATTTAAAAATGGAACCTTACCTAGACATTATAAAGCACTCTTTTTCTGGCTACTATCATTATCTAGTAACAGAAATTACAAATCCACACTGGGGTAATTATTTTTATTGGTTACTTGCTATTTCAATTATTTTTTGGGGCTTAGAGGTTTTAATTCCTTGGAGAAAAAATCAACATAATATCAGAAAAGATTTTTGGCTTGATGGTTTCTATATGTTTTTTAACTTTTTCCTATTTTCATTGATTGTATACAATGCCTTATCTAACGTTGCAGTTGCCTTTTTTAATGATATCTTAATGAGCATTGGGATAAATAATTTAGTTTTTTTTAATATTGAAGCCTTCCCTTATTGGGGACAACTGTTTGTTCTTTTTTTACTAAGAGATTTCATACAGTATTGCATCCATAGATTATTACATCGAGTCCCTTTTTTATGGAATTTTCACAAAGTACATCACTCAGTCAAAGAAATGGGATTTGCAGCTCATCTCAGATATCATTGGATGGAAACTGTCGTTTACAGAACTTTAGAGTACCTTCCCTTGGCTTTAGTTGGTTTTGGTATAGATGATTTTATTTTGGTTCATTTATTCACTCTTACAATGGGGCATTTTAATCACAGTAATATCTCTATTCCATTAGGAGTTTTTAAATATATTTTTAACAATCCTCAAATGCATATATGGCATCATGGAAAGAAGACTCCTAACAAATTTGGTGTTAATTTTGGACTCACACTGAGTGTTTGGGATTATCTTTTTAAAACTAATTATATCCCATCTAACGGACGAGATATTGAATTGGGATTTGAAAATGATGAAAATTTTCCAAAAAACTTCATAAGTCAAGAAATATATCCATTAGGACGAAAAAAATAATGTAAAATTTTATGGAATCTCTTTATAGAGATTTCTTAGCAGAACTTCTGCAGGCTTATTTTGCGGAGTAAATCTATTATTATTTTCACCACCAACTTCTTTATGTTTGTGAAACCATTTCCAAATAAATCCTCCTGCAAACCAGGTTTCATTCCAAAACTGATTGTAAATGGCTTGTAATCCATTTTTTTGGGCTTGTAAATTAATTAACCCAGTAACTCTTTTAGAATCCCACGGTTTTTCCCCTGTAAAATCAATACTACGATAACCAAACTCTGTAAATAGAATAGGTTTTTTTAGATTAGATTGTACGTTTTTAATTTGTGCTTTATGAAGTTGCCATCCAGCTTCAAAATCTTTAACTGTAGGTGTCTTTTTTTCTGTCAAAGGAAAATATGCATCAATCCCGATATAATCTAATTGATCCCACAAAGGAAATCTTTTAAATTCATCCCAATTGGCTGCATAAGTAAGTTTTCCTTTAAAAATTTTTTTAACTCTTTGAATCAGATCTTTCCAATACGCAGGTCTTTTATTAACAAAATTTTCTAGTTCGGTTCCAATACAAAAAATATCTGCTTTAATTTCTTCAGCAGTTTTTGCATAGGTTAATATAAAAGACGCATATGAATCTTCAAAAATTCTCCACTGTTCCTCTGAATCCATGGTAATATGTCCTGTAAATTGTCCTTTCCAAATCCAAATTTGTGGCTTAACCATTAGTTTTACCTTCTTAAATTGTAATTCTTTTGCATATTGACGAATCCCTTGATCTCGTTCACCAAACCATTGCCTTTTAGAATTAAAACGAATAGTTGGAAAAGATAAATCTCTAATAAATCCAAAAGGCATCAGAGCAACATAATTAGCATTAACGTTAATTACTGAGGTAACATGGTGAGATTTAATACTGTCTTTGGATGCTACAAAACTTATTCCATTAATTTTTTGAGCTGAAGCTAGCAAAGAAAAATAAAGAAGCACAATAACAAAGAAAAAAAGCTTACTTACATTCATAATTACTATTAAATTAATGGATTTAATAAAAATATTACAAATTTATTTATACTTGTTATAAATTAAAGAATCCTTTTAAGAAATTCTCATTAACTTCGACTTATAAGTAAACTTTTTAAGAGTATGGAACATATTGTCATTATTGGAAATGGAATTTCTGGAGTTACTCTTGCTAGACATATTCGAAAGAATTCAGATAAAAAAATTACCATAGTGTCTGCAGAAACGGAGTACTTTTTTTCTAGAACCGCATTGATGTACGTATATATGGGGCATATGAAATTTGAACATACTCAACCCTATGAATCTTGGTTTTGGGAGAAGAACAAAATCAATTTGAAAAAAGGCTATGTAAAAAAAGTTGACTCCAGCAATAAACAAATTATATTCTCAAACGACGAATATATTTCTTATGATAAGTTAGTATTAGCGACAGGTTCAAAACCTACAAAATTTGGCTGGCCAGGACAAGACCTTGAGGGGGTAATGGGTATGTACCATAAACAAGATTTAGAAAACTTGGAAAAATATGCCCCTAATAATCAAGTTTGTAAAAGAGCTGTTATAGTGGGTGGTGGATTGATAGGAATAGAGTTAGCAGAGATGCTACATTCCAGAAAAATTCCAGTTACCTTTCTAGTTAGAGAATCTAGTTTTTGGAATGGAGTTTTACCAGCAATGGAGAGTGAAATGATTAATAGGCACATTCAAAATAATCAGATTGATCTTCGTTTAAATTGCAATCTAAAAGAGATAAAATCTGATGCAAAAGGATTTGTAAAATCTATTGTCATTGAAGAAACAGGTGAAGAAATTGAGTGTAACATTGTTGGCTTAACCACTGGTGTTTCTCCTAATATAGACTTTATTAAAAACTCTACTATTGAAACAAACAAAGGAGTTTTAGTAAATCGATTTTTGGAAACAAATAGTAAAGATATTTATGCAATAGGAGATTGTGCTGAACAAAGACAAGCCATTGGAAATAGGAGAGCAATCGAAGCAGTTTGGTATACAGGTAGGATGATGGGAGAAACACTAGCGCAAACTATTTGTAAAAATAAGATAGAGTATAAACCAGGAAACTGGTTTAACTCAGCTAAATTTTTTGATATTGAATACCAAACCTATGGGTGGGTGTTTCCTGAGAAAAACAGTACCTCTTATGAAAAACATTTTCAATGGAAACATCAAGATGATACTAAATGCATCACGATAGCCTATCATAAAGATTCTTTGCTTTTTCTTGGAATAAATACTTTTGGGATAAGGATGAGACACGAAGTTTTTGATAAATGGCTCTCCGAAAAAAGAACTATAGATTATGTTATAGAATATCTGGCCGATGCCAATTTTGATCCAGAATTTTATTCCCTTTACGAAAAAGACATTACTTCAAAATTTAACCAAGAAAACGGAAAGTCCATTCAGTCTAGAAAGAAAAGCTGGAAACGAATATTTACCAAAGCCTAAAAAAATGAAAATACTCAAACATATAGGATTGGTTCTATTTTTGATTGGACTATCAATCTTTACAGGAGTCCTATTTACAGGTTCTTTTAATTTATCTTCAACCGAACTAACCTCATACGTTTCAAAAAAAGGCTATAAGAGTGAGTTAATTTTAAACAACCTGAAAAAGGCAGTTGTTACAAATGAAGAACTTACTATTTTCGAATTTTCTAGCAGAGTTAGAGAAGCATATAAAGATTCTAATGATCATTACGATGCTTTAATTACTAAATTTAACGAGGAAAAAGACTGGGATAAAAAAGGAGAGCAATATCAATATAAAATTTATGGAAAACCACATACATTAAGTTTTGAACTTGCTAAAATAGCTGGTAAAGGATCTGCTAGAGAACTTCCTGGAACTCTATGGCTTCTTACTTTTGGATTGGGGATTATTGGAGCGTTACTTTTTATTTTACCTAATCTTTTCTTACTGGGTAAAGCTGGCATAAAAAATAATGGGATTTATTTAGAATCTAGCACCAACAGAGGCTTTATTGCTTGGCTGGTACTAGTATATTTAGTTTTATTTTATTTGGTTTTATACTTCATGCCAGACTATGTGGTAAATTGGACCTATATATTGGATCCAATTAGCAAATCACTTAATGGAGGTTTAGCCTCTCAATGGTTTGTTTATGGGTTTTTATATTGCATCATAATGCTAGTAATGGCAACACGCATGTATATTAAATACAGGCACAATAAACACCAACTCATTCGAACAACTTCTGTATTGTTCTTTCAAATTGTTTTTGCTTTTTTAATCCCTGAGATTATGACCAGTCTAAATATGCCTGGTTATGATTTTAAAAATGCATTCCCTTTAGATTATGATTTCTTTTTTGATTGGAATTTAAATAGTCTTTTAAATAGTGGAGGTATTGGAATTTTTATTCTTGTTTGGGGAATTATTTTAACCCTTATTATTGTTCCTGTAATGGTCTATTTCTTTGGTAAACGTTGGTATTGTTCTTGGGTTTGTGGATGTGGTGGATTGGCTGAAACTTTAGGTGACCCCTACAGACAGCATTCAGACAAAAGTTTAAACGCATGGAAGTTAGAACGTTGGTTAATTCATTTTGTTTTACTCTTTTCTTTGGTGATGACCTTGGTTACTCTGTACACTTATTTCACAGGTACAGACTCTCTTTTAGGCATCAACTCTCAGTGGATTAAAGACACCTATAGTTTCTTAATTGGCGCCTGGTTTGCTGGTGTTATTGGAACTGGGTTTTATCCAATTTTCGGGAATAGAGTTTGGTGTAGATTTGGATGCCCATTAGCAGCTTATTTGGGTTTTGTTCAACGATTTAAATCAAGATTTAGAATCACAACCAATGGAGGACAATGCATATCATGTGGAAACTGCTCTACTTATTGCGAACAAGGAATAGATGTAAGAGCTTATGCACAAAAAGGAGAAAATATTGTTCGATCTAGCTGTGTTGGTTGTGGTATTTGCTCGGCTGTATGCCCTAGAGGAGTATTAAAATTAGAAAATGGTCCAGAAAATGGAAGAATAAATCCAACAGACATTTTATTAGGAAATGATGTAAATTTAATGGAGTTAATAAACAACAAGTAGTAAGTAGGAATTGGAATTGAAATCACAAAAAATTAAAGTAATTATTCCTGCATATAATGAGGAGGATTCTATAGCAAAAGTAATTAACGACATCCCTTCCAATGTAGATGAAATTATAGTAGTTAGTAATAATTCAACTGATAAAACATATGAAAATGCCGCTAGAGCTGGAGCTACCGTTCTAAAAGAAAACCGAAAAGGGTATGGATATGCTTGTTTACAAGGGATGAAATATATTGCTAACTTAAAAAAAAATGAGCTTCCAAATATTATTGTTTTTTTAGATGGTGACTACTCTGATTATCCCGAACAGTTAACGGAGCTTGTTTCACCTATTATAAAAGATAATATTGATTTTGTAATTGGTTCTAGAGTACATCAATTAAGAGAAGCTGGGTCTATGACACCACAACAATTAGTTGGAAATTGGCTAGCTACTTTTTTAATGAAAGTATTTTTTAGAGCTTCATTTACAGACTTAGGACCATTTAGAGCCATTAAGTATGAAAAATTACTTCAACTAGAGATGGAGGATAAAACCTATGGATGGACTGTTGAAATGCAATTAAAAATTATCAAAAAGAAATTTTCATACACAGAAATTCCAATGAAATACAGAAATAGAATTGGTGTTTCTAAAGTTTCTGGGACCATAAAAGGCTCTATATTAGCTGGTGTAAAAATTTTAGGTTGGATCTTTAAATACAGTCTTAAATAATGGTTTTTATCTACATCATTATAGTTATTTATTCATTGGCACTCGTTCTCATCTTTATGTATGCCTTAGCACAATTAAATCTATTATTTAACTATATAAGTGCTCAAAAAAAAGTAGATGATTCTCCCAAATTTGATTTTTTAAATTCAAATGAAATTCCTTTGGTTACTATACAACTTCCCGTCTACAATGAGTTATATGTCATGAAACGTTTACTAGATAATATCGTAAAGTTAGAGTACCCAAAAGAAAAAATAGAAATACAGGTATTAGATGACTCTACTGACGAATCTGTTGTAACCACCAAACAACAAATTAACGAACTTCAAAAGACCGGAATAGATATTCAACATATTCAAAGGACTAATAGAAAAGGGTTCAAAGCAGGAGCATTAAAGGAAGGCTTAAAAATTGCGAAAGGAGAATTTATTGCCATTTTTGATGCTGATTTTTTACCTCAAAAGGATTGGTTATTAAAAACCATCCCCTATTTTAAGGATAACAAAATTGGAGTTGTTCAGACTCGTTGGGGGCATCTCAACAGAGATTATTCTACCTTAACTAAGATACAAGCTTTTGCTTTAGATGCTCATTTTACTCTAGAACAGGTTGGCAGAAACACCAAAGGACATTTTATAAATTTTAATGGAACAGCAGGTGTTTGGAGAAAAAAATGCATCATAGATGCAGGAAATTGGGAGGGAGATACTTTAACTGAAGATTTAGATCTTAGCTACAGAGCTCAATTAAAAAAATGGAAGTTTAAGTTTTTGGAAGAGGTAAAAACTCCTGCAGAATTACCAATTATTATTAGTGCTGCTAGATCTCAACAATTTAGATGGAATAAAGGTGGTGCAGAAAATTTTCAAAAAATGGTAAAACGTGTTTTGTTAAACAATGATATTTCCATAAAAACAAAAATTCATAGTGTATTACATCTTCTAAATAGCTCTATGTTTTTCATGATTTTATTAGTGGCTGTATTAAGTATTCCTATGTTGTATATTAAAAATGAATATCCACATTTAAGATCATACTTCTACATGATGAGTTTCTTTGTTGTAAGCTCCATTATCTTTTTTATCTGTTATTGGTATATGTTTAAAAAGAGTTACGGTGGAGGGATTAAAAACTTCGTAAAATATACAGGCACATTTTTTACTTTTTTTTCTTTGGCAATGGGATTCTCTTTGCATAACACAATAGCTGTTTTGGAAGGGCATTTAGGTAAAAAAAGTGAATTTGTAAGAACTCCAAAATTTAATATAAATAATACAAAAGATTCCTGGAGAAAGAACAAATACATTCGAAAAAAAGTTTCTTTAAATGTAATTATTGAAGGAATTTTAACCCTGTATTTTGCCTTTGGGATGTACAGTGCATTTGTAGTTGGAAACTTAGAAGGAGACTTTGGTTTATTACCTTTTCACTTGATGTTATTTTTTGGTTTTGGATATGTTTTTTACAAGTCTATTTTTACTAAAACTTAGTCTATGTTTTTATCGCAAAAAAATAGAGCTGTTATCGCTATAAGTATTGGTATTATCTGTTACTTCATAACAGGCTATTTCTTAGATCGAACAAATTATTTTCAGCTGACAGTCCAATACTTAATTTTATGTATTGTTTTTTGGTATCTAATTACTACTGAAAAAAATAATTTTTCACTACTATTAGCTCTTTCTATTTTGTTTAGGTTGATATTTTTATTTGCTATTCCCAACTTATCTCAAGACTTTTATCGATTTATATGGGATGGAAGAATGATTTTTGAGGCAATCAACCCTTATGAATCTTTACCAGAAACCTTTATTAAAAACGAAGCCTACCCAATAAATCAAGCAATTGATTTATATAATGGCATGGGAAGTTTAAATGGGAGTCATTACACAAATTATCCTCCTTTAAATCAACTAAGCTTTGTTATTGCAGCAATTTTTGCAAAAACAAGTATCCTGTGGTCTGTTGTAGTAATGCGATTACAAATTATACTTGCTGATATTGGCATTATTTATATTGGAAAAAAGATATTGGAAAAACTAAAGATCCCATTACATCATATCTTTTTATATGCTTTAAATCCTTTTATTATCATTGAATTAACTGGCAACCTTCACTTTGAAGCTGTTATGTTATTTTTCTTGGTTTGGAGTTTGTATTTATTACTTCAAAAGAAATGGATTTGGTCTGCATTTATTTTTGGACTTTCTGTATCTGTAAAATTAATTCCATTATTATTTATACCTCTTTTTTATCAGTGGTTTACCAAAGATGGAAAAAGTAAAGGAATTTTAAACTTTTTCTCTTTTGGAGCCATTATCATTGGAATAAATATGCTATTATTTCTTCCTTTCCTTTCTTCAAATTTACTTGACAACTATCTAAGCTCTGTTGGATTATGGTTTCAAAATTTTGAATTTAATGCGAGTGTTTATTATATCGCAAGGGAAATTGGATACTTGTTTAGAGGATGGAATGAAATAGCTATTATTGGAAAAATTTTACCAATAATCACTGTTGTATTTATAGTTGTTATTACATTCTTGAGAAAAAATAACTCCCCTCAACAATTGTTCACCGCAATGTTGTTAGGGCTTACTTTTTATTATTTTATGGCTACAACCGTTCATCCGTGGTATATTGCAAGCTTAGTATTGTTATCGGTTTTTACAAAATACAAGTATCCAATAGCATGGAGTATTGTTATAATTCTTAGTTATCAAGCATATGCAAATAATTCTTGGCAAGAAAACTTATGGCTAATAGCTTTAGAATACCTTCTGGTGTATGGTTTCCTATTTTGGGAAATTATTCAACTAAAAAAAGGTTCTTTATCAAGAGAATGACCTATGATTGATTTTTTAAAAAATGATTCTCTTACTTTTAATTTAAAATATCTAATATGGATTTATCAAATGTGAAACTAATTGTTTCTGATATGGATGGAACATTACTTAATTCAAGAGAAGAGGTTAGTCAATTGTTTTTTAAACAGTTTCATAAACTTAAAGAGCTAGGAATTCATTTTGTAGCTGCTAGCGGCAGACAGTATAACAGTATCGCACAAAAACTTCATCCAATATTGAATGAAATTACTATTGTTGGTGAAAATGGAGGGGTCATTAAAAGACAACAAAAAACACTTCTTTTACAAACATTTGACACCAATAAAGTAATTAAATTAATTCCTGCATTGAGGAATATAAATAATACCTCTATTATTTTATGTGGGGAAAACTCAGCTTTTATTGAATCTAAAAATCAAAATTTTATTAACATGTTTCAAGAATATTATAGCAAACATGAAAAAGTAAAAGATCTAACCACCATACCACATAAGAATCCAATTATCAAAATTGCTTTGTATCATCCAGAATCTTCAGAGGAATTTATTTATCCGTCTGTTAAGCAGTTTGAAGAAACTTTTTTATTAAAAATATCAGGTAAAAATTGGTTAGATATTTCTAACCAAAACTCAAATAAAGGCACTGCTATTAAATATCTTCAAAACGAAATGAAAATTACTCCACAGGAAACTATGGTATTTGGTGATTATCTAAATGATCTCGAAATGCTTGAGTCTGCTCACCACAGCTATGCAATGAAAAATGCTCATGAAGATGTTAAAAAAATAGCTCGTTTTATGACGGATAGTCATAATAGTTTTGGTGTTGAAAAAATTATACAACAGGTAATAGAATCGAAAAGAAATTAATTCTCAAAAACAACAGTACTCTGACGGTCTCTATTTACGTGTAGTTTAGTAATATCTGGCCTTGAATAATGGCCAGCCACATCAAAATTCTGGCGCTCTTGCAACACTCTAGAGAAATCTAATGTTTCATAAAATAATCCTTCTTTGTTAATTACCGGTTCTAAAATCCATTCACCATCTGGTCCTGCGATACAAGACCCTCCGTTTACTAGAGTTTCAGGAGCATTTTTTATGATTTTATCAAAATGTGGTGTATCTGTTGGAAAATCTGATTTATGCATCAAACTTGAGACAGAAATAACAAAAGAACGAGATTCTCTGGCTATAAAACGAGTAATGTCTTTGGTATTATGATCACTCCCTGGCCATACAGCTACATGTAAATTTTCTCCTTGACCATATAAGGCTGCTCTAGGTAATGGCATCCAATTTTCCCAGCAGTTTAAACCACCAACTGTAAAGTTTTTTAATGGATGAACTTGTAACCCATGCCCATCTCCTGGGGCCCAAGTTAATCGCTCATCATAGGTTGGCTGTAATTTTCTATGCACAGATTTTATCTCTCCTTCTTGATTAATATATACTAAGGAAGCGTAAATACTATGCCCTCCTCTATTTTGAGCACGTTCTATAATTCCTAGATAAACTGAAATATGATGTTCTTTTGCTAGATTACAAATAGTATCTAATTCCCCTTTTTCTATAGTAATTGAATTTTGCACGTAATGTGCATGAATTTCTTTTTGAACAGATGAATTCCATTCTGCACCATTTGTTAAACCAATCCAAAATGGATAACCTGGTAGCAAAGCCTCTCCATAGACAATTAACTCTGCTTTTTCTTTAGAGGCATCTATAATTGTATTTTCTATTTTTTGAATAGTTTGTTTTTTATTTAACCAAATAGGAGAGATTTGTGCTAAAGCTACTTTAAGGAAATTAGAGTTTTTCATAATTATTTAGAGTGTTTTTTGTAATCTGCATTTAATTTATAGTTAATCTTACTACTATTCCTTCATTAGATCTAATATTGAATACTTTCTGATCTTCAAAAATCAAATACTGTCCTTTTATACCTACTAATTTCCCTGTGTAACTTTGTTCTTTTGCAATATTTAAACTTTTGGGAGTTTCAGGATATTGATGAACAGGGAAATTAATTTGTGTTTCAGAATTATTTTCAATAAAATATTCTTGTGCCTCCTCCGGAATGAATGCTTTTAATTTATGTTGCCATGATTTTAAATCTACCTCTTCAATATCATTTTTCAACATTTTTCTCCAATTAGTTTTGTCTGCCACATGAGCTTTTAGTGCTACTTCAGTAATTCCTGCTAAATATCTGTTAGGAACTTCTACAATTTCAATAGCTTCATGCGCCCCTTGGTCTATCCATCTAGTTGGTACTTGTTGTTTCCTTGTAACCCCAACTTTTACGTTACTTGAATTTGCTAAATATACAATATGAGGTTGTAGTTGAACAGATTTTTCATAGGCTAAATCCCTATCTTCTTCTCCTAAATGAGCCTTACTTAACTCTGGCCTCATGATCCAATCTCCTACACTTGGTATATCAAAAAAACAGTTTTTACAAAATCCTTGACGATAAATTTCTTTTTCAATATGACAATTCATACATCTATACTTCACGAAAGCAATTTCTAGGTTTCTGTTTAACAATTGATTCATATTAATAAAATCAGATTTTAAATCTAAATAGTATTGAACTATATGACTATTTTCTGTTATCATTTTTTTTAAAACTCCTTGGTATTGCATCTAAAATATTTTTCTATTTTTAACTTTGTATTGTAAGTACCTCACAAACTTACGGAAAAATCAATTTATTAAACTTAAAATCGTTATGGCAATTCCATTTGTTAACTCCATTATTTCTTGGTTTCTCAAAAAAAGAAAGCATCAGATGGAATTATTCATAAAGTATCCTGTAGATGTTCAAAATGAACTTCTTTTTGGTTTGATTCAAGTAGCTAAAAATACAGAATTTGGGAAGAAATATGATTTTTTATCAATCAAGTCCTATGAAGATTTTGCTCTTAGAGTCCCTATTCAACAATACGAAAGTATAGAGCCTTTAATTGAGCGCTGTAGAAAAGGAGAACAAAACTTATTTTGGCCAACAAAAATTAAATGGTTTGCAAAGTCTAGTGGAACTACTAATGCTAAAAGTAAATTTATACCAGTAAGTGACGAGGCAATTGAAGATTGTCATTTAAAAGCTGGAAAAGATATGCTTTGTTTATACATCAACAACAATGAAGAAACTAGACTTTTTAATGGAAAAGGGTTACGTCTAGGTGGAAGTGCTGCTGTTTATGAGGACAATAATTCATACTTTGGAGATTTATCAGCTATTATCATTGAAAATATGCCTTTTTGGGCAGACTTTAGCTCAGCTCCCAGTCAAGAAGTAGCTCTAATGAGTGAGTGGGAAACAAAAATGGAAGCAATAATCAGTGAAACTATTAATGAAGATATTACAAGTCTAGTGGGAGTGCCCTCATGGATGTTAGTTCTTTTGAATAAAGTGTTAGAAAAAACTGGGAAAGATCATATTTTAGAGGTGTGGCCAAATTTAGAGGTGTATTTTCATGGAGGGGTAAATTTTAATCCCTACAGAGAGCAGTATAAAAAGTTAATTCCCAAAAAGGATTTTAAATATTACGAAACTTACAATGCATCAGAAGGATTCTTTGCATTACAGGATATCAATGGGTGTTTAGATTTATTATTAATGCTAGATTATGGTATTTTTTATGAATTTATACCAATGAATGATTATGATGGAGAAACTTCTACAGCTATCCCACTATCCAAAGTAAGACTTCATGAAAATTATGCTGTTGTAATTACTACCAATGGTGGTTTATGGAGGTATCTTATAGGAGATACCATTAAATTCACTTCACTAAACCCATACAGAATAAGAATTACAGGAAGAACAAAGCACCATATTAATGTATTTGGTGAAGAGTTAATTATAGAAAATGCTGAGGAGGCACTAAAATTAGCTTGTTCAAAAACTAAGACAACAATAACAGATTATACAGTAGGACCAATTTTTATGGATGGAAAAGTAAAAGGTAGTCATGAATGGGTTATTGAATTTGCGAGTGCTCCAGATAATTTGGAATACTTTACAGAACTACTAGACAATGCTTTAAAATCTATTAATTCAGATTATGAGGCCAAGCGATATAATAATATGACCTTAGTAATGCCAAAAGTTCATAGTGTAAGAAAAGGATTATTTTATTCATGGTTAAAGAAAAAAGGAAAGCTAGGTGGGCAACATAAAGTACCAAGATTGTCTAACAAAAGAGATTTTGTTGAAGAATTACTTAGTCTTTAGATTTTTCGCTCTACCACATAATCAATCATTTTAATCAAAGAAGATTTGTAATCAGAATCTTCAAAATTACTAAGAATAGTCAATGCTTTTGTTTTGTAATCGTGCATCTTTTTTATTGTAAACTCTATTCCTCCACTTTTTTTTACAAATTCAATTACTTGTTTTACACGTTTTTTTTCTTTGTTATGTTTTTTAATAGAATTAATTAACCACGCTTTTTCTTTTTTGGAGCAATTGTTTAATGTGTAAATTAAAGGAAGAGTCATTTTTTGTTCTTTAATATCTATCCCAGTGGGCTTCCCAATTTTTTCTTCAGAATAGTCAAATAAATCGTCTTTTATTTGAAATGCCATTCCTATATATTGTCCAAATTTTCTCATTTGTTGAATAGTATCCTGATTGGCACCAACTGATGCCGCTCCAATACCACAACAAGCTGCAATTAGTGTGGCTGTTTTCTGACGGATTATTTCATAATAAACATCTTCAGTAATATCTAATTTTCTTGCTTTTTCTATCTGTAATAATTCTCCTTCACTCATTTCTCTAACAGCTATGGAAATTAATTTTAATAAATCAAAATCTTCATTATCAATTGAAAGTAACAAGCCTTTAGACAGCAAATAATCCCCTACTAAAACTGCAATCTTATTTTTCCAAAGTGCATTAATTGAGAAAAAACCTCTTCTTCTATTACTATCATCTACAATATCATCATGAACAAGAGTTGCTGTATGAATTAACTCTACTACAGAAGCACCTCTATAGGTTCGTTGATCGAAACCACCGTCAGAAACCATTTTAGCTACTAAAAAAACAAACATTGGTCTCATTTGCTTTCCTTTTCTTCTAACTATGTAGTATGTAATTCTGTTGAGTAATGGAACTTTAGATATCATAGAGTCTTTGAATTTTTTTTCAAAGAGTTCCATCTCCTTTTGGATGGGTTTTTTTATTTCCTCTACTATCTTCATAAATGATTACAAATTTATAAAATATATCTACAGAAGCATGCTAAGATTTATTCGCTAATTGACCACATGCTGCATCTATATCCTTTCCTCTAGATCTTCTCACATTTACAACAATATCATGCATTTCAAGGTTAGATATGTAGTTATCTATAACTCTTGAACTAGCTTGTTGAAATTCTCCATCATCAATAGGATTGTATTCAATCAAATTAACTTTACAAGGAATATGTTTACAAAAATTAATCAATGCTTTGATATCCTCTTTTTTGTCATTTATACCATCCCAAACTACATACTCATAAGTAACATGACGCTGAGTTTTTTCATACCAGTATATTAATGATTCTGCCAAATCATGAAGTGGAAATGTTTCATTAAATGGCATAATAGAAGTTCTAACCTTATCGATAGCAGAATGTAAAGAAACAGCTAGATTAAATTTTACTTGATCATCTGCCATCTTCTTTATTATTTTTGGAACACCTGATGTTGACACAGTAATACGCTTTGAAGACATTCCTAATCCTTCTGAGGAGGTTATTTTATCAATTGATTTTATAACATTATTATAATTCATCAATGGTTCTCCCATTCCCATAAATACAATATTGGTTAATCTATGATTGTGATATAATTGACTTTGTTTGTCTATGGCAACTACTTGATCATAAATTTCATCAGGATTCAAGTTTCGCATTCTTTTTAATCTGGAAGTAGCACAAAAACGGCAATCTAAACTGCATCCAACCTGGCTAGAAACACATGCTGTTGTTCTTTTTTCTGTAGGTATTAACACAGACTCTACAATTAATCCATCATGCAATCGAATACCATTTTTAATGGTTCCATCTTTACTTCGTTGCATGGAATCTACCTCTATGTGATTTATGACAAAATTTTCTTCTAACATTGTTCTAGTCTCCAAAGAAATATTGGTCATATCCTCAAAGGTGTGTAGAGATTTATTCCAAAGCCATTCATATACTTGATTACCTCTAAAAGCTTTGTCTCCATTTTTTACAAAGAAATCTCTTAATTGTTCTTTGGTGAGCGATCTTATATCTTTTTTCTTTGAGTTCATTGGGCGCTTTTATACTCTTATCAATTGATTTTGTAAAAATACAAAAACCTCTTAGCTTAGCTAAGAGGCTTTTATTATAAATTAATTTTATAATTAAATAATTAACATAGCGTCCCCATAAGTATGAAACTTATATTCTTCTTTAACAGCTATTTTATAAGCCTCCATCAGAAAATCATATCCTGCAAAAGCGGCTGCCATCATCATTAAAGTTGATTTGGGTGAATGGAAATTTGTAATCATTGAATTAGCAATACTAAAATCATACGGAGGAAAAATAAATTTATTGGTCCATCCATTATAGCTATTTAGTCTAGCACTCGCAGAAACAGAAGACTCTACTGCACGCATTACCGTTGTTCCAACGGCACAAATTTTTCTTTTACTAACTATAGCATCATTTATTAAATTAGCAGTGCCAGAAGGAATAATAATTTTTTCCGAATCTGTTTTGTGCTTAGATAAATCTTCGACCTCAACTGGACTAAAGGTTCCTAAACCTACATGAAGTGTTAATTCAGCAAAATCTACTCCTTTGATTTCCAAACGTTTCATTAAATGTTTAGAAAAATGTAATCCTGCAGTAGGTGCAGCAACAGCTCCCTCATTTTTTGCAAATATCGTTTGATAACGTTCTTTGTCAGAATCTTCTACACCCCTTTTAATGTATTTAGGTAACGGTGTTTCTCCAAGTTCTAATAGCTTTTCCCTGAACTCTTCATAACCACCATCATACAAAAAACGTAATGTACGCCCTCTTGAAGTTGTATTGTCTATAACCTCTGCAACTAAACTATCATCCTCTCCAAAGAAAAGTTTGTTTCCAATTCTAATTTTTCTTGCTGGGTCTACCAACACATCCCATAATCTATTTTCAGCATTGAGCTCACGTAATAAAAACACTTCAATTCTAGCACCAGTTTTTTCTTTATTACCAAACATTCTAGCAGGAAAAACCTTAGTGTTATTTAACATTAAAACATCACCTTCGTCAAAATAGTTAATTACATCTTTAAACATTTTGTGTTCAATTGTTTGTTCTTTACGATTCAAAACCATCAAGCGAGATTCATCTCTGTGCTCTGCAGGATACTCTGCTAATAATTCCTCTGGTAATTCAAAATTAAAATGGGATAATTTCATATGTCCTTAGTATTGATTTATTTTTTGTGGTAACGGCGGCAAATATACGATTTGAAAATAGGGGTTGTCAAGTGTTTGACAATATTATTTAGAGTTCATTGAACTGAAAACCAATTTGCTGCATATCTTCCCAAAAATTTCTATATGATTTGGTTACAACTCCTGCATCTAATATTTGAATTGGTGTTTTTATTGCTAGTGGTGTAAATGCCATTGCCATTCTATGGTCATTATAGGTTTCAATAGAAATATTAGAGTTTATTTTAGAGCTAGCTTTTAGATCTAAGCTATCATCTGTTACCGAGATAGTTGCTCCAAGTTTAGATAATTCTTTTTGCAACGCTTCAAGCCTGTCTGTTTCTTTAATTTTTAAAGTATGAAGACCATTTAGGTTACATGAAATTCCTAACCCAAAACAAGTTACAGCAATAGTTTGAGCTATATCGGGCGCCTTGTTTAAATCAATTTTTAAAAGGTCTTTACTAGATTCTTTAGTTTTTCTAAGAAGAATACTATTCTCTTTAAAAGAAGTTTCAACACCAAAATGAAGATAAATTTCAGCTAGGACTGAATCTCCTTGTAAACTTTCTTTACTGTAAGATGATAATCCTATCTCTGAGCCAACTTTACTTAAAGCTATAATAGAGTAAAAATAGGAAGCAGAACTCCAATCCGACTCCACTACTAATTCTTGTTCCTTTCGTTTTACATAGGGCTTTACATGAATGTATTGACCTTCGAAATTAGTAGAAACACCTACTCTATTTAGTAATGATAAAGTCATTTTAATGTAAGGAATAGAAGTAATATCCCCTAACAGTTGAATACTTAAACCATTAGGTAAACTAGCAGCAATTAGCAATAAGGCAGAGATATATTGACTACTAATATTTCCATTGATTTTTACATTATTTTTTATGAGTTTTTTCCCTCTAATTTGTAAAGGGGGGAATCCATCTTTTTCGGTGTATGTAATCTCAGCCCCCAAACTTCTCAATGCATCAACTAAAATTTTGATAGGCCTTTGGTGCATTCTCTCAGAACCTGATAAAACAACTGTTCTATTGGACTGCGTAGCAAAAAAAGCAGTTAAAAATCTCATTGCTGTTCCAGCATGACCAATGTTAATAGAAGTATCATTTGTAAAAAGAGCATGTTGTAAATGATGTGTATCATCTGAATCCGATAAATTATTGATATTTATACCATCAAATAATTTCTGTAAAATGAGCAATCTATTAGATTCACTTTTAGATCCAGATATAAAAATACTCTCTATAATTTGCTCATTATCAATGTCTTTAATACAAATTTTCATAATTTACTCCGTCTCATTTTAAATTCTTAAATTTATGCTCCAAAAATAAACAAAAATGAAAAAAATATTTTTTGTCATCTTATGTTTTCTTTTTTCTGAAAACTACAAAGTTAATGCTCAAAAGAGTTCTACCAAATATTCTGAGGATTATTATAAAGCAACAGAATGGCGAAATATTGGTCCTTTCAGAGGAGGAAGAAGTGCTGCTGTAACAGGTGTGGCTGGAAAAGCTAATTTATTTTATTTTGGCTCAACTGGGGGTGGCGTATGGAGAACTACAGATGCAGGGAATACTTTTGAGAACATCTCCGATGGTTTCTTTGGAGGATCTGTTGGTTCAGTGGCTGTAAGTGAATGGGATAACAATGTGATTTATGTTGGGAATGGTGAAAAAACAGTACGCGGTAATGTTTCTTCAGGAGATGGTATTTGGAAATCAGAAAATGCAGGAAAAACATGGGAACCCATGGGGTTAAAGAATGCCAGACATATTCCAAGAGTTCGTATTCATCCCAAGAATCCAGATATTGTTTTTGCTGGGGTACTTGGAGATTTATATAAATCTACTGAAGAAAGAGGAGTTTATAAATCTGTTGATGGTGGAAAAACATGGAATAAAAAATTATTTGCAAATAAAGATGCTGGTGTTGTTGATTTGATTATAGATCCAAATAACTCGAGAGTTTTATATGCCACTACTTGGAATATTAGAAGAACCCCATACAGCTTGTCTAGTGGAGGTGATGGTTCTGCTTTATGGAAAAGTACTGATGAAGGTGAAACTTGGACTAATATATCTACTAACAAAGGACTTCCTGGGGGAATCTGGGGAATTAGTGGGGTTACCGTATCTCCAGTAAATTCAGATATTGTATGGGCATTAATTGAAAATGAAAAAGGTGGGGTTTATAAATCTACCGATGCAGGCAGAACTTGGAAATTAATTAACAATGAAAGAAAGCTACGTCAGCGAGCATGGTACTACACACGCTTGTATGCAGACACACAAGATGAGGATATTTTATATGTATTAAATGTTAGATATCATAAATCCACAGATGGAGGAAAAACCTATAAAACTTTTAATGCTCCTCACGGGGATCATCATGATTTATGGATAGCTCCAGAAGATAACCAAAGAATGATTATTGGTGATGATGGTGGTGCTCAAGTTTCTTTTGATGCAGGTATTAATTGGAGTACCTATAAAAATCAACCAACTTCACAGTTTTACAGAGTTACCACAGACAATCATTTTCCATACCGTATTTATGGAGCTCAACAAGATAATTCTACTGTTAGAATTGCCCATAGAACACAGGGTAGGTTTATAGGGGAATCTGACTGGGAGTCTACAGCTGGAGGAGAAAGTGCTCATTTAGCAATTGATCCATCAAATAATGATATTGTTTATGGAGGAAGCTATGGTGGTTTATTAACAAGACAAAATCATACAACTGGAGAAACAAGAGCAATTAACGTATGGCCAGATGACCCAATGGGGCATGGTGCTGAAGATTTTAAATATCGTTTTCAGTGGAATTTCCCAATCATGTTCTCTCCAAATCATAAAAATAAATTATATGCAGCATCAAATCATTTGCATATGACTACAAACGAGGGGCAATCATGGAAAATTATAAGCCCAGATCTAACAAGAAATGACCCTAGTACTCTAAAATCTTCTGGTGGACCAATTACAAAAGACAACACAGGTGTAGAATATTATGCAACTATTTTCGCTGTAAATGAATCGAGGCAAGAAGACGGATTAATTTGGACAGGTTCAGACGATGGTTTGGTTCATGTTACCAAAGATGGTGGAAAAAATTGGACTAATGTAACTCCAAAAAAAATGCCAGAATGGATGATGATTAATTGTATAGAGATAGATCCATTTACTAAGGGAGGTGCCTACATAGTTGGAACAAAATATAAATCTGGAGATTACCTACCTTATGTATACAAAACTGAAAATTATGGAAAATCGTGGAAGCTAATTACAAATGGAATTGGCCCTGAAGACTTTACTCGTGCTTTAAGAGCAGACCCAAAGCGTAAAGGTTTGTTATATGCAGGGACTGAAAGAGGAATGTATATTTCTTTTGATGATGGAAATAATTGGAAAAAATTTCAGTTGAATTTACCTATTGTTCCCATTACTGATTTAGCTATTAAAAATGACAATCTCATTGCGGCAACACAGGGAAGATCTTTTTGGATGATTGATGACTTAACTCCTTTTCATCAATTAAATACTAGCATAACAAAAGATGATGTTATTTTATTTAAACCCCAAGATAGTTATAGAATGTCTGGGGGAAATAGCAGAACTTCAAAAACTGCTGGTACTAATCATCCTGGCGGAGTTGCTATCAACTATTTTATCAAAGAAAAAGATAAAAAAGAAGTGGTATCCATTCAAATTTTTGACAGCAATGATCAATTAATTAAAACGTTTAGTACAAAACCCAACAAAGAAAAAAAAGAAGCTAAACTAAATACAGAAAACGGAAATAACATTTTTTACTGGGACATGATGTACCCAGGAGCAGAAAAAGTAAAAGATATGATCTTGTGGTGGGCTTCACTAAATGGACCAATGGCTTTACCTGGTAATTATAAAGTTTCTTTACAAGTAGGTGAAACAACTAAATCTCAAAACTTTACAATTCTAAAGAATCCAATTTCAGAAACTAGTCTAGCAGATGCTACTGCTCAATTTAATTTTATAAATGATATTAATACTAAAGTAACAGAAATTCACAAAGCACTAAAAAACGTTAAGAAAGTAAGAGCACAAGTAACTTCTTTACAAAAATCAATAAGTGATAAATTAAAGTATTCAGAATTATTAGACTATGCAGATAGCTTACTTAAAGAGATGACAGTTATAGAAGAAACTCTATACCAAACAAAAAGTAAGAGTAATCAAGATCCTTTAAATTTTCCAATTAGACTAAATAATAAATTAGCACATCTTAATTCTTTAACTAGAATTGGAAGTTACGCTCCTACTGAGCAAGCTATTAATTTTAAAAATGAAATAACTCAAGAAATAGACAATCAATTATCAAAATTGTATGATCTCTTCAAAATAAAAGTAAAAGTTCTAAATCAAAAAGTAAAAGACAGTCAGATTGATTTAATTCAATTAGACTAATTTGTTTTTTACTTATAAAAAAAGCGACCAATAGTCGCTTTTTTTATGAGTAATAGAAACTCTTTTTAAAGATTCCTTTATTTCATATTCTTATTTGATACATAGACTCCATAAACAAAACCTGCTATAACTTTAGTAGAAAAAAAACGTTTCCATAATTGATTGCTAAAGTTTTGTTCTAAAACTGCCTGCCAGTTACCTGAAAAAATATCTGAAAAACTATTTAAAAGAAGAGAAACTATACTTAAAAAGAAAACAAATACAATTCCAATTTTAATTGTATTTGACCAAAAAAAAGATTTTTTAATATTTTCAGAGAAGGCCATATTATTGAAGTTTTTTATTATTTTGATGACGATTATGATCTCGTTTAGCTTTAATCTCTAACTTTTTATTGAAAGATTCCTCTAAATTAATTCCTGTTTGGTTGGCTAAGCATAAAACAACAAATAATACATCTGCCAGTTCCTCTCCCAGATCTTTTCCTTTGTCTGATTGTTTCTCTGATTGCTCTCCGTATCTTCTGGCTATTATTCTGGCAACCTCTCCTACTTCTTCGGTTAGCTGAGCCATATTGGTTAATTCATTAAAATATCTAACACCGTGATTTTGAATCCATTGATCTACTTGCTGTTGTGCTTTTTTAATACTCATTTTAATATAAAGTTATGACTTCAAATATAGGTAACTAATTTTTATGTTTTTGATAGTTTAAACTTAGGATATTTAATTAATTAAATTTGATTTGTGCCAAAAATTTTTTTTTAATCTTTCCATTAATCCTATTTAAAAGTAACCTTTATGAGATTCTTTCTCTTTTCACAAAGTTTCTTATTTTTAACACATGACAAAAATTGCTACCCTATTTTTTACTTTCTTTATTTGTTCAAATTTAATAAGTCAAGAGAAATCTGATCCTAAAACTCAACCCACTAATTTTTTATCAAAATCTTATTACAGCATAAATTTTGGCGGTATATTCTATCCTTTTTCCAATCAAAATTTAATTGATGGCTACACCACTGAAACTTTTTCTAGAAATTATTTTTCTGGAAGAATGTTATTAGGTTACAAAATTCAACCAAATTTAGCAGTTCAATTTGGCACAATGAGACCTGCAGAATGGTTTAAATATGACAACGTAAATAATATAGGTTATGATAGGAGTGTTTGGATAAATGCATGGTCTTTATCAATAAAAAAAAACATAAGTTTAAACAAAAAACTTTCTGTTTATGGCGAAACTGGTATTGCAAACGTTACAAGAGTTGGTTTTTCAATAAATGAAAAAGTAATATATTCTGATACCCGTTTCGCGTCTTTGTTGTATGGATTTGGCTTAAACTATAAGTTAAATGATAAATTTAGATTGAATTTAAACGGAACATTTTTACCTAAATCAGTAAAAGAAAATCAACCTTCTATTTCTCAAGCTTCTGTTGGTTTTGAATATCATATTCAAAAATTACCTATAGAAACTGTTGGTAAATATGAAAGAAATGGATATTTCTTTCCAGAAAATACAATTCAAATCGGATACGGAACTAGCAAAATTGGTTTTGGAGTAAATCGCTTTTTTGGAATGAGTTTAAAGGTTGGTAACTTTGAAAGTTTTGGAATTCCAGTTTTTTGGGTTGGAGAAGTAAAAGCAGAAAACTCTTTTTCTGTGACCTATCAAAGATTAGCGTTTAGAACAGAAAAGATTTTTTCTTTGGATTGGGGTATTAGTGTTACTGCTATTAATACAGAGGCAACAAGAGAGAAAGTGCTAGCTTTCTCTATTTTTCCAACTATTCGTTTTTATTTAATGAGAAGAAAGGATTTTGATATGTATACTAATTACTCGCTTATAGGACCAACATTGTTAACAAAAGATAATTTAGATAATTTAAATACTGGTCCTAAAATTACCTATCAAGATATGATGGGTTTAGGAATTTTCTTTGGAAAAAAAAGAAAATACAATGCAGAGCTTAGAATTATGCATTATTCAAACGGTAATATTTTTACTCAAAATGCGGGGGTAGCAGTACCAATTCAATTTACGTTTGGAAAAACATTTTAAAACTTTTTCAAATTCTAAAGAAATGACTATTTCTGACCAATAAGTATTGTATTTTTAGCCTCAAAATGCAAAGAACAATACGTACTTTCTCAAAAGAAACTGTTTCAAATCTCAATGAAAAATTATTGAGATGGGCACAACAATTCGAGACTGCTGTTTGGTTAGATTCTAACAAACATAACCAAGAACACAGTAATTTTGATGCTATTCTTGCTATTGAGGAATTTACAAGTATTCAAACAGATGCAGAACATGCATTTGAAAAACTAAAGGAATACCAATCTATCACACAAGATTATTTATTTGGCTACCTCAGTTATGATGTAAAAAATGATACTGAAAATTTAACATCCTCAAATGTTAATGATTTAGGATTTGCTGAGTTGTTTTTCTTTCAACCACAAAAAATTCTATTCATAAAAAACAATCAAATAGAATTTCAATATCTAACAATGGTTGATGATGAAATTGACACAGACTTTAAAGCAATTTGTAACATTGCATTGACACCACAAAGTAGTCATCTAAGTGAGAAAAAAATTGAAATTAAATCACGGATTTCAAAAAAAGACTACCATCAAAAAGTAGACAAA
Source organism: Flavobacterium sp. (assembly GCA_015665265.1). Taxonomy (GTDB): domain Bacteria; phylum Bacteroidota; class Bacteroidia; order Flavobacteriales; family Flavobacteriaceae; genus Polaribacter. The sequence continues at coordinate 90,462 of JADFAM010000043.1, forward strand.
ATTCTAGAACACATTCATAAAGGTGTTATTTACGAAGCTAATTTTTGTCAGGAATTTTATGCAGAAAACACCCGTATCAATCCACTGCATATTTATGAAGATTTAAATACTATCTCTGAGGCGCCATTTGCCACATTTTTTAAAATAGATCATCAATTTTTACTTTGTTCATCTCCGGAAAGATACTTAAAGAAAGAAGGGCGTAAGATTATTTCACAACCCATTAAAGGAACTGCCAAACGTTTTGAAGATCGTTTAGAAGATCAGAAAACTGCTACAGCCTTATCAAAAGACACTAAAGAACGATCAGAAAATATTATGATTGTAGATTTAGTTAGAAATGATTTATCTAAATCTGCTACAAAAGGAAGTGTACAAGTAGAGGAATTATGTAAAGTTTTTTCATTTAAACAGGTGCATCAAATGATCTCTACAGTAGTTTCTGAAATAAAGGAGGATGTTCATCTTGTAGATGTCATTAAAGATACTTTTCCAATGGGAAGTATGACAGGAGCTCCAAAAATATCTGCCATGAAAATTATTGAAAGCTTAGAGGAAACCAAACGAGGTTTGTATTCAGGTGCTGTGGGATATTTTACTCCATCTGGAGATTTCGATTTTAATGTAGTGATCAGAAGTATTTTATATGATGCAGAAAAAAAGTATCTTTCATTTTCGGTAGGAAGTGCTATAACGGCAAAATCTTTTCCTGAAAAAGAATATGAAGAGTGTTTATTAAAAGCAAGGGCAATGCAATTTGTTTTAACAAATTCTAACGAACTATGATTCCAGATCAAGAAGAGAAATTTGAGGCTGTGTATAAAAGTCTTACTGAAAAAGCTACAGAGCAACTCTTATTCAATACATTTTTAAAAATGTATCCAGTAGCATGGAAACAACTAAAAATTACATTTTCAAAATTTAAAAGAAGTAAACAATTTGGTAAAACCATTCCTCTACCAAGACCAGAGGAATCACTTCGTAAAAGTATTAGAATTTGGCTAAAAAAAACTACTGATGGTTCATAAAGAATTCAATTTTCATATTTATAACACCACTTTTTTTGGTCAATATTGGGAAGCAAAAAACACAAAAGCAGTTGTTGTTCTGGCACATGGAATGGGTGAATACTCAGGGCGCTATATGCATGTGGCCAAGACCTTAAATGAACATGATTTTTCTGTAGTTGCTTTTGATCATTTTGGACATGGAAAAACAACTGGAAAACGTGGTCATAACCCTAGTTTTGAAGCTGTATTAGAAAGTATTGCTGTAATTATAGAAAAAGCAAAGGAACTTTTCCCCAATACTCCTATTTTTTTATATGGGCATTCTATGGGTGGAAATGCTGTAATTAATTATGCTCTCAAAAAATCAACTCATTTACAAGGAATTATTGCCACAAGCCCCTTTTTAAAATTGGCTTTTGAGCCGCCTAAGATTAAATTAGCTCTAGGCAAGTTGTTGCAAAAAATTGCACCCTCAGTAACCCTAGGTAATGAGATAAACCCAAATGATATCTCTCGAGAAAAAATAGAAGTTGATAGGTATATAAATGACCCTTTAATACATTCAAAGATTAGCCCTAACTTCTCTTTAACGTTTATTGATTCTGGAAAATGGGCTATTGAAAATGCATCTCAACTAACCATCCAAATACTATTACTGCATGGAACAGGTGATAAAATTATCGATTATAGAGGAACACAAAAATTTGCTGAAAATGCCAAGAGAGCAACTCTGAAATTGTATGAAAATGGGTATCATGAATTACACAATGATTTGTGCAAAAATGAAATGCTGGTAGATGTTGTAAACTGGATAAGTTCTCAACTTTAATTTCCATATTTTTGTAACACAAATGCTACAGAAATTTAAACAACATCTTCATCAAAACTTTCCTTTTTTAGAGGACAGCAAACTACTTATTGCTATTTCTGGAGGAATAGATAGTGTTGTACTGGCTCATTTATGCAGTCAATTAAACCTAAACTTTTCTTTATGCCATTGTAACTTTAACTTGCGCGGCCAAGAAAGTGATGATGATGAAGCCTTTGTAACATCTTTGGCAGAATCACTTAAAACTCCTGTGTATACAACTTCTTTTGAAACAGAAAAATATGCTAAAAAAAACAAGGTTTCTATTCAAGTGGCTGCAAGAGATTTACGCTATACTTGGTTTTATGAACTCCTTGGCACAAAAGGGTATAACTATGTGTTAACTGCGCACAATACCAATGATAATTTAGAAACTTTTATTATAAACTTAACTAGAGGAAGTGGTTTAGAGGGGTTTACAGGGATTCCTCCTGTAAATCAAAAATCTGTGAGGCCATTATTGGCTTTTTCTAGAGATGACATCACCTTATTTGCCATTAAAAATGGCATTGTTTGGAGAGAAGACAGATCAAATGCTAGCATAAAATATGTTAGAAATAAAGTACGTCACAAAGTAATTCCTATTTTAAAAGAATTAAATCCACATGTGTTAGAAAGTTTTCAAAACACCATAGAATATTTAAATGAAAGTCAGTCCATTATAAATGACGCTGTAAAAAATATTTCTGCCAACGTTGTTTCTTACGAAAATGATGTACTTAAAATAAGTTGTAAAGAAATCGATAAGCTTTCAAACAAGAAAGCGTATCTATATCAACTTCTGCAAGCATATGGATTTACTGCATGGAATGACATTGTTGATTTAATTTCTGCGCAACCAGGCAAACAAGTATTTTCTAATACACATAGGTTATTAAAAGACAGGAATTTTCTAATACTAACAACCATCAATAAAAGTCAATCTATAAAAGGCCCCATTCTGATAGACCAGAAAGTATCAGAAATTACAAATCCAATTAAGCTTACCATTCAAAACACAGATGATTACACGTCTAAAAACAAGGAGCAAATAATTATTGATAAGGATTTGGTGAATTATCCGTTATCTCTAAAAAAATGGCATCATGGAGATGCCATGTATCCCACTGGAATGATAGGTAGTAAGAAAATAAGTCAACTTTTTAAAGACAATAAATTATCTTTGCTCGACAAAGAAAAAATTTGGATCCTTGCAGATGCAAAAGACCATATTATTTGGGTAATTGGGCTCAGACAAGATCGACGATATCTTGCAAACAAAACAAGTAAAAATCGATTGAAAATATCGTATCTATCATGAAAAAATTAGGAATCCTTTTTGTACTATTTTTTGCCCTCAAGAGTTTTGCTCAAACAGAAAATAATCCTGCTGTTTTTTCTACATCTGTTGAGAAAGTATCAGAAGACACCTACGATTTAATTTTTACAGTTACGATTTTAAACCAATGGTATTTGTATTCTCAATACAATCCAGAAGATGCTTCGCTGCCCATGGAAATTTTGGCTGCTAAAAACGCTACAGGGTTTCAGCTAGTTGGCAAAGCAGCAGAAAGTAAGACCTATAAAGAATACAGTGATGTATGGGAAAAAGAGGAGATTTTCTTTAAAGAAAAAGCCATTATTACCCAACGAATACAACTTGCCAATTCAGATATTACCAATGTTACATTAACATTTTTTGCACAGGTATGTAAAGAGGTTTGTATCCAAATTGAAGAAGACTTTACCTTTTCTTTAGATGGAAAAGCGATCGTTACCGCAGAGGTTGAACTCGATGAGAAAAGTAAACTACTCTCTGAGCAATTAATACTTCCGTTAAAGAACAAGGGGCTTTTAGAACAAGATGCAGACGAAAAACAACAAAAAGAAGGCTTATTTACCATTTTTTTATTGGGATTTATTGGAGGTTTATTAGCCTTATTAACCCCATGTGTATTTCCAATGATTCCCTTAACGGTATCATTCTTTACCAAACAATCTCAAGCCAAAGCCAAGGGAATTAGCAATGCCATTCTATACGGTTCATGTATTGTTGTTATTTACCTATTGTTAAGTCTTCCCTTTCACTTTTTAGATAGTGTAAATCCAGAAATTTTAAACACCATCTCAACCAATGTATGGTTAAATAATTTCTTTTTTGCCATCTTAGTTTTCTTTGCCTTTTCTTTCTTTGGATATTATGAAATTACCTTACCAAGTTCTTGGGGAGATAAAATGGATACTGCTTCAAACGTTGGTGGGTTTATTGGTATTTTCTTTATGGCCCTAACCCTAGCTATAGTCTCATTCTCTTGTACCGGTCCTATTCTAGGGTCTCTATTGGCAGGTTCTTTAACTGCAAATGGCGGAGCTATGCAATTGAGTGCTGGAATGACTGGTTTTGGAATGGCCTTAGCATTACCCTTTACCTTATTTGCCTTATTCCCAAATTGGCTAAAGTCTATCCCTAGCTCAGGAGGTTGGTTAAATACAACCAAAGTTATTCTTGGGTTTTTAGAATTGGCTTTTGCTTTTAAGTTCTTATCTAATGCCGATCTGGTTGCTCATTGGGATCTCTTAAAACGTGAGGTATTTATTGGCATATGGATTGTTATTTTTATTGGATTGGTACTTTATATCTTAAAAAAGATACGCTTTCCACACGACAGTGCCGATAAAAAAATCTCATTCTCTAGAGGATCTTTTGGAATCTTAGTTCTTGCATTTGTCATCTATCTTATTCCAGGAACTTTTAAAACTCCAAGCTGGAATTTAAGCTTATTAAGCGGTTTCCCACCTCCTCAATTTTACAGTATATACGAACAAGAAAACGATTGCCCTTTAGGCTTAAACTGCTATAAAGATTTTGATGAAGGACTGGCAGCAGCAAAAATAGCAAACAAACCCATCTTATTAGATTTTACAGGTTGGGCCTGTGTTAATTGCAGAAAGGTAGAAGAAAATGTATGGAGTAACCCTGCCATTTACAAACTACTAAAAGAAGACTATATTTTAATTTCATTGTATGTAGATGACAGAAAGGAATTGCCTAAAACAGCCCAATTTAACTTTAAGCGAGCCAACGGACAGTTAAAAGAGATCACAACTGTTGGAGACAAGTGGGCTACCTTTCAAACAGTAAATTTTAAAACAGCCTCACAACCCTACTATGTGCAGCTAACTTCAGAATTTGAACTACTAAATAGGGCAGAACAATATACAGATATAGATACCTACCTCGCTTGGTTGCAAGAAGGAATTACAAATTTTAAGAATGTCAAATAAGCTTAAACAGATTCTTAAGATTGGCCTACCTTGGGGGTTCGGAATGTTTATTCTATTAACGTTTATTTTTCCTTATTTTAATGATGAAGACATCACTCTAAAAAAAATAGGTATTGTATTTCCTTTGTGGATGTTGGGTGGTTTTCTTTTTGGATATTCTATGAATCGTTGTATACCAAAAGAAAAATAACACCCAGTTTTTTACATCGTTTTCGTAGAAAAACCGATTGAAATCAGTACTAAATTGGGTTTTTTTGTAATTTCACATTTCAATTATTTACCTATGTCTAGCGCACTGAATCTCTCTAAATTTAATGATAATGTAGTCTCAAAATACCAAATATACAACAGTATATTTATGACCTTACCTTTTGATTCTATTAGCAATACTGGAGTGTTATTACCGCTATTTCACGACGTGTGTAAAAAGGGATTCTCACTTGGTGAAAACCCCACACAAATCGTAGATTATTTCTTTAAAAAATACCAAGAAAACCCTACTGAAGAAGAAAAAATTCATTTATTATTTCGTTTTATACAGTATATAGAAAGACAAATTGTGTTGTTTGATGCTATTGAAGATGCAGAATTTGAAAATGTAAACAATATGGATGGTATAGGAACCTTAACCAGTTCTAAAGAAGCTGCCTTCTCTCAAAACAAAAAGGAGGAACTACAAAAATATCTTAAAGAATTTAAAGTTCGTATTGTACTTACAGCACATCCTACTCAATTTTACCCTGGTAATGTTTTAGGAATTATAACAGATTTAGACAAAGCCATACAAAATGATGACTTATTGCTTATCAAAAACTTGTTGGCTCAATTGGGAAAAACTCCCTTTTTCAAAAAACAAAAACCAACACCATATGATGAGGCTGTAAGCCTTATTTGGTATCTAGAAAATGTCTTGTATCATTCTGTAAGTACAATCTATAATTTTGTACAACAACATGTGTACGATGGTGAGGTTTTAGACAATGAAATTATAGATCTTGGTTTTTGGCCAGGAGGTGACAGAGATGGAAACCCATTTGTTACCACAGAAATTACGCTGAAAGTAGCCGAAAGATTGCGCCAGACGATTCTTAAAAACTACCACAGAGACATCAGAAAATTAAGAAGGAGACTTACCTTTAAAGGAATAGAAGAGATCTTAATTAGAGTAGAAAAAAGACTAAATAAACACATTACAAAAAGCTATAAGGTTGTTAACTTTTCATCAAAAATTCTTCTTGAAGAATTAAATAAAGCACGTGAAATTCTTGTTCAAGAACACAAATCATTGTTTTTGGAAGAGTTAGATGATTTAATTCACAAGGTATCTATTTTTGGCTTTCATTTTGCCACTTTAGATATTAGACAAGATAGTAGGGTGCATCATAACGCATTTACCAATATGGTGCAAGAATTACTAGATGCTAAAGACACTACCTTTCCAGAAAACTACTTAACACTATCAGAAAAGAAGCAAGTAGCTGTGCTATCAAAAATGAAAGGAAATATAGATCCAAGCATTTTTTCAGATGAGATGTTGGTCAAAACATTAAAATCTATACAAGCCATCAAAGAAATACAATACAGAAATGGAAAACGTGGTGCCAATAGATACATTATTAGCAATAATCAAACTGCCTTAAATGTAATGCAAACCTTTGCCATGCTTAACCTTTCTGGCTTTGGCGATGTATTGCCAGTAGATGTAATTCCTCTTTTTGAAACCGTAGACGATTTACAAAATGCGGCCTCAGTAATGAGAACATTGTATTCTAATACAGCGTACAGAAATCATGTAAGCCAACGAAAAGACAAGCAAACCATTATGCTTGGTTTTTCAGACGGTACTAAAGA
>JADFAM010000033.1 GCA_015665265.1 Flavobacterium sp.
AATCGATACCTAAGAAATTTGCTCCAGCAATTTTCAAGACATTATCTCCAGCAATTGAAACTTCTTCATAATTTGAGTCATCCCAAGGAACATTACTAATAGTTGTTGCTGCTGTATAAGCATCGCTGTAAAGAGATATTACATTTGCAGCAGCTCTTGTAGGAGGTGCAGTTGCTGCAGTTGTTGGTGCTAAATCAACAACTTGACACACACCAAAAGAATCTGTTCTATTTTCACCAGCTACATGATTTCTGCTTGCGGGAGTACAAGCTGAAAGGTCTTCTTGAGTTGATGTAGTTCTGTTATACCATAAATATGTAAATGTACTTGACGGATCTACAATCGCCGTGTAAGTATCGTCTCCGTTGTCTAGAGCACCAGGACCATGGAATTCACTAAAGTTATTTTTACTGTAGTCTATTGCATAGCTACTACCTGAAGCAGCAGCAAGTACTAATTCTGTATACGTTACACCAACTTGTTGAAATGAATTGAATTTAAATGTAGGCGCTACATAATCACCAGAATCAGAGGTAACTGTTCTATTACAGTAATCAGAGTAGTTTGTTGAGATACCGTTGTTGTCTCCTAATGTTGCAGCTAAGTCATTTTCTACACCACCACCACCAACAAGTGAGACTAAGCTCTCTCCTTGTTGCGCCAAGAGTCCTGGGTTAAAAAATTCCCAATAGTAGGTTGCACTAGTAACCCCATCAGCAAATGTGTGGGTCCATCTATTTGCATCAGTTGGATCTTGCACTGCAGGTATTGATGGTCCAAATTGTTCTGCTACTGGATCATAAACTTTAATTGTTATACCAGTTAAATTACCATTAGAACCATCTACTGCAACCGTGATTGTTTGTGAGTTGGTTGGACACACACCAAATGTATCCTCTTTATCTTCTCCCGCTGTATGTGTTCTGTTAGAATTTGTGTCATCGTTTGCAACACCAACTCCGTCTTCACAACTAGACAAATCTTCTTGAGTGGAAGTTGTAAGATTATTCCATTTGTATTCGAAAGCACTAGACGGGTCCACAATTACTGTATATGTTCCGTCTCCGTTATCTTTTGCACCTGGTCCGTGATTTTCATTAAAATCATTTACACTATAGTCTAAAACATAGTCATCACCAGCATCAGCAGTTAGAACTAATTCTGTATAGTCAACCCCTACCTTTTGAAGAGAATTAAAATAGGTTGTAGGTGCCTCATAATTACCAGAAGTAGAGGTAACTGTTCTATTACAATAATCAGCGTAATTAGTATCGATACCATTATTATCTCCAAGCACAGATGCTTCTCCTAGATTATTTTCTACTCCACCTCCTACAATAAGGGAAACTAGATTTTCGTCAGTTGGCGTATCACTTCCATAAACTCTCCAAGTATAAGTTGCTGAAGTAACACCTTCTGCAAATGTGTAAGAATGTATATTTGGATTTTCTGTATCTTCAACCGTACCAAACTCATCAAAATCTTCTGTAGTAGCGTTGTAAACTCGAATGTTTACTCCAGCATTAGGATTAGTAAGAAATGTTGAATGATCTACAGAAACTGTAATGCTTTGTGCTGGTGGAACATAAGCTAGACCGCTTATATTGTCATAATATGTTGTAGTTTCACTTGCAGCATTAAAATCGTCTCCATTCCAAAGAGGGAAAAGAACAAGCTTTCCATATACACCGTTTGCAGGGTTTGATGAACCATTTTGGGCTACACCATTTGAAAAGTTGAAAGAAAGAGTTTCCCATCCGTTACCAGTATGAGGAGTAGATGTGTCAACTTGAGAGTTTGATGCCCCACCTGTTCCTGATTCTAACTTGGCTAATACATCTGTAGCAGTCTCAGAATAAACATCTATTGTAAGAATTTTTTCTGTTGTGCTCATATCAATACCTCCGTTCTGAAAGATATATTGTGCATTTTGATATGTTTGTGAATTTACAGTATTACCATCACCATTTACGTAAGTTACACTTGATTCAACTTTTAAAACTTGACCATGTGTGCCACCTGTTTCGGGATCTGACACTACTGAAACGGCAACACCTGAATCTCCTGTAAGAGCACTAGCAGGTAAATCTGTTTCAAAATCTTCTATAACAGTTTGCGAAAAACCAGCAAAACTTATTAAGAGTAATAAAATTAGAGTAATTTTTTTCATGATTAAATTGAATTTAATATTATTGAACCCCAAATATCATCAATTTTAACCCTTACATATTCAAAATTAACCCATACAAAAACTATACAGTATTGGTTTTTAGTGCTAAACGCTGTTATATAAACACAACATTCCTATTTCAACTCATCAAACTTCAATTGTTCATCCTTATCCCAAATACCCCAATAGGATCCAACATCTCCCTCAGAATCTACTTTCCAAGACTCATCAAATGAGGAGAAGTAGAAGATATCTATGTCTTCTTCTTTAGACCAGGTTTGAGCATTGATAAAATACTTCATGGCATTTTCTTCTGACGGAACTGCTCCTGCTAAATTAGAACCCTCACTTGGCCATCCTGTTTCAGTAATAATTACTTTTTTACCTTTCCCTGCACGAAGCGCTCTTTGGTACATATCTTTCATGTATAACAATGAATAGTCTTGATGGCACCCTTCCCAAAAAGGGTAACAGTTGGCTAAAATAATATCACAAGCATCAGAAATAGCAGGCCTATCTTCAAACTCATAGTATGCATCTACATATCCTACGGGTACGTCTTCAGTAATCCCTTCTTTAACCTCATTTATAAATGAAAGTAATTCTTGTTCCGATAAGTCTTGTCTGTACATTACTTCGTTACCAACGGCAGCGATGTCAACATATCCTTCATTTGCTAACTTAATTAGACCTGCAATTTCTTTTTTATTAATCTCTGCATCGTTTCCTAGCCAAGCACCAACAAATGTTTTGATACCTAATTCACGAGCTACTTTAGGAATTAATTCATTTCCTTCTGTACACGAAAAAGAACGTATCCATTTGGTATAAGGTTTTATAATTTTTAATCGGCGTCTAATCTGATCTTCTGTTAATGTATCTCCTGGTTGTTGCCCTTCTTCATATGGGCTTGAACAAAATCCATGTACTCCATCGAATAATACCTCTTTAAAAATAGCTTTTAATTCTTTTGTTGATTTTTTAGATAAATCTACGTTTGTTAACGATAGAATCTTTTCTTCTCTTACTGACATTTTTTAAATACTCTTTAATTATTTGTTATTTGTGTATTTTTTCTTTTTTCTAATTCAGTTCTAATTTCATGCGCTCTTTCTTCTGTAATACTATAATTACGCATGATAAGCATCGCTAAAATTGTTCCAACCATTGGGAAAAAACAAAAGAAAGCATGCAACCCATCAACTGCAGCTTGTTGGTCTGTTGTTGCTAGATCAGAGTTAAAACCCACTACAGTAATAATTACACCACTAAGTGCTCCAGCAATACCATAACCTACTTTTACCATCCACCAATAGATAGCACCAAAAATACCTTCTCTTCGCTTTCCGGTATTTATTTCATCTATATCAATAACATCTGCAGTCATAGACATCATAATGGTAAATAAACTTCCTATACCAAAAGAAAAGAAAGGCAATGCAATAATATACATCCATGGTTTCCCTGGAATAAATAAGAAATAAAGCATGATATAGCCTACTAATGAAATAGATTGTGCTAGCATAAAAGCTTTTTTCTTCCCTAATTTTTTTGACATCCAAGCAACAGCCGGAATCACAATAAAAGTAGTTCCTAATGCACCTAAACATCCAAACATAGAGACCCATATTCCGCTGGCACCAGCATCTCCGTTAAATAATTTATATACAATTACAAAAAAAGTAAGGGCAGCTACTGTGTTAAAGGCATTAAATATTAAAAAAGTTGCCCCACATAATTTTCGAAATTCTTTGATTTTAAATGCAGCTACAAAACTTTCAAATATTTTCATTAGGCTATTCCCAATATTTGCTGAGTTTAAAGGCTCATAGTCTTCGTCTAGTGTTGAGTCGCTTTTTATAAAAATTGCGGGCACCATAGCACAAATTGCACAGGGTATGGCAACCCAAATTGCCAATTCTTTTACAGCAACATCTGCCGAAGGAAACCAGCTTTCATCATACATAATAATCCAAAACAAAGGGGCAATTACCCATGCCCATTGCCCAATAAATTGAGCTATTGCCATAATGTTGGTGCGTTCATGAAAATCATCACTCATTTCATATCCCATGGCTACATAAGGAACACTAAAAATAGTTAGACCTAAATAAAATACTAAAGACCACAAGAAGAAATACCAAAAGTTATATTCTACTCCATCAGCCTTACTCAACTGCCACATAAAAATATAGGCAAGACCCATAAGGATACCTCCAATTAGAACATATTGTCTTCGTCTTCCCCATTTAGATTTTGTATTGTCTGAAATAAAGCCCATAATTGGATCAGTAATTGCATCAAAAATCCTAGGGAAAAGAAATACTAAAGACCACATCCAGCCAGAAAAACCTAAATCTTCAACCAAAACAACCATAAAGATTCCTAAGATGGCTGGAAACATTTGGTTGGCTAACATCCCAAAACCAAAGGCTATTTTTTGTCCCATAGGGACTTTACTTGTTCTAGACATAATTATTAAATCGTATTAATTAATATTGTTTGTATTGCTTGTGCGTTTATTGAAATGGTAGTTACTTCTGATCCTAATGAAAGCTGAAAACTTTTTTGAGTTGTTCCTTCATTAAAAATGACCACGGCAATTGATCCATCGGTATTTTTTGCAGCAGTAACCATTAAATCTTCATCTGATTTTTGGACTTCTATAATTTCAGCCTGAGGTCTAATGTATTTACTGAAATGTGCCATCGTATAATATAAAGGAGTAAAGTAAACCTCGTCTTTTTCTAGATCTACAATTACAGGAGCCACGCACCAGTTTTTAAACCAGTTTGGACCTCCCTGAGTGTCTAAAACCATGTTCCAGTCTACCCAACCATCTACCCAGTTGTTTAGACATCCAATAATGTCTCTGGCATACCTGTTTACAGGTGCATACTTAGGGTGTAGATGTTTATCTTTCTTAGAAGCCCAGTCCCAACCCCAGTCTGTTGCTTCTTTACTCCAGTACCAATCATCATCTTGCCATTTAGGGATTTCTGAATCTACACAACCCTCAGTTTCAATTAAGTACTTATTTGGAGCTTTGTTGTGTGCATATTGTAATGCATCAGGAAAAAAATCATAGGTACTTTCATACCAATGAATAGCTGTACCATCAAAGTATTTAGAAGAGTTATCATCTCTATACATTTCATCTACCCATTCTTGTAAACCTGCTCTATTTTGGTCGTAACCTAAGATTATTTTATTCCCATAACCATCTTTTTCTAATTTTGGACCTAAATGAAATTGAACAAAATCAGTCATTTCCTTTGGGGTATAGTGCATGCTTTCCCAATTATCTCCATTACCATGTGGCTCGTTTTCTACTGTAAACCCCCAGATATCAATACCTTCAGCCTTGTATGCTGTTAAGTATTTTGAGAAAAATAACGCCCAAGTATCATAATATTTTGGAAGTAATTTACCACCAACCCACTTATTATTATCTTTCATCCAAGGGGCAGCAGACCATGGTGATGCTATGATTTGGAAGCCATCTTCAGAAATTTTCATAGCGTCTTTAATCATTGGAATAAGATCATCTTTGTCTTCTTGGATAGAAAAATGTTTGAGCTCTACGTCATTCTCAACAGGAGAATATGAATAGTTTGATAGTGAAAAATCACATGAGTTCATGTGTGTTCTAGTTAGTGAATAGTTGGCTCCTTCTTTTGAAAAATAGGCACTTAATATTGTATCACGATTTTTAGAACTTAATTTATTTAACAAATAAGCGGAAGCTTCTGTAAAAGAACCACCAAAACCTGTAATTTTTTGATATGTTATTTCCGGATTAATACGAATAGAAGAAACTTCACTAGCCTTTGTAAAACTAGTTACTTGGCTTAATTTATTTCCATTTTTTGAAGTTTCTATAACTTTTACCGATAAAGATTTTTCTGATGTGCAAGAGAGGACACTCATAAAGATTAGTGTTAAAAAAAAGTATATCCTGGTTAATTTCATTTGACTGTATATTTTTATAATGTGGTATTATTTTTTTTGAACGGAGGAACATGTACCTCTAAAAGTAAACTGTCTTTATTTCCATTATACGTTTTTGTAATTGAATTTTTATTTCTACCCAAGCCGTCAAAAACCCCTTCATCCACTAAATCCCAAAGGGCGTATTTAGCTTTGCCATCAATAGTAAACAATCCAAAGTGATTTTCTGAACCTTTTGGATTTGGAGCATCTTTCCAAACTTCATCAAAAGCTTCAAAATAGAAACATGAGATACCAGCTTTTGCAGTCCATTCTCTCATGTGATGATAGTACAAGGCTTCTTTATATTCATCAGTTGCTTTACTTCCTTTATTACCATAAAGTCCATTTGAAAACGAGGCCCAGCCTGTTTCGCCAATATGTATTGGTTTTTTTATCCCTAGATTTTTTACGTAGTTGGCAACACTATCATATTGAGATATTGCATAATCTCTAGCTCTTAACATGATATTATTTACTTTCTCTATGTTGGGTTTTTCTTCTTTTGTATACCAAAAAACAGGATTATAATGAGTGTCATGCATAGGGTAGGTGTGCATAGAAATATAATCTACTTCTTCAATAAGTTTATTTAAATCTTCTGTGTGATATTCATCATTTCCGCCTCCCCAAGAAGCAAAATTATCTGAACTAGTAATCCAAAGATTTTTTGGAAGTTTCTTTTGCTTTTTTAAGTCTTGAAGATAAGACACCCATTTAAGTATTACCGACGGCTGAACATAATAATTTGTTGCCCATTTTACCATTGCCTCGTTTCCTACAGCTATAATTTTTACAATACTTGGGTATTTATTTGCCAATGAAACAGCTCTAGCTATTTCACTTTTATTTTGATCGCTCTCTATTTGGTGATCAACAGGATGATTAGTCCAAGCATTTTTACAATCTATCCAAGCGCCTAACATGACATACATTTCAAAAGAGGGATTTTCACTTTTTAGTTCTCGTATGGCCTCAAGGATTGTTTCTGCTTGAGCTAATTGAACATTATAGGTTCTTAGAATTTTAATTTTCATAGCATGAAGAATTTTCATGTCTTCTTTTATTTCTGCTACAGTTGGCTGAATACCTCTGGTAGATTTTCTGTATCCACCATAGGAAATGGCTAAATAATTTGGGTTTCCCAATATGTCCTTTGCTGTCAATTGTATCTTCTGTTTTGGGTTTTTTTGCAATTTTTTGTTCTTTTTATCATCTTCACAAGACAATATGATGCATGAAATGGCTATGGTATATAGATAAAATTTCAACCTCATCAACTTTTTTTTCTATTTTAAATATGAGCTATTTACATGCGCTTTAATTTGAACAACATCTCCAGTTCTTTTAAATATTTTTTCGCTTGTTTTGTAATCTATAGTCAATGCATCAATTTTAGAAGAAGTTCCATCTTTAAAAATGATCTCTAAACAATCTTTTTCGGAAATGTGATAAATAATAGGTACTTGACAATAGGTAAATGCGAGAGAATTGGTCGGGATTATGATACTTTGGGTTCCTCTGAAAAGGCTTAAATATTCAAAACTTGTTTCCTTAGAAAGAAACTCTTCTTTTCTTAATAAGCAAGGATTAAAATATAATTTACCATGTTTTACAAAAACACCTAATTCACCAAACCTAGTGATAACATCCTCTTTTACTTGACCGGTCATTCCTGGTTGTTGAGCACCTTTTCCTCCTGGAGTGTGAGAGTAGGGATCTGTTGGAAAAGCACCATATAATTCTGGTGATTTATGAACGCCTATACCTTCATTTATTTCGTAGAAGTGTTCAAGCAGATGACCAATCATTTTTTCATCTTCCCCACTAGAGACTGCTTGCAAACAAGACTCTTGAACAGCTAACAATAATTTTGAAACCATGTGCCAATAGATAGAGCCTAATCCTTCATAACCATAAAATGTACCTGATCTACCTGTAAATGCTTTGTGATTAAAAACATCTTCAAAAGCTTGAAGAATTTTTGGAGTATCTGAGGCTAGCAGATCATTGTATTTTGAGCCAGTTAGTTTTTCTAGAGCTTCAGTAACATCATTTGCGTTTTTAAAATTACCGTTAAAATGATATGCACCGTTTACATCTCTTTCAATAATTTGAACAGCATTATCTTTTAACATTTCTTGAAACAACTTAGATGATAAAACAGCATCTTCAGATATTGTATTTCTATCTAAAAACCCTTTAAGTTCTTTGAAAGGATAAAGTAAATAACTGTATTGATCTTTTCTAAAAAGCTTACTTTCTTTTAAGGCGTTCAATACATTTAAAGTTTCTTTACCGTCTAGATAACCAGAACTTAACACAGCAACCTGACCCTCTAACATTTCACTTAAGTAGCTTACAGAAACAGAGTTGTCATTATTTACTGTCATTAAATTGTAAGCGTGATACAAATTATCTGAACGTTTGTTCGCTTTAATAGAATGCTCTAGGTATGACTTACTTAGGCTTACAAACCTTTTTAATTTGTCAAAAGATAGTTTTGTTTTTCTACCAGAGAATGCATGGTTATAAACTTGCATTCTAAACTCACTTCCAGCTTCTCCTAGCGCATCAAGAATTATCTTTTTATTTGTGTTATTAATTGATGATGATAATAATCCTTTATTCTTTTCAAAAGTAGCTAGCACTTTATCAAAAAATTGTAATATTTCATTTGAAACTTCAACTTCTTGAGTAGAGGAACTTTCTAATAATTCTTCAAAGAAATTGAAAAAACGGTTTAAGTAATACAAAGTAACCATAGAAACTCCGTTACCAACAAGGGCATTGTTGGCATCATTCCACTCTGGTCTTTGCGTGTTCATCCAAATTCCTCCCTCTGGAATAAAATTAGATAACTTAGCTAACGAAGTAGCTAGAATTTTTTCAATAAAATTTGCTTTAATGATGAAGCGATGTTCATCTCTTAGTAGGGCACCGTCTGCCCCTAGAGTTGATCTTTCTTCACGTATTTTATTGTCTAATTGCTGGTCAAAAATTATCGTGTCTTTAGGGTTTTTAAGTAATTCTTGATATGATTTTATTTTGTAAGGGACGTTTGCATAAACAAATAAGTCTTTAGTAAAGAAACTCTCTAATCTACCTGGTTTGTGGTTATTTATAAACTCTAAAAATTTTAACAAGTAGATGATTTGATGGTCACCCCAGTATCCGATATATGACCAAGGATCATCTGGTTCAATAGTCTCCCAGTCAAAACCTCCTTTGGTTACTCTGTAAGGATTGTAGCCATCAAAAGTTGTAGCATTTAAAAATTTATGAATCATACTTTCAATAAATTCTGGATATGAGTGCGCTAAGGCCTCCCAGTTTTGAAAGATATCTCTCCAGTTACCCTCGTAATCTAATATTTTGGAACCATCAATTTCATTTCTTGTATTGATTGAAAATTTATTCCAGGGCCTACTTGGGTCTCCATGGCGTCTGCTAAATTTTAATGGCATATACTCTAAACAAAGACGTCTAAAGTTTTTATCTTCATTATCATATGCTATCTTTTGAAGATCAGAAAGTGAAAATTCTTTTGGAAGTTTTTTTATGATTTCCTCAGAGGTAAAAGCAACTTTTGTATTTGCTTGTTCTAAATAATTTTTAAAATCCCACTTTTCAATTTGATAGTTATTATCAAAAATTCCACCACGCATAATATTAAAAAGCGTGTTTGCAAAATGGCGGGTATCTTTAAGGTTGTCCGAAGTGATTTGTATAGCATCTGAGGCAGAATTTAAATCAACTAAACGCCTAGTTCCTGCATTAATGTCATCATTTATTATGTCTATCAAAGATGATTCCTCTTGGATATGTTTTGATAATTTTGCAATGCTAGAATGATTTTGATTTACATTAGCAATAATCATCCACTCTTTAGAGGATTCTTTTTCTAATATAATATCTGAATTTAAAAAGTAAGCCCCTTTCTCAGCTTTTACGTCTATTTCCTGGTTTATTGATTTTCCTAACCTAAAATCATTTAATTGTAAAGAAGAGAGAAGGTATTTGGGGTTGTCTAATCCTAAAGACCAAACCACATTTGCTTTGAGAGCCTCACTTGCTTCCGCTTTGTCTACTAATATGGCGCTTAATGCAAAAATTCCAAGACCAGTTTTTTCTTCAAGTTCATTTCGCTTATATGCGTCAACAAGATTACTGGATTGATTTTGCTCGTCACTTCCAATACTTGCTGGCATGATGTTTTGAATTCCGTCAAGTAAAGATACTTTTACAGCACTCCCGCTTATATTGATGAGTTTTGATTTCTTTATAAATCCAAAAGTATTGCTTGAGCTCCATTGATATCTGAAAATTAATTCTAGATCATGGTTAATTTCTTCAAAAATAATTTTGTTTCCATATTTATTTTTATAAAGATTTTGGGTTGTGGAATAGCTTCCTAAAGACCTGACTGCTAATGGTTCCCACATAAAATCTTGGTTATCTTTAGATACTTTGAAAATAGATTTATTCCCTGTAATGTCTGCAGATTCTGTAATTTTATCGTCTGTGTAGTAAGGGAATAATGCATATTCAGAATTTTTTCTACCAGCAGTTAGTCCTCCATTACTTGATATAAACATCCAATGATTAGAATCACTTACAATACTCATAAAGAAAGGACGCATTACATCATTATTTGAAATCTGATAATATAATTCATCGTCTATGATTACAGACTTCAATTCAACATCCATATTGTCTAATGAGGTTTCTTTTGTTACTATGTTAGTTTCGTTACTCATTTGGTATAGTACTTTTTTATTTTTTTAATTGAATTTTTGAGTTTGATTGTAGAATTTGATCAATGTAAAAATCTCCAGAAGTAGTTCCGGGACCATCAATAAAAATGACTAATCTATTGTATTTTTTTGATGAAGAAAATGAAAAACTTAATTCTTCCCATCCATTTCCAGAATGAAATGCTGAACGTTCAATGGTATTATTTTTATCACCAATTTTTTCTAATTTAACTATTATTTCTGCTGACTGATTGGAGCGAAATGCTAATTTTATAGTATTTCCTTTTTCCAAGTCAATTGGGGATTTAAGATCTAAATAATTTCCTTCCCAATTATTTCCTGAGTTTGTAAATACTCCTAATTTAGTTGTTGAGGTGTTATTATTAGTTGCTGGAGTCTTTTCGCTTAGTTTAAAAGATGCTCCATTAAAAGAGGTAAACTTTAACAGTATTGGGTTATCGTCAAAAGCAAGATTAAATATCGGCAACGTTGCCTTATTCCATATAGCCTGAACAATTGAATCTTTGTTTTTGTTTAAAATTTCAAGAGTTTTTTTGTTCTGAATTCCTTTAGCATTAGCATCTTTTAAATCAATATCATGAAAATATTTTTGCAAGAGGCTCACATTTATCCCTTCATTGTGAGGGTCAAATTGATGAATCTGTTTTAGGACATAATAGGCAGCCCTTGGATACAAGTTATAGAGACCGTTATTATTTGTTGGCCCTTTAGCGCAAATTCCAAACCATTCTTCATTCATATTATTCTCACCCATTAAAAAATCAGAGGGATATCCACCATTTGCCCAAGTAGAAACAGTGTCATGTTTGGACACATTCTTCCTGTTATTAAAATCATATTTCCACCAACCATCACTAAATTGAAAGGTAAAACCTCCAATAGTATTCTCATACATCCCCATTCCAGCTGCGTTTTCGTATATTTCTTTCCAGTTTTTAAGTAGATAATTAGCCTGAGACTTTTGGTCTTCAGAGTTTGTGACTGCATTAAAAGCATCTGCTCCAAATTCTGTAAATAGAAGGGGTTTATCCAACGTTTCTTTTACGTTTTTGAATAGGTCAGTAAATGAAGCTCCTCTATAGGAGTTCACCCCAAAAATGTCAATTTCTTTGCATTCTTGAGCTATTATTTCAATGAAAAGATCGTCTCCATTACAAATGGCTACAAGATGATTAGTGTCTAATTCCTTTATTTTTTTTGAAGCTGTATTCATTAAACGATACATAGGCCTGCCATACTTTTCTCCAACAGCCATTTTTTCGGTCTCTTCCTCAGGAAAGTCCTCAGTTTCTGCTCCAGACCAAAAAAGCCCATAATTATTTTCATTTCCAAGTAAATACAATAATAGGCCAGGGGTGTTTTTGTAATTTCTAACCATCATTTCAATTTCTGACAATAAAATCTTTTGCATCTTAGGGTTTGAGTAATCTGTAATTGGATTCCATTCTCCATCTACAGACATACCATATCTTCCAAAAGGGTGGTTTATCATTGTGTGAATTCCATAGTTTTCATAAATGTATTGAACCCATTTTGCAGGAATACCCGAATAATGACGTATTGCGTTTACATTCATATCTCTTAATAAAGACATTTCATGTTCTAACCCTAATTTTATAATCTCGTCTGAATTATCCCAAAAACTAGCACTAACAGCGTCTTTTCCAATAGGTATAACATCCCAATTAACCCCTTTAATCATGAAATTTTTTCCATCAACCTTAAGAGTAAAACCATCGTAGGATTTGTTAATAGAAACTTTTTCAGTTTGAGATAAAACCGAAAGTGTTCCTGCAAATAATACAAGAATCAACTGAAAAATTTTTTTATCTAAAAATTTTAATTTCATTTCATAACAAATTTCATAAAAAATGATCAAATGCTAATTTAATAGTATCTTTTTATCTTTCAGAAAATAAAACCTCTACAAAAATCATACAAACATTACACGTAAGTATTAGGTATCTGTTCAAAATATTCTTTTATTGATGAAACCCTTTTAACAATGGGGAAACCTGAAATGAAATCTAATAGTTTTACAGGTAAATTAGAGTTGCTGTTGTAGTATTGTATAGGTGAAATGATAAATTGTATAGTTAATAGTATTTATTCTATTATTTTTAACAGACTATTACTCATAAAAGCAGAGCTTTTACTGCTATTATTTTCATAATATTAAGGTCCGAAAAATTGAAAAAGTCTTGAATACTCTAGTATTCAAGACTTTTTTAATAGGGTTACATTATTAATCTATAATGCTATATTGTTTGACAACAATTTATTGAAAAACTTTAATATAATCTATTTCCATTGTATCCTGAGTAAATGCAGGATCGATATCTCCACCATTAGTTCCTCCCATGGCTATGTTTAAAATTAAGTAGAAATCTGCATTAAACGGTAAGTCTGCAGAATTTGGTAATTCATAATACTTAACATCATCTAAAAATATCTTAATAGCTCCTTCAGTCCATTCTACAGTGTATAAGTGAAATTCCGTGGAAGGGTTTTCTATTGAAGTGATTTCACCATAACTTGCATTATTTGATCCTGCTGTATTATACCAGTGGCATGTACCTTCTACATATGTTTTATCGTTTCCTCTTTGTTCCATAATATCTACTTCCCCAGAGAAAGGCCATCCGACAGTTGGGTGATTAGATCCTAACATCCAAATAGCTGGCCAGGTTCCTTGTGCAGAGGGAAGTTTTGCCCTCACTTCAACTCTACCATAAGTAAAGTTATATAACCCTTGAGTTTTTATTCTAGCAGAAGTATAATCATTTCCTTCTTTTTTTGCTGTGATTTTTAAGGATCCACTCTCAACAATTACATTTTCTTCATTATTCGTGTAACTTTGTTCTTCTTGATTACCCCATCCAACATTGCCAAACATATCAGTAGTCCCTAAATCATAAGTCCACTTAGTCGAATCTGGTGTGCCATCTGTATTAAAATCATCTTCCCAAACTAAGTCTGTGAACACATACTCATCATCTGAGACCCCACCATTAGGAGCCGATGTAAACTTATGATACCATGCTAAATTTGGATCTGCAGCATCTAATGTTCTAACATATAAATCTGTTTCTGAAATTTGAATTATCTCATAACTTGAGGAACCAACATAGTAACCCATAAATCCAGAGTCAGAAAAATTCATTTGAGTCCCTCTTGATTCAAAACTTGGATCTGCTACCAGACTCCAATCTTCAGAGCCAGGCGCAAAAGATACGTTACTAACCATTGAAGTATCAAAATCCAGACATGCATCACCTCCGCCTGCACCTCCAGCTACAGCTTGATGATCAGGGTTTCCGTTAAAGAAAGTTGTTCCTTTATTATCCAATAGATAATTCATGCTACCATCAGGATTTAATGTAAAGATTAGTTCGTCATTACATAAACACTCTCCTGCACCACCACAAAAAGTACCTGGTGGTGCTGCATAGAAACTTGGATAGTAATATTCTCTAGGGGTACCATAAATTTCAATATCAAATTCTAAAGAAGGTCCAACACCTAGGTGACCAGTTTTAGAATCATCTAAGTACCATATTTTAGTGGCAGGTGAACTAATTTCTATGATGTCTACACCATCTATGTCTTGACTAATTGGTGCTCCAGATAAGAAAGATCTTGCTTCAATATCGTCAAATGCACTAAAGACCTCGACATTTATAGATTTAGATGAGGTAACTCCACCAAGACCAGAAGCTGTTACTGTTACATTGTAAGAGCTTAAACCAGTTCTGGTAAATCTATGACTTGAGTTTCCGCTAGGGGCTGATGTATTGTCTGTATTATCTCCAAAACTATAAATATAAGTTATGGCATTATCTGCAGTAGCAGAGAAATTAACAATTCCTGAGCCATCACCGTTTGGATTATTGTCATCTTGTCCAATAATCTCAAAATTTAGAGTAATATTAGTTGGAGGAATTAAATTTCCAAATTCTTTATTTTCCTCTTGACAACCTAAAAATGTAAAAACTGTTAGAAATAACATTGTTTTTATATAATTGACTTTTTTCATTCTTAAAGTTTTAGTTTGTTAGTTTTAATTCATCAAAATAATATACGGTATCATCTCCTTGATTTCCAAAGTCAAAAAACACCAGAACTTTTACATAATCTGCAATTGGTGCAGCACTAAAATCATAACTAAGCTCTTCCCAAGAACTCGAAGTTGTTGTATTAGCATCAACCTGGTATGAAGAAGAAGCATTGCTGTTTTGAAGAACAATCTTAACAACAGCTCCTATTTTAGGTGACCACGTTTTTATTTTCAGTGTTGAGTTATTAACTAAATCCATTGGAGAACTAATTGTAAATAAAGATCCCGCAAAAGTATTCGCACCTGTGGGTTTTGTGAATTTAACAACTTTTAATGTTGGATTATTTTCTGACTGATCTGGATTTGTAATCACTTCCGATGAACCATTTCCAAAATTCAAGAATAATACCCCGCCATTTTCAAAATTTTGAATGAAATTTATTGCTTTAACTTCTAATTCTAATGAATACTCAGTTGTAGCTATCGCATCACCTATTGCAACTATTTTAGCATTGTATGTTCCAGCATCTAAATATTGATAGGAAATTGGTTCTCCAATATTTGTTGTAGCTACGGGTTGTTCAACTCCAGTTTCACCAGAGTAAAATTCATAAGTAGTTGCAAAATCAGCATTAGCAATAATATTAACTTTTTTAGAGGTATAATTATCATTTTCTATGACAACGTCTAGGTTTTGAGGAGCTATAAAAGTCACAACTAAATTTTCATCAACTTGAGTAAAGTCACCTACTAAGTTGAAAGCCGTAATGGATATAGTATAACTTCCTTCGGAATAAATATTTTCTGTACTCTCACCTGAGTTTAAAGTAATTATTTGTGACCCATCACCTAAATTTAATTCAAAGATAGTGGCACTTTCTCCATAAGGAGTTATTGTAACAAGGCCAGAGTTGTCTTGACTAATATCAAATAAGGCGCTTACGTTTGAGGGTATTGCTACCTCCTCTAGAAATCCTATATCTCTACTATCTGTACAACTTATAATCATGATCATGATTAAAATTGACTTGTATATTTTTTTAACGTTTTTCATCGTATGTATTTTTTAATATCCTGGATTTTGAGCCCACACATTACCTGCTAATTGAATTTCAATAGCTGGAATAGGGAATAATTCATGTTTACCTTCTTGAAAGCCATTAATTTCTTGAGCTGCTTTTCCGGTTCTAACTAAATCAAAAAAGCGGTGTCCCTCTCCAACTAATTCTAATCTTCTTTCAAGATAAATAGCATTTGTAAGTGACGATCCCGAAGCTGTAACGTCATGCAGTTCGTCTCCGAAAGCACGTCTTCTTACCTGATTAAGATACTCTTGTGCTTTAGATTCGTTAAGACCTCCTCTGTTATTTGCTTCAGCTGCCATCAACAATACATCTGCGTAACGGATTGCTCTGTAATTATTTGGGTTTGTTAAATTTAAGTCAGGTAAAGCATTACTGCTTCTAGTTCTAGGAATATACTTTCTGTTAAAATATCCAGTATGCTCATTTCCAGTTCCAAAAGTAGCTCCAGTAGAGGCCGCCCAGGCATTAATATCCAAAATAGCAATATCTCTTCTTTGATCGTCATTATCAAAAGCATCATATGCTTCTTGAACCGGAACATTGAAACTAAAACCGGATGTGAAATCTGGTCCTTCATAATTTCGAATTCCACTAAAACCAACAGCAACATTACCCTCACTACATTGAAGACATCCAAAACCGGCCCCTTCAACATCCGTATATTGAATCTCAAAAACAGATTCAACATTATTCTCTCCGTCCTCTTCAAAAATTGTGTTATAATCTGTAACTAAACTATATGTTCCAGACTGTATCAAAGCCTCTAGTACTTGAGCCGCTTCACTAAATTTATCTTGATATAAATAAGCTTTTCCTAACAATGCTTGAGCAGCCCCTTTTGTTACTCTTCCGGCTTCTGTTTGAACTGAAGGAAGATTATCTGATGCAAACATTAAATCTTGTTCTATAAGACTGTATACCTCAGAAGCAGGACTTCTTTCATAACTACTTTCTTCTCCAAATAGAATCTGTTTGTCGATTGCTAAAGGAACATCACCAAACCACTTTACCAATTCAAAATAATAGTAAGCTCTTAAAAAACGAGCTTGAGCAATGATTTGATTTTTTCCAGAGAAGTCTATTTTATCTTGAAACTCTAGGATAAAGTTGGTTCTATTTATCCCTGCAAACATTAAACCCCAAATACCTCTAAGGTCATTATTCACAGGAGTATGTATCATATCATCAATTTCTTGAATTCCAATAACATCAGTTGCACTTTCACCACCAGCCAATGTATTGTCTGAAGCAATTTCACCTAACATCGCATTTATCCATGTTGATTGTAATAAATCATAAGCACCAATTAATGCGTTTTGATAATCTTCTTCTGAATTAAAAAAGTCTTCAGAGGTAACATCGTTAGAATCTACATTTACAAAATCGTCACTACAAGCTGTAAACGCAGTGAGAGAGATAATAATCATTGATATTTTTATGTATAATTTTTTCATTTTTTTCATTTTAAAAATTAACATTAAACCCTATTAAAAAAGTTTTTGGAGATGGGTAAAATCCTTGGTCTATACCTCCTCCAATTGGAGCTCCATTTGAGGTAGTTGGATCAAA
Source organism: Flavobacterium sp. (assembly GCA_015665265.1). GTDB lineage: Bacteria > Bacteroidota > Bacteroidia > Flavobacteriales > Flavobacteriaceae > Polaribacter. The sequence goes on from JADFAM010000033.1 coordinate 17,650, forward strand.
TCCTTTATATTTTGTTAGGGTAACTAAATTACTTGCAGACAAGTAAAAACGTAACTTATCTATACCTGTTCCCATTAAACTATCATCGCTAAATGTATATCCTAATTGAATATTTTGTAATCTCGCAAATGAGCCATCTTCTACATAAAAATCTGAAAAAAGAGTATTGCTAGTTGAACCGGTAGTCACTCTTGGGAAAGTTGTACTTGTTCCTTCTCCAGTCCATCTATCTAAGAAATAAACCGATCTATTTGTAAGAGGCTGGTTTCGTTCATAATTTCTAACAATTTCATTTCCAATAGATGCAAAAGCATACATGTTAAAATCAAAGCTTTTGTAATCAAAAGATAAGTTTAGCCCCATAGTTATACTTGGTATAGGATCACCAATATTAATTCTATCATCTCCATTTATTAACCCATCTTCATTTTGATCTACAAATCGGATGTCTCCAGGATTAGCATTAGCTTGAGTTGCATGAGCATCTACTTCAGCTTGATTTTGAAAGATGCCATTTGTTTGCAACCCATAGAAATATCCTATTGGAAAGCCAGCCTCCATTCTTGAGGGTGGGTCTTGACCAACACCAAAACTTCCACCTTGAAGTATTCCGGTGTCACTACCTACATATAACACTTCATTTTTAAGTGTTGTAAAATTATAGTTGAGGTTAAATTTAAAATCTTCCCCAATGGTTTCCTTATAGTTGATGGAAAATTCAATTCCCTCATTTTCAACAGTACCTGCATTTACTAATGGGCCACCAGATCCTGGAGCTGTTGCCCCTAGAATTCCTGAAACTTCAGGTTGTACTAATAAATCTTCTGTTTTCTTATTGAAATAATCTACTGTAATATCTACTTTATCAAAAAGCCCAATATCAACTCCTACATCAAATGGTTTTTGTTTCTCCCATCGTATTTCAGGATTTGCTATAGATCCTAAAGCTTGTCCGAAGCTAAGTTGGTTGTTAAAGACATAAACACCTTCACCGTTTACTAATGATAAAAATCTAAAAGATTGAATCCGATCATTTCCAATAACTCCATAACTAGCTCTTAATTTCAAGAAATTAATAGTAGAGCTATCTTCAAGAAAAGATTCGTCAGAAGCAATCCATCCAACAGAACCTGTAGGGAAAAATCCAAATTTATTTTGTGGGCCAAAATTTGAGGATCCATCTCTTCTTATCACAGCAGATAAAAGATACTTTCCGTCAAAAGAATATTGTAATCTTGAAAAATAGGATAATAGTCTGCTGTCAAAAAAACGTCTAGACCTATTTGCAAGTGCTAGGTTATCTTGAGAACTATCTGAACTTGCAACTGAATACTGACTGAATGAAGTTCCATTAGCGCCTATCCCTAGTTCGTTTCTTAGATTTACGCCTTGAGACCTAAAAACAGACATTCCAAACAGTGCTTTAACATCATGGACATCATTAAAAATTCTCTCATACTTTATAAATGAGTCAAACGTGTAATCTTTAAATTCTTGTTTAGATTCACCTACACTAGTGCTGTTTACATCATCTGTAAGAGCAGCCAAATTATTAACTGAATTAAAGACTTTCCCGCCCCCATAATACACCTCTGGAGCATAATATTTTGAATTTACCGCAGCATAATTAAATTGAAATCTAGACTCTACGCTTAGGTAATCTATTATTTTATAATTAAGACCATATCCTCCTGAAAATTTATCAACAATTGCTTCATTAAATGTATTTTCTGTTTGAGCAATTGGATTAATTACCTCAATACCAACTCCAGTAGTAGGTGCTAATGAATAAGCCCCAAGATCATCTTTAACAGATGTAGTTGCAGGCATGTTTAATGCGTTAAATAGTACAGATCCTAAAGCATTTTCAGACAAAGACTTTCTTTTTGTATTTGTAAATATGGATGATGTTGTTAATTTTAGGTTTTTTAAAATTTCAGTACTAAAGTTAAACTTCAAAGTAGTTCTTTTAAAGTTTGATTTACCAGCACCAACAATTCCGTATTGGTCTAGGTGAGAAGCCCCTAAAGAGTAGGAAGATTTCTCAGTTCCTTTATTGATTGTAAAATCCATACTGCGAACTAATGCATTTTTAAATACTTCGTCCTGCCAGTCAGTTCCTTCTCCCAAAGAACCTACATTAGGGAAAGGGATGGTTTCTGCATTTGCAGCAAAAGCTTCATTAGCTAATAATGCATATTCTGTAGCATTAAGTAAAGGAATTTTCCTGGTTGTTTGTTGAAAACCAGTGTAGTAATTTAATACTACTTTAAAGTCAGTATCTTTTCGACCTGATTTTGTGGTAATTAAAATAACACCATTTGCACCTCTTACACCATAGATTCCAGCAGTAGCATCTTTTAAAACGTTGATTGATTCAATATCTGAAGGGTTGACCACACTCAAGTCTTCAATAACATTACCATCAACCAAAATAAGAGGATTGTTGTTCCCGTTTGTTGAGATACCTCTAATACGAATGTTAGACGCTGCACCAGGTGCACCAGACGAAGCTGTAATGTTAACACCAGCAACTTGCCCTTGAAGAGCTTGTTCTATTCGAGTTGGTTTTAAATTTTCAATAGTTTCACTACCTACAACAGATACGGCTCCTGTAACTTCTTTTTTTCGTTGAGTACCGTAACCAATGACAACAATTTCATCTAAAGCTTCAGAGCTTTCTTCTAAGGAAGTGCTAATAGTTTCTTTATCTACAACTACCTCTTTAGTTTGGTATCCTAAATAACTAAACACTAGAATAGAGCCTTTGGGAACAGCGGAAATTTTGTAATTACCATCAAAATCTGTGACGTCTCCTTTTTGGGAGTTCTTTACAATAACATTTACTCCTGGGAGAGTTTCTCCTGTAACCGCATCAGTAACTACACCCTTGACATTAAAATTCTGAGCAAAGCCTAAATTAGTAATAAAAGTAAATGAAATTAGAATTATGAGTTTTCTCATGAAATTTTAAAATTTAATTATTTTATAAAGTTAAACGATGCATTAATTAAAACATTAAAAACTACCTCAATAAAAAATATACAACACAAAAAATTTAATAATTTTTAAATCATCAAGTTTATCAAACGTTTTTTGGTCTATATTACAAAATGTTGCGCCTTAAATATTTCGGATGTATAGCTATTGTATAGTTTTTTTTTAATCATATTTCTAAAATATAACTACTAAGACTTGCTTCGTGAGGTAAATTCATCTTTTTACGAAGACGATATCTTTTAACCTCTACACTTCGTATAGAAATATTTAACAATGGTGCAATTTCTTTTGATGATAAATTTAATCTAAGATAAGTACATAGTCTTAGGTCATTTGAGGTTAGGTTTGTATGTTCAGATTTTAATTTTTTCATAAAGCCTTTGTCGGTATTTTTAAAAGCTTCTTCAAATAATTTCCAATCGTCTGAAGTATTTAAGTTGTTATTAATAAGCTTAATAACATTTGAAATATCTTCTATTTTTTTTGTGCCTCCTAATTCTTTTTTTATGGTTCCTAATAATTCATTTCTTTTTATTAGGTTCATGGTAGAAAGTCCTAATTCTCTGTTTTTAGAATCAATATCTTTCTGTAAATCTAAATTTTTAAAGTGCATCAACTGTTGTTCGTTTTCCAGTTGCTTTATTTCCAATTCTTTTTCTTTCTGTTTGAGTATTTTTTCTTGTTTACTTTTAAAATAATTTCGATGAAGTATATTAATAATAATTAATAGTAGAATTGCAGAGAAAAAATAAATAACTAATGATGATGTTCTTAAATACCACGGTTTTGCTATCGTAAATGAATAGCTTACAGGATTTGAAATTTTTTCCGATCCAAGTTTTGCTCTTACTTCAAATTCATATATGCCATGTGGCAAATTTTCAAAATAAACCTCTGATTTTGACGTCCAATTACTCCAGTTTTTATTAAAACCTAGTAACCTGTATTGGAATAGAGATGGGAGGTATTTACTGTAGTTAGAAATACTATAAGAAATTCTAATATGATTAACCTTATTTTCAAGTGAACTGTAATCCCCCAAAACTAAGGGTTCTTCCTTTCCCTCTATTGAATTAGCTGTAATTTCATCAATCTTAATTATATTATCAATTGTATTCTTTGAGGTTAAATCAGTTATTATGTAACCACTTGTAGTTCCAACAAGATATTTATCTTTTCCAATGTATAGAATATTTTCATACCCATCTTTTGTTTCTCTTACGTTATTTGGCATAGGGATTGAAAACAACTCATAGTTAGTTGTTAACCTTTCTTTTTGAACATATGAAATATTATCATTTGTGAATGAAAATAATTTGTTGTTGGCATTAATCAATTTACCTGAAATATAATCGGTGCAATTATACAATTCGCTCAATATTGTATCTTTTTTGAAGTTTAAAGTCATTGTATCTAAATAAAATACACCTTCATTAGCACTATAATAAATTTTATTATTGTATTTGGTAAGACTAGATTTGATACTTTTTTTTACGTCTGTTTCAGAAAAAGAAAGAACGCGGTCATAAGCTTCATTGGTTTTTAATAAATAAACTCCTTTTTGCTCATGACTTACTAAAATTTCAAGAGGGTTTACAAACTCTAGATGTCTTGAAGAAATATCAAATCCTTCAATTTTATTTTCTAAAAACCAATTCTTATTTTCTTTTTTCAGAATAAATAATCCGTTGTATCCCCCAAGAATTAATAAATCTTTTTTTTCTGGAACTTCCTTGATAAGCCATGTGCCAAAAGTATTAGGTATTCTTTCTGCTTTTCCGTTGGAAATTATAAATGTACCCTTATCATGACCACAAAATAATGTATTGTTTATTTTTTGCAATGACCATACTTGCCCTTCAGTCCCTTTCACATATTTGAATGACTCCTCTTTATTTTGATTTTTATAAAAAAGCCCTTGATTTGTTCCTAAATATAAAATATCATTATCTAGAAAAGTTGTGTATACAGACCCTAACACACCTAAGTCATCTTTGTAGGCTCTAAATGGGGCATTAAAATTAATATTACTGATTCCATTATCATGACCTAGCCAAACGTTTTTATCCTTATCCTCAAATAAAGAAAGTACCGTATTGTTTGCTAGTCCTTTACTCTGATCTATGGTGTATTCTATTTCTTTTTCTTTGTTGATATAAATGATTCCATTAGATACAGTTCCTAGTATAAAGTCATTATTTTGCAACTGTAGACTATTGTATACACTGTATTCTTTAAGTTTTTTATTAAGTTTAGTATCCCACTCAACAACGCTTTTGTCATTTTTTTCAATAAAAAAACCAAGCTCTTTTGTTTGAAACAATAATTTGTTATTGTTTAAGAATATATTTATAATGTTGTTGCCTTTTAAGATTTTGTTGTTAGAGACTAATATCTCTTTGCCATTCTTGTATTTGTAGATCCCTAGATTAAATTTTTGATAGTAAATTTCTTCTTGTACCTTATATATTTTTGTAATTGCTGTCTCTGATTCAATGATATCAGTAGATTTTGTTTTTGTATCAAAAATATAAATGCGGTCTAGAGACTGAAAAAGAATCCAACGGTCTAGTTCTAAAATATTCCAAAACTCTTCATCCTCTGCCAAAGAGATTTCTTCATTTGATGATATAGAGGTGTATTTTAAAGTGCCATATTTATTTTTTTTCCAAAATCCAAAATCCATATAACTACCAGTGTAGATTTTGTCCCCAATAACTTTAACAGATCTAAAGATAGATGAGTTTGATGATTTGTATAGTTTCCATCTAGAGCCATTATAGCTTAATAGTCCTTTGTTGTTTGCAAAGTATATAGACTTATCATTTCCTTGAGAAACCCCCCAATTTTGGTCTTCTGCAGCATAATCTTTTGGCTTAAAAACTTCAATAGGAGGAAGCTCTTGGCTAAAAACACTCAGCTGAGTTAATAACATTAAATAAATAAAATATTTTAATTTCATTGTTTAGGGTTTATGATAAAAACACAAGAGAATTATATGACTCATAAAAGAATATTTCTTCAAATGTTTGGGTACTAAATTAAGCTAAATCTTTTAAATACTGCAATTTTTAAATTTACGTAGTGTTCGTGTCAAGGTTTTTTTGATATGATAATCAACAAGTTTTGTTAAGAATAGTGGCAAACTATTAAATACATTTGAAAGTTTGAACAATAATTTTTAACTTATGCTTTTTATTTCAAATATATATTATGCCAAATTACACACTAAACATTAACGGTAAAAAAATTATTGTAAATGTAGACAATGATACACCTCTCCTCTGGGTTTTAAGAGATGAACTGAACTTGGTAGGTACAAAATTTGGTTGTGGAATAGCACAATGTGGAGCTTGTACAGTTCATGTAAATAACGTAGCCGTTAGAAGTTGCTCTATTACTGTTTCTTCCTTAAATGATGAATCTATTACAACTATTGAAGGTCTTTCTGATAATGGTACCCATCCAGTTCAAGAGGCTTGGAATGAAATAGATGTTCCCCAATGTGGATATTGTCAAGCTGGTCAAATAATGACAGCTTCTGCATTTTTAAAAGAAAACTCTTCACCAACTAAAGATGAGATTAGAGAAGCTATGCAAGGTAATATTTGCAGATGTGCCTCATACAATAGAATAGAAAAAGCGATTGAATTAGCCGCTAAAAACTCATAAATGAAATCAGTATAATATGATGAATTCTCAAAAAAAATCAATCAGTTTTAGTAGAAGAAATTTTTTAAAAACATCTGTTCTTGCTAGTGGAGGTATGTTAATTGGGTTTAATTTTTTAAATGCATGTAGACCTAATGCAATTGTACCTATTGATATTTCAAAACTAAATTTTAATGACTTTAATGCTTTTATAAAAATTTCCCAGGAAGGGTATGTAACTATTTTTTCTCCTAATCCAGAAATTGGTCAGGGAGTAAAAACATCTATGCCTATGATCATTGCTGAGGAGTTAGATGTTCCCTGGGAAAAGGTAGCTGTCTCTCAAGGGTTATATGACCCAGTTAATTATCAGAGGCAAGTTGCAGGAGGGAGTCAGTCTATTCGTTTTGGGTGGGATGCACTTCGCCAAACAGGAGCAACAGCTAAACAAATGTTAATCAATGCTGCAGCATTAAAATGGGATGTAGAGCCCTCTTCTTGCTATGCCTCTCAGGGAATAATTACCAATGCTAATGGAGATTCATTTGGTTATGGAGAAGTTGTTAAAGAAGCAGCAGTTCTTGAAGTCCCAGAAAATGTTGAGTTAAAGGAATCGAAGGATTATAAAATTATTGGGCAAGACATAAAGAATGTAGATATTCAAAAAATTATTACAGGAAAACCTCTATTCGGGTTAGATTACGTAACTGAAGAAATGGTATATGCTTCTGTGTTAAGACCTCCATCTTTTGGAAAAAAACTTGTTAGTTTTGATGATCAAAACTCCAAAAAGATTAATGGAGTTTTAGACGTTCTTAAATTCGGAGATAAAATAGCGGTTTTAGGGACAAACACCTGGGCTGCTATGAAGGGAAAGAAGGCTTTAATTTGTAAATGGAGCAGCAATACAAAACTAGAGAGCACTAAAGACCATAACAAAGAGTTATTGAAAATTCTTAACGGCAATAAGTTTAAGGTGAACAGAGAAGATGGAAATATAGAAAAGGCTTTTTTAAATTCTGATAAAAATATAGAAAGAACGTATGAATCTCCTTTTTTACCTCATAACTGTATGGAACCTATGAACTTTTATGCAAATGTAACATCAGATAAAGTTCATCTAGTTGGACCCATTCAAACTCCTGCTTGGACCGCAAGTAAAATTTCAAAACTTCTAGATAGGAAACCAGAGGAAATTCATCTAGAGATGACCAGAATGGGAGGAGGATTTGGAAGAAGGCTTTATGGAGATTTTGCAGAAGAGGCAGCTCAAATATCTAGTTTAGCAAATAAGCCAGTTAAAGTTGTATTTTCAAGAGAAGATGATATGGCAGCTGGGATCTATAGGCCAGCCATTAAATACAGAATCAAAGCTTCAATAAAAGATGGTAAAATTACTGGGTATCACCTAAAAGAAGCAGCTATCAATGGAAATATGTATGGTTTAATACCTAATTTTTTTCCTGCTGGATGTATTCCAAATTATAAAGTAAGTACGGCAAACTACCAAAGTAAAATTACAACTGGAGCTTGGAGAGCTCCTTACACAAATTTTTTAGCATTTGCAGAACAGAGCTTTTTTAATGAATTAGCATCTGAGTTAGGTAAAGATCATCCATCTCTTCTCATAGAGTTACTTCAAAATGTTAAAGGAATCAAAGATGAAAGAATTCAGTATTCAGCTGAGAGAATGGAGAAGACTATAAACTTAGTTGTTGAAAAATCCAATTGGGGTAAATCCTCAGAAGGAATTTATCAAGGGTTTTCTGCATATTATAGTCATAACACTCATGTAGCTGAAGTTGCAGATGTTGAAATGGTTAATGGTTTGCCAGTTGTTAAGAAGGTAACTGTAGCTGTCGATTGTGGAATAGTTGTTAACCCACTAGGTGCAAAAAATCAAGTAGAGGGCGGAGTTATTGATGGAATTGGACACGCTATGTATGGAGATTTTTCATTTGAAGAAGGAACCCCACAGTCTGTTAATTTTGACACATACCGTTTAATAAGAATGAATGAAACCCCACAGGTTTCAACATATTTTGTTGAAAGTGATTTGTCTCCAACAGGGTTAGGCGAACCAGGTCTTCCTCCTGCAGGTGGTGCAGTTGCAAACGCAATTAAAGCTGCAACTAGTAAGCAGTTATTTAAACAACCTTTTGTTAAAGAGTTGGGTTTTGTTGAAAGTAAAATTTTAGGATAAGTTCAATAATTTTTGGTAAGCCTCTTTTGTATCAATATCAAAAAAAGGTATTTTAGAATCCATTTTTAAGACCTCTTTTTTATATTTTTTTACTACAGGTTTAGCTCCTTCATTATCTGATAAAAGAGATAACTCATTAAATAATGATTTATCAAAAATTGCAGGAACACCAGAGACTTCGTCATAATTTGTAAGTATGATTCTTTTACCTGTTGCATCTGACAATGAAATTAATTCTTCGTAATGTTCAGTATTAACTAAAGGTGTGTCAGCCAAGGTAACCAATACTCTATCGTAATTATTTTTCTTTTTTATAAGTTCAATACCTTTACTTAATGAACTTCCCATGCCGTCTTCCCAATTATTATTTTTGAGGATAGTTGCTTTTTGGCCTCTTATAGATTTAAATACATCTGCAAAATGAGCTCCAATAACAATGAATACATCCGAATATTTTATATTATTAGCTTGTTCAATAGAATGGAGTAGTAATGTAGAATTATTGTATGGTAATAATTGTTTGGGTTCACCCATTCGTTTAGATTCTCCAGCAGCAAGTATGAGTATGGCGGTTTTTGGCATCATTGATGAATTCCGATTTGTTTATCTCTCAAAGATATGGGTTTTTGATTTCTAATAACAGATAATATTTCAGCAAGTATAGAAATAGCTATTTCTTGTGGCGTTTCTGCCCCTATATTAATTCCTGATGGGCCAAATATTTTGTCGAAAAAACTCTCTGAAAGAGAGTCATTATGTTCCATTAGCTCATTTAATAATTTTTCTTTTCTCTTGCTTGGCCCTAGTAAACCAATGTAGCTTGTTTCTGTTTCAAGAATTTCAGAAAGATATTTTAAGTCTTTTACATAACTATGTGACATCATCATCACTGCGGTTAAAGAGTCAAATGTGAGTTTGCCAAATTCCTTTTCATCAATTCCCATATAACAAGACGCTCCAGGAAAATCATTAATTGTTTTTACTTCATCTATTGGAGCTACAATGATTACTTCCCATCCCATTAAAGAGGCGTATTTACACAATTGAACGGAATCGTGTTCACTACCCACAATAATTAATTTGAACCCTGGATCGATGGTTTGTGTGTATGTATCTAATTTTTCAGCTATCCTTAATTTTGATACAGGAAATTTTCCCTGAGAAAAAATAAAACAAGAACCTCCTTGATGTCTTTTGGAGTTTTCTTTTGAAAAAGAGGAGGTGATAGAAAAAGATTCTCTAGTCAAGCATTGATGTTCAAATGCATCAAAAAATGCATCAGTAGGATTAAAAGGTTCAATTAAAATAGATAAAACACCTTCACATCCAAGACGATATCTTCCATCATACTCAATTAGAGTTGGAGTATTGCTTTCAAAAACTCTCTGCGATTGCCGTAATATTTCTTTTTCTACACAGCCACCACTTACCGCACCAATCATTTTACCATTTTCTTGAATAGACATTCTAACTCCTGGTCTTCTGTAAGAAGAACCCTCTAGGTGAACCACAGAAGCTATGACAGTTTTTATGCCTTGAGTTTTTGCAATTTTAGCAGAACGAATGATGTCTTTTAATTCATGTAACATATAAGGCCTACAAATTACGAATTTTTGAAGTTAGGAAAAGAATCATTTTTATTTTTACCTAAATTTTTTAAAACAAGTATCTTTACTAGATATATTTCATTATGAAAAAATTAAAATATTCATTAATAATTTATTCTTTTTTTGCGGTAACTGCATTTGCACAAAAAAATAATGTAGCAACAAATTCTTATTGGTCTGAGGGTAAAGCAGAGGTAAACGTGTATGAGGTTTCTCAAAACAGATATCAAGAAAATCATCCTGGTCAGCTTATTAGTATTTTTGTAACAGAAGATTTTTTGACAGATAAACAAGTAAAAAATGAGTATTATACAAACGAACAAACAACATGGATATTAAAGAATATTCAATTAAAAAAGTTTACCACAGGAGTCTATGATTATTCTTTATTTAACTCTGTATTTACTCCAATAGATAGAACTAAATTTCCAAAATCACTTAAAGTATCTGCATCTTCTCAAGAATGGTGTGGCACCATGTATACTCAATTTAACCTCATTTTTAATACAGATTATAAAGTTGAACATCGTTCCTATTTTGAAAAAGAAGGGGATATAACCACAAGAATTAGAAGATCATTCCTAGAGGACGAAGTTTTTAACGTGCTTCGAATGAATCCATTATTATTGCCAACTGGAAGGCTTCAATTTATCCCCTCTGCAAATTATATTCAACTGAAACATTTACCGTTGCAATCTTTTGAAGGAGCTGCCTCTTTAACCTCATATAATAAAAAGAGATATTAGGAGGTAATTTAATGGAATACAAAATTGAGTATGCTCAACTAAAAAGAACGATGAGTATTATTTTTGAAAATAAAGCACCATATAAAATAATGGGTTGGTTTGAAACATTTCCTTCATCATTTGATGGAAAACAAAGAACTACTTCTGTGATTTTGAAAAAACAAAAAATGCTCCCTTATTGGAGTCAGAATAGTTTAAAAAATGAATATTTAAGAGAAGAACTGGGGCTTCGTTAAAAGAAAATTTCTTGTGCTAGTCTAAACGTATTAGCATGTGATTCAATTATAATTTTAATATCAGGAGAATATCCTCCACCCATACTACACATTACAGGAATTGAAAAATCTTTACAGGTTTGTAATACAAATCGATCCCTTTCTTTACAGCCCTCTATAGTTAGAGATAGTTTTCCAAGTTTATCTGTTTGGATAACATCCACACCACATAAGTAATAGATAAAATCAGGTTGTTCTGTTGTTATTAATTTTGGTAAGACTTCTTTTAGAATTGATAAATATGTGTGATCGTCAGTTCCGTTTTCTAAAGGAATATCTAAATCGCTCTCTTCTTTATGAAATGGGTAGTTGCTTTTCCCATGCATTGAAAATGTAAAAACAGACGCATCATTTTGAAAAATTTCTGCAGTTCCATTTCCCTGATGTACGTCTAAATCAACAATTAATATTTTATTAGCAAAGTTTTTTTCTTGCAAGTATCTAGCACCAATTGCTTGATCATTTAACATACAAAACCCTTCTCCTTTATTGGTAAAAGCATGGTGAGTTCCACCAGCAATATTCATTGCAATTCCGAATTTAAGTGCAAATTCACTAGCTTTTATTGTTCCATCAGCTATAATCATTTCTCTCGCAATTAAATCTTCACTAAGCGGGAACCCAATTTTTCTAGCCGCTTTAGGATTGAGTGTAATATTCATTAAATCTGACACATAATCAGGATCATGTACCATAAAAAAGTACTTGTTATTTGGAATTTCAGGTTCAAAGAAATTTTCTTTATCACAAGTTCCTTCATAGATCAATTGTTGAGGCAATAAATCATATTTTTCCATTGGAAACCTGTGACCGTCCGGCAAATTGTGCTGATATATGGGATGATATGCTATTTTAAGCATTAACTTATTTGTTGTCCGTTGCTAACTTCCTTTTCAGGTTCTACGAAAGCTAATTTACCATCTGGAGTATCAGTCATTAAAATCATTCCTTGGCTTTCTATTCCTCGAATCTTCCTTGGAGCTAAATTGGTTAAAACTGTTACTTGTTGACCAATAACATCCTCTGGAGAAAAGGTTTCAGCTATTCCTGAGATTATAGTTCTAACGTCTATGCCAATATCTACTTTTAGTTGTAATAATTTCTTCGTTTTTGCAACTTTTACAGCCTCTAAAATAGTTCCAATCCTCATATCTAACTTAGTAAAATCCTCAAATTCTATTGTTTCTTTTTGAGGTTCTAGAACCTTATTTTCTTGCTCATTAGTTTTTTTAGTAGTTGCAAGCTTTTCCAATTGAAAAGTAACTGTTTTATCCTCAATTTTTGAAAATAATAATTCGGCAGGGTTTATTTGATGATTTGCTGGAAGCAATACCTCTTTATTAGAAACATCATTCCATGAGTTATTGGAAGTTAATTCAGAAAAATTTAATATTTTTTTGAGTTTACTTGAAGTGAAAGGTAAAAAAGGTTCAGAAATTACTGCCAAGGCAGTAGCTATTTGAATAGCAACATACATGATAGTTTTTACTCGCTCTTCGTCTAATTTAATTACTTTCCAAGGCTCTTCATCTGCTAAGTACTTATTCCCTAACCTTGCAAGATTCATTAACTCTTGGGATGCTTCTCTAAATCGATACCGTTGAATAGACTTCCCAATACTGCCTGGAAATTCCTTAATGGCATCTAGGGTATCTTCATCAATCTCTGAAAGTTCTTTTGGAATAGGTACTTGACCATTGTAATACTTATTTGTTAAAACAACTACACGGTTAATAAAGTTTCCAAAAATAGCTACTAATTCATTATTATTTTTTGCTTGGAAATCTTTCCACGTAAAATCATTATCCTTATTCTCAGGAGCATTTGCTGTTAACGTATAGCGTAAAACATCCTGCTGATTTGGAAATTCCTCTAAATACTCGTGTAACCAAACAGCCCAATTTTTTGAGGTTGATAATTTATTCCCTTCTAAATTTAAAAATTCATTAGCTGGAACATTTTCAGGTAAAATATATCCTCCATGTGCTTTAAGCATACTTGGGAAAATAATACAATGAAAAACAATGTTGTCTTTTCCTATAAAATGAACCAACTTTGTATTGTCATCTTTCCAATAATCTTTCCAGTTTTTACCTTCTTTTTTTGCCCATTCTTTAGTTGAAGAGATGTAGCCAATTGGTGCATCAAACCAAACATATAATACCTTTCCTTCTGCTCCTTTAATAGGAACAGGAATTCCCCATTCTAAATCTCTAGTTACTGCTCTTGGCCTAAGACCATCATCTACCCAAGACTTTACTTGACCTAAAACGTTAGATTTCCAATCATTTTTATGTCCTTCTAAAATCCACTCTCGCAAAAAAGATTCGTGTTTATCTAAAGGTAAAAACCAATGCTTAGTTTTTTTAACTGTAGGGACATTTCCTGTTATTGCCGAGGTTGGATTTATTAAATCAGTTCCGTTATGACTAGTTCCACATTGTTCGCATTGATCTCCATAACTTTCTTCAAACCCACATTTAGGGCAGGTTCCAACAACAAAACGATCTGCTAAAAACTGATTAGCTTCAGCATCGTACAATTGTTCAGTAACTTCCTCGATAAAGGCCTCTTTTTTATGTAAGTCTATAAAAAAATCGGAGGCAGTCTTATGATGAATTTCAGAGGATGTTCTTGAGTAATTATCAAAAGAAATTCCAAAATCTGTAAAGGATTGCTTAATGATTGCATGATATTTATCGATGATATCTTGAGGAGAAACACCTTCTTTTTTAGCCCTCATTGGGATGGCAACCCCATGTTCATCACTTCCACATATATATGCAACGTCATTTCCAGTTAATCGTAAATATCTAGCATAAATATCTGCAGGAACATATACACCTGCTAAATGACCGATATGAATTGGTCCATTTGTGTAAGGTAAAGCTGCAGTAACAGTATATCTTTTAGAAGAACTCATGAATATGGTTTTGAAGTATTTTTTTGATTTACAAAAGTACAAAAAGCAAGTTGAACATATTTTTGAAAGCCCAATGAATTTAGATACATTTACAAAAATGATTTATATGAAGAGGCGAATTAAATACATATTCGTAGTTTTATCTCTTGTTTCTTTTTTGTCTTTTGGACAAACAAGGATTGATTCAATTTCAAAAACCATGGGCTTAATCCAACCGAAGTATCTTAAAAAAGGTGACAGTATAATGATTGTTGCCTCTGCTGGAATACTAATAAATAGAAATGAAATTATAGATGAAGCACAAAAATTAGCAGAAAGTTGGGGGTTAAAAGTTTTTATAGGGGATCATGTTTTTAATCAAAATAATCATTTTGCAGGAACGGACGAAGAACGTGCAAGTGATTTTCAGAAAGCATTAGATAACCCGAGCATAAAAGCAATTTGGTGCGCAAGAGGAGGTTATGGTAGTGGACGTATTTTAGATAAGTTAGATTACACAAAGTTTAGAGCATCTCCAAAATGGATTGTAGGTTATTCTGATATAACAGCATTTCACAGTCATATTCATAATCTTGGTTTTCAAACTATTCATGCAATGATGGCTACAAGCCTATCATTTAATTTAGAGGAAACTGAACAAAGTATTGAAACTTTTAGAAAAGCGTTATTCGGTGAAGAGTTGAGTTATAAAATAAGCTCATCTAAATACAATAAAATAGGGGAATCAGAAGGAATATTGGCAGGAGGAAATTTAAGTATTTTACAAAATATGTTGGGTAGTGTTAGTCAATTAAATACCGATGGACATATTTTATTTATTGAAGAAGTTGGCGAATACAAATATCATATAGATAGAATGCTACGAGGTTTAAAAAGAGCAGGGTATTTTAACAGTTGTAAAGGGTTAATTATTGGTGATATAAGTAATATTAAAAAAAATACGACAGTTTGGGGAGCTTCAATTGAAGATCTTGTTTTGGATGTAGTTTCTGAGTTTGATTTCCCAGTGTTATTTAATTTTCCTGCTGGTCATGAAACAGATAATAGAGCCCTTATATTTGGAAAATCTATTAAGATGAATGTTAAACCAACCATTTCTGAAGTTATATTTAAATGAAATTTATAGAAGATAGTATTGCTGCTTTTGCCTCTTTTATATGGGGGTATCCTTTGTTATTGTTATTAATAGGTGGAGGAATTTACCTTCTCTTGCTCTCTAGATTCTTGCCTTTCAGATATTTTTGGCATGCCATACAGGTATTACGAGGTAAGTATGATGATCCTAACGATCCAGGGCAAATAAGTCATTTTCAAGCGTTAACAACTGCACTTTCAGCAACTGTAGGGATGGGAAATATTTCTGGAGTTGCAGTGGCCATAGCTATGGGAGGTCCAGGAGCAATTTTTTGGATGTGGATTAGTGCTGTAGTTGGAATGTCAACAAAATTTTTTACTTCATCTTTAGCAATTATGTTTAGAGGAAAAGATTCCGATGGAGTATTACAAGGTGGCCCCATGTATTTTATCATTAAGGGTCTTGGCAGTAAATGGAAACCTTTAGCAATTTTTTTTAGTTCTTGTGCAATGATAGGAGCATTACCTGTTTTTAATGTAAATCAATTAACACAGGCATTAAATGATATCTTATTAAAACCAAATGGAGTAGAAGTAACCGACTATACTAATTTAGGAATCGGATTTTTTCTTGTTATAATTACCTCTATTGTTGTTTTAGGTGGGTTAAAGAGAATTGGGATGGTTACTGCTAGACTTGTTCCATCTATGGTGATCCTTTATTTTATATTGGTTGTCATTATATTAATTGTAAATATTGATGTTGTCCCTAAATATTTTTTAATGATATTCACAGATGCATTCTCTGCAGATTTTATTAATGAAGAATCTGTTATAGGAGGAGTTGTTGGCGCCCTAATCATTTTAGGGATCAAACGCGGGGCATTTTCTAATGAAGCAGGAGTGGGAACAGCACCAATGGCTCATGGAGCAGCAAAAACAGATGAGCCAATTAGAGAAGGATTAGTGGCTATGTTAGGACCATTTATTGATACAATCATAGTGTGTACATTAACTGCATTAGCCATATTAGTTACAGGTGTTTGGCAAACTAGTGATACCAACGGAGTAAGTTTAACAGCTACTGCTTTTGGAAATGCGATGCCAGGAATTGGTAAATATTTGCTCATGATTTGTGTTGCAATTTTTAGCATTTCATCATTGTTTTCGTATTCATACTATGGAACAAAGTCTTTATCATTTTTAGTAGGTTCTAAATATAAACATCTGTATAATTATTTATTTATAGCTAGTATTTTATTAGGAGCAACAGCTAGTTTAGATACGATGATTAATTTAATAGACAGCGCTTTTGCATTGATGGCCATTCCAACCATGTTGGCAACTATTATTTTAGCGCCAAAAGTGATGAAAGAAGCAAAAATTTATATTAAAAAGCTAAAGAATTCTGGGGATTAGATTCCCCTCTTGATAGAAAGGTTGAAACCTAGCAAACAACTCTTCAGAATACCAATTTAACTCTCTTGTTTTCCTTACCATTTCTGCATGTTTTGGGTTCTTATATGCATAATTCATCATAGATTCGGCATTAGACCAAAGAGAAAAAGTGGCTTGCATTAATAAAGGGAATTCACCAATTCCCTTCGAGAAAATTAATTCCTCGTAATTATCCATAGATTTTGAAACTGTTGGAACATTTTTCCAAAATTGATATGCTAACAAAGGTTTTATTGTTGCTCTAGTAATAACTGCTAAAGGTTTAGTTTTGTCAAAAGCTACAGAAGTTTCAAAGGGATTTTCCTTACTCCATTTCCCATGACTTTTTATTGTGTGCATTAATACATGGCTATAGCGCATAGCTGTTTTGGTATATTCTTTTATAACATTGGTATCTATAAATTCCTTTGCTAATTTCTCTGATGTAAAAACAGCTACAAATCCAAATGTGGAAAAATCTGGTTTTATAGAAAAACCATTCCCACTTCCAGTTCCTAGTGGTTTAAAAAATGAAAGTCCATTGGTATTTTTTTGGACTATAGGAGATCGTCCCATTCTTCCAAAAGCACGCCATTTGTTTTTTATTCCTGCATACTGAAAAAAAGATATTAAAGTAGTTTGAGACATTTAAAAATTTTAAACAAAATTAAGTAATAAATGGTTTTGTATTTTAGTAAAATGTCAGAACATTATGAATTAGGAAAAAAAGGTGAACAATTAGCAGTAGATTATTTAACAAAAGAAGGGTATAAAATTGAAGAAAGAAATTGGAGATTTCAAAAAGCAGAAATAGATATTATAGCTAGTAAGCAAGAAACAATCATCTCTATTGAAGTTAAGACAAGGTCGTCAAAAGATTTTGGAAACCCGCAAGATTTCGTGAATTCTAAAAAAATTAAATTAATGGTAGTAGCTATGAGCGAATATGTTCTTATGAAAAATCTAGATATAGAGGTGAGATTTGATATTATAGCTATCACTAAAATTAAGGGGGGATTTGATATAAATCACATCAAAGACGCGTTCTTATACTTTTAATTTAATTCTTTCAATAGTATTTTTAATTCATCTATATTTTTTGGAATTGAAATAATTTTCTTGTCCATCCCTAATAAAAAATAGGTAGGAGTAGAGTTAATTAAGTAAGTTCTAGCTGTTGTATTTTGCCATTTTTTTAATCCTAGTACATGATGCCATCCCGGCATATTTAATTGATAATTTAACCATGTTTTCTCTGAAGTTTCCATAGCAAAAGCAACTACTTTTGTGTTGCTCATCTCTTTCATAAATTTATGAACTTCAGGAACTTCTCTCAAACAATGCGAACATTCTGTACTGTAAAAAATGATTAGGTAACTTAGACCGTCTTTTAACTTGGAAAGACTAAGATTTTTTCCTTTTTCAGTCCAGGAAAAATCTGGAGCAACTCTTCCTATTGCAATTCTTAATTGGGCTAATATTTTATTCTTAAACCCTAAATTTTGATATTGTTGAGGTAATTTTTCAAAGTAATTAGCAAACAAATAATCAACTAGAACCGCGTTTTTAGTTTCAGCGAATTTTGAAATTAAATAATTTATGATATCGGCTTTAAAAGAAATAGGTTTTATTTTTTCAATGGCAACTTGAACAGCTTTTTTGTATACTTCTTGCTTTTGATTTGGATCAGCAGCATAATTTAGAGAAAACACGTATTCAGAAACTTTATCAAACAAAAAAGAAGAATTATAAAGAGTATTATTTGAAAAGTCGATATTATCAAAAAAATGTGCCAAAGTATTATTGATATACTTAACAGGATTTTCTGTAATTTCTGAGGCATTATATCTTAGAGATGCTTTTATAAAATGACTTACTATTTTATTTTGAGAATCTTGGGTGTATCTCTCTTCAATTTTTTGAATATTTTTTAAGCTATTTTTATATGCTTCTTTAATTTTTGACGAGGGGGTTCTAAAGTATTCACTTTGAATAGAGTCAAGAGTGTATTGTGCATTAAATATCTTTTTTTTAAATGAAGTATAAATTTGATTCTCCTTAGATATATTAAAAACAATTGAACTCTCTGCGTCTTTTGGATTGAATACAAAATCAATATTTTCTTTATTAAATAAAAAATCGATAAACCCGTTTTTTTTCATGCTATACTTTAATCTGTAGGAACCAGTTTTAGCGTCGGAGGGGAGTGAAAGCTCAAAAAAACCTTTATTACCATTTTTTTTAACTTGTGTGTTTTTTATAAAAAGTTGTTTTGTTCCTTCAATTTTATATAGTAAAACCCAGGATGAATTCTCAATTGGGCTCATTGTACCATTAATAGAATATTGAGCACTTAGTGTAGTGCTAATAAATAAGAATAAAACGACAAGTCTTTTCATAATAATTAGATTTAATTTTCTAAAATGAACTCAAAATTACTGTTTCTTGAGTAAATTCTGTACTTTAGAACTAAATAAATTAAACATGAGTTTTCGTAATAAAGTCATTTGGATTACCGGAGCTTCTTCAGGAATAGGAAAAGCGCTTGCTATTGAGTTATCGAATCAAAATGCATTGCTAATTATATCGGCAAGGAATAAAG
The DNA here is from genome assembly GCA_015665265.1 of Flavobacterium sp. Lineage (GTDB taxonomy): Bacteria > Bacteroidota > Bacteroidia > Flavobacteriales > Flavobacteriaceae > Polaribacter. Next base: position 37,168 of record JADFAM010000033.1, read on the forward strand.
ATTCACTTGAAATTGTAAAAGAATCTTGCAAAAACCCAAAAAATGTTTGGATTATTCCTTTAGATTTAGAAAAAGATTCAACTTTTAATGAAATTACACAACAAGCAGTAAATATATTTGGTAGAATTGATATTCTTGTAAATAATGGAGGTATAAGTCAGCGATCATTGGCATCAGAAACCCATATTTCAGTTGATAAAAAAATTATGAATGTTAATTATACAGGAACAATAGCATTAACAAAAGCTGTATTACCTCACTTTATTGAAAATAAAAAGGGTCATTTTGCGGTAACTACGAGTATGGTCGGATTAATAGGAACTCCTCTAAGATCTAGTTATGCTGCATCAAAGCATGCTCTGCATGGGTTTTTTGACAGCTTGCGCGCAGAGGTGTATGATACTAATATAGCGGTGACATTAATTTGCCCAGGCTTTGTCTCAACAGATATCTCTATGAACGCCTTAACTGGAGATGGAACCTCACAAAAAAAAATGGATACTGCTACAGCCAATGGAATCTCACCGGAAAGATTTGCTAAATTAATGGCCAAAGCAATTCACAACAAAAAGGAAGAAGCCTATATTGCTGGCTTTAAAGAAAAACTGGGAGTCTATGTAAAAAGATGGTTTCCAAAGGTGTTTTCCGTTATGATAAGAAAACTTAGGGTTACTTAAAAAAATTTAGTTCTTCAAAATAATGTATGATCGCTTCTTTCATCAAAACAGCTTGTTCACCTGGTTTTAAGTTTGGAAGATCTGTTACTATCTTGTAATGAGGCCAGCCATCTTTATCAAAAAAATCGAATTCATAATATCCATAAGGTTCCAATAATTTGCAAATTGCAATGTGCATTAGGTTTACTTTTTCATCTTTTTTGAACTGTCTTTTTCCTTGTCCTAATTCTTGAACACCAATTAAATAGATGATGCTGTCAAGATTTAATACATCTCCCTCAGAAAACTGTTGAGTTAATTCTTCAACCAAATAATCCCACCTATCTTTTAAACTTGTAGCATTGTTTTGTCTTATTTTCATGTTGTAAAGATATTAATTCTTTGAGGTATTTTTATTGAACTAATGCTTTTATATTGTATGGTATTATCTTTTAGGTTTCTATATATTTGCAAGCTTAAATTAACAACCATGAGTTTAAGTAAGAAGATTAATTTTATTTTAGTTTTATGTATTACAATACAATCTTTTTCACAAGAGAAAGTTCAAGAATTAGATTCTATAGTAATTAATTCTACAAGAATTAGTATGCCATTTAAGAAAAACTCTCGTACGATAACTATTATAACAGCCAAAGACATTAAAAATAGTGCAGCAACAAATGTTGCAGACTTATTACAACAAGTTACTGGAGTAGATATTAGAAGAAGAGGAACCGGAGGAGGACAATCTGATTTGTACATAAGAGGAGGAGGATTTGATCAAACTTTACTACTGATTGATGGAATTAAAATGGACGATGCACAAACTGGACATCATACCATGAATGCGGCTTTGCCAATTGAAGTAATTGAAAGAATTGAAATTATTAAAGGACCCGCAGCAAGAATTTTTGGACAAAATGCATTTACTGGAGCCATTAATATCGTAACTAAAAAGAGATTAAAAAGTAAAGTTTCTATAAATCTAGAAGCTGGGTCTTTTGGACAATTAAACGGTTCTGTAACTTTAGGAAAAGAGACTGAAAACACATCAATTATCGCTCATCTTGGCGCACTTTCATCTAACGGATATCGTAATAATTCTGATTATAACAATCAAAATTATTTTTTAAAGGGAATCTTTAATAAAAAGAAGCAACCCATAGAAGTTATTGCTACTTTTTTTGATAAGAAGTTTGGAGCAGAAAACTTTTACACAACCAATGCAACTTTTAACGAGTATGAAGAAACTCAAAATAGTTTACTAGGAGTTTCTAGTACTTTTAAATCCAATAAATTTAAAGTAACACCGAGAATCTATTGGAGAAGAGGACAAGACATGTTTCTTTTAAGAAGAGATGATCCTGGGTTTTATAGAAATTTCCATATTACAAATAAAATAGGGGTTGAAACAAATGCTTCTTATACATCAGATCTTGGAATTACTGGTTTTGGAGTTGATTTTTCAAGATTTTCTATACAAAGCAACAATCTAGGTGAAAGAGCTAGAACTATGGCAAACTTATTCTTAGAGCACCGTTTTAAATTGGGTTCTTTTGATATTACTCCAGGTGTAGCTGCAACGTATTTTTCAGACTTTAAATTTAATGCTTTTCCAGGTTTAGATCTTGGGGTTCAAGTTACTGATGAAGTAAGAATATATGGAAATATTGGGCACACCTTTAGAGCACCAACTTTTACCGATTTATATTATAGTGATCCTGCAACTTCAGGAAATCCAAACTTAGAACCAGAAAAAGCACTTTCTCAAGAAATAGGAGTAAAGTATAGTGATATCAAATTTTCAGGATCTCTAGCTATTTTTAACAGAGATTCAGAAGATTTAATAGATTATGTAAGACCAAATACTGACGTTAGTATTTTTACAGCAGCCAATATTGCAGAAGTAAGTACTCAAGGGATTGAGTTTGAAAGTACCTATAAATTTAAAATGAGTAATTACAATCAAACCATAACTTTTGGGTATACATATTTAAATGATGATATTTTAGATCAAAATAAAGACTTGTCACGTTATTCTTTAAATACTTTAAAACATCAATTTATTTCTCGTTTTACATCTCAATGGTTAAAAAATGTGCGTCAAAATATTATTTTTAAACATGCAGAGAGAACAGTAGGAACGAGCTATAATGTTTGGGATGCTTCTTTACTTGTAGATGTTAATAAATTTACGTTTACTTTGACTGCTAACAATATTTTTAACGCTGAGTATATAGAATCTGGATTCGTACCAATGCCAAATAGTAATGTTTTACTAGGTTTACGTTATGGTTTTTAAAGTTCAATTTTTATTGAAAAAGTCTAAAAACATCATTCCCATTTGCAAAAAGTAATAAGGCGATTAATAATATAAAACCAGTTACTTGAGCATATTCTAAAAATTTATCACTAGGTTTTTTCCCTGTAATCATTTCCCATAAGGTAAATACTACATGTCCTCCATCTAATGCAGGAATGGGTAGCAGATTCATAAAACCTAACATAATGGAAAGAAAAGCAGTAATATTCCAAAAACTTTCAGCACTCCATGTAGATGGGAAAATACTTCCAATAGAAATAAATCCGCCCAGACCTTTGTATGCTCCTGTACTAGGATTAAAGATTTTTTTAAGCTGTTTTACATAATTTGCAAGCGTTTCGTATGATTTATTAATTCCTGCTGGAATTGCATCAGCGAAAGAATAATTAATATCAGCTAAATCATAGTACCCTAGTTTTTCTAAGTCAGCTAAACCCATACCGTAAATCACTATCCCTAACTTTCCATTATCATCTACTGCTACATTAAGTGTTGTATCTTCTTCACCTCTCTTAACTGTCATCGAAATCTCTTTCCCTTTGTTTTCATTCAGTAAGCTCTCAACTTCATCCTGGTATTTTAAGGGCTGGCCATTAATTGCTGTGACAATATCCTTATCTATTAATTCTGAATTTGCATTTGGTGAATTTTCTTGAAATTTATTAAAAATAAAAGGACTTCTAGGTCTAACAATCATTCCTGCATTTTTACCTCTGCTTATTAATTTATCAATAAAATCTATAGGTAAATCTTTTTCAATGACAAGACCATTTCTTTCTATGGTATAAGTATTACCATTTATAAATTCAATAGTAATGTCTGAGAATTTTTTTATTTCTTCCCCATCAACACGTAGAATTTTATCTCCATTTTGCAAACCTAGACTTACCGCTAATGAGTCTTGAACCCACACACCGTCAGTTACGTTTTCATTGGGGAGGTATTTTTCACCATAAGAATACATTAACATGATGTAAATAAAAATACCTAATATAAAATTCACAAAAACTCCACCCAACATGATAATTAAGCGTTGCCAAGCTGGTTTAGATCTAAACTCCCATGGCTTAGGTTCCTCTTGGAGTTGTTCAGTATCCATGCTTTCATCAATCATTCCAGATATTTTCACATATCCTCCTAAAGGAATCCACCCGATACCATAAACAGTTTCTCCTATCTTCTTTTTGAAAATAGAAAATTTATAATCAAAGAATAAATAAAATTTTTCTACTCTTGTTTTGAATAATTTAGCAGGGATAAAATGCCCTAACTCATGCAACACAATAAGTAATGATAAGCTTAGTATAAATTGTGAAGCTTTTATTAATATTTCCATCTACGTTAGATCTTCAGTTTTTAAAGGCACAAATGTACACTTTTCAATAGAGTTGTAAAAGATTGTTTTAAGTTGGTATTTTTATTTAACAAACATTTATAGAGCATGATGCTCAAAAATAGTTATTGTACGTATTTTATGTATTAAATTTGTAACATATAAAACATATTATGGATTTAGGCTTTTTTAAAAAATCAATTCCTACACTTCTTTTTTTAATAGTATTCTCTATTATTGGAGTCACAGTTTTTTACCAATTAATGTCTCAAGATGAACGATTAAAAATTTACAATCCTATAGATATTAATCCCAGATTAGTTGATATTTCAGTAAAAAATTTAAAAAAAAATCATACGATATCAGATTTTGAATTAACAAATCAAAATGGGGAGAAAATCACCAATAAAACCTACGAAAATAAAATTTATATCGCAGATTTTTTCTTTACTCGTTGTCAAGCAATATGTATATCCATGGCCTACAATATGAGTGAATTACAAGAATATTATAAGAACGATGATGACATTATGTTTTTATCTCATTCTGTAACACCAATCATAGACAGTGTGCCTGTTCTTAAAGAATACGCCATTAACAAAGGAGTAATTGACGGCAAATGGAACATTACAACTGGTCCTAAAAAGCACATCTATGATTTAGCTCGTAAAAATTATTTTGCAGTTTTGGATGAAGGAAATGGAGATGAAAATGATTTTATTCATACAGAACAATTTGTGCTGATAGACAAAGAAAGACGCATTAGAGGGTTTTATGATGGAACAGAAAAAAAAGATATGAATACGATTAAAAAAGACATCATAATTTTAAAGCGAGAATACGATTAAAATAACTTGTTTAGAATCATTCCAGTTTAGTATCTTTGTTGTTAATTTCGTTCCCGCATAAGCGGGAATCTATATTTAAGTGACTACAATAGCATCTCTACAAATTGGTGAATTAGCCTATATATCTGAGGAATCTCTAGATGAAATTCCTCTTAAATTACTGGAAATGGGTTGTTTGCCCGGAGCAGAAGTTGAATTAATTCAAGTCGCTCCACTCAATGATCCATTGTATATCTGCGTTAATGGTAGTCATTTAGCCATAAGAAAAGAGACTGCCGCAAAAATTAAAATTATTAAAGCTAAATAATGAGTCATAAAAAAACCATTAATGTTGCTTTAATTGGCAATCCAAATACAGGAAAAACATCATTATTTAACGAATTAACTGGTTTAAATCAGAAAGTAGGTAATTACCCTGGAGTTACTGTTGACAAAAAAGAAGGGTCTAGTAAACTTCAGAAGAATCTTAAAGCAATTATTACTGACTTACCTGGGACATACAGTATAAATCCAACTTCTTTAGATGAGTCTATAGTTTTAAAAACATTATTAAATTCTAAATCAGAGAAAAAATCAGACGTAATAGTTGTTGTTGCAGATATAGAAAATTTAAAAAGAAATTTACTGCTTTTTTCTCAAATTAAAGATTTAGAAATTCCAACAGTATTAGCAATTAACATGGCTGATCAAATGGAAAGAAAAGGAATTACACTCGACATTAAGTTATTGGAAAAAGAATTGGGAAATGACGTCGTTTTATTAAGTGTAAGAAAAGAAAAAGGGATAGATGAACTTAAGAAGGCTATTGTTAACACCTATCATAGCGCAAAAGCATTTCCATTGTGTAATGTAAATAATAGAATTGACCCTGCATATTTTGATAGACTTAAGGAGATAAACCCTAACTATTCAATTTATGAGCTTTGGTTAATGATTACTCATAATAGTTTTCCTGACACAATTTCTAGGGAGGAAAAAAGTGCACTGTTAAATTTTAAAAACGATTCAAAAAACTTAAAAAAATATCAGCACAAAGAAACTATTTTCAGGTATCAAAAAATTAATGAAATCTTAAAAAACACCTATTTGGTTGATCGTTCTAAGGCATCAGACTTAAGATCAACTTTAGATAAAATTTTTACTCATAAAATTTTTGGATACATATTATTTTTTGCTGTCCTTCTTGTTATTTTTCAATCTATATTTGATTGGGCAAGCCTACCAATGGATCTTATAGATGCCGGATTTGCAAACCTTAGCTCTTATGTAAATAAAAATCTTCCCGCTGGTGTTTTAACTAATTTAATTTCTGAAGGAATTATTCCAGGAATAGGTGGAATTATTATTTTTATTCCACAAATTGCCATTTTGTTTCTATTTATTTCACTATTGGAAGAAACGGGTTACATGAGTAGAGTTGTCTTTTTAATGGATAAAATTATGAGACGATTTGGAATGAGTGGTAAAAGTGTAATTCCGCTTATTTCTGGAACCGCTTGCGCAATTCCTGCTGTGATGGCTACTAGAAATATCTCTGGATGGAAAGAACGACTAATTACTATTTTGGTAACACCATTTACTACTTGTTCTGCCCGTTTACCTGTATACGCAATCATTATTGCGTTGATTATTCCTGATCAAAAAGTATTTGGTGTTTTAAATTTGCAAGGACTCACCTTGTTAAGTTTGTATATTCTTGGTTTTGCCACAGCAATTATTGCCGCAATTATTTTACACAAAACATTAAATGTAAAAAGTACTTCTTTCTTTGTTGTTGAAATGCCCGATTATAAACTGCCTTCTTTTAAAAATGTATTTATTGATGTTGTTGAAAAAACTAAAGCATTTATTTTTGGTGCAGGGAAAATAATATTATCTATTTCAGTTGTTCTCTGGTTTTTAGCTTCTAACGGACCACAATCATATAAAGATGTAGAAAAAAATATTACAGAAAATGTGTTTCATCAACAACTTTCTCAGCAGGAAATTAATCAAATGATAGCCTCCTCTAAATTAGAGAATTCTTATATCGGTATCATGGGTAAAAGTATTGAACCTGTTATTAAACCCCTGGGCTATGATTGGAAAATTGGGATTGCATTAATTAGTTCTTTTGCTGCAAGAGAGGTTTTTGTGGGAACTTTAGCAACAATTTATTCAGTTGAAAGTGATGACGAAGACATCACTACAATTAAGCAACGAATGGCTTCCGAAATAAATCCTGACACAGGAACTAGACGATTTAATTTTCCTGTAGGGATGTCTTTATTAGTTTTTTATGCTTTTGCAATGCAATGTATGGCAACGTTAGCCATTGTTAAAAGAGAAACTAAAAGTTGGAAATGGCCACTGATTCAGCTTTTTGGAATGGGTACTTTAGCGTATATTTGTTCTTTTATAGTTTATCAAATATTAAGCTAATGCAAGAAGTAATAACCTACGGTATCCTAATAATATCAATTGTTTTTTTAGTGAGAAAAATGTTCGTTAAAAAAACCTCTTCAAGATGCAACAAAGATTGTAATTGTTAAAAAAAACTTTTTTTTCTTTTTAGCTGTAAGTATTGTAACCCCTTACTGACAAATAAAGAATAAATATTCACTCTAAATAATAAATAATATATCATGAAAAAAATAATTTTATTAGTAGCCGTATTTGCTCTTACAATAGGTTTCTCAAATCAGGCTATTGCACAGAATTTTAAAGGGTTAGACAAAAGTCCAATGGATATTGCGTCATTTCCTAGTAATTATAGAGTTTCAGAGAAAGTAATTAAGATAATATATAGTAGGCCTCAGTTAAAAGGTAGGTCTCTTGAAAAGCTAGCTCCTCTCGGTAAAAAATGGAGAACAGGAGCTAACGAAGCAACTGAAGTTACTTTCTACAAGGATGTAGTTTTTGGAGGCACCGCTGTAAAAGCAGGAACTTATACGATGTATGCTATTCCAGGAAAAACTACTTGGACAGTTGTGTTAAGTAGTCAGCTAAATGTATGGGGAGTCTATTTCCACAAAGATGAAAATGATGTAGCCAAAGTAACTATACCTGTTAAACAAACAGAGGAAAATTGGGATGTTTTTTCTATTGCAATTGATGAAGACATGACTATAAACTTAGGCTGGGGTACTACTCTAATAAGTATTCCTGTTCAATAAAAAATAATAGTTTTAAAATAAAAACCCATCATAATGCTCAACTTATGTTGTCATTATCATGGGTTTTTTAATTTTTAGCTTATTTAAAGAATACTATTAATTATGGAGGTCTCCCTTATTATGACATAGACTTTATACTTTGCTAGAATAAGTGTAAATTTGACCACTTTTAAGAAGAACATTTCATGCAATACAATTTCAAAGAAATAGAAGATAAGTGGCAAGATTATTGGGCTAAAAATGAAACTTTTAAAGCTAATAATGCCTCTGATAAACCCAAATATTATGTTTTGGATATGTTTCCTTATCCATCAGGTGCAGGATTGCATGTAGGTCATCCATTAGGGTATATAGCATCAGATATTTATGCACGTTATAAACGCCATAAAGGATTTAATGTATTGCATCCTCAAGGGTATGATTCTTTTGGATTACCAGCAGAACAATATGCCATTCAAACAGGGCAACACCCAGCTAAAACTACAGAAGAAAATATTAAAACATATCGTCGTCAACTAGATCAAATAGGATTTTCATTTGATTGGTCTCGTGAGGTGCGAACTTCAAATCCAGCCTATTACAAATGGACACAATGGATTTTTATTCAACTATTTAATTCTTGGTATAATCTAGATTCTGATAAAGCAGAAGATATTTCCACATTAATTTCCATTTTTGAAAAAGAAGGGAATATTTCTGTAAATGCATCCTGCGATGACGAGATTCAAGAGTTTACTGCAGTTCAATGGGAAGCATTCTCAAAAAAAGAACAAGAAGAAATAGTATTACAATATAGATTAACATTTTTATCAGATACAGAAGTAAATTGGTGTCCAGAACTAGGAACTGTATTGGCTAACGATGAAATTGTGAATGGAGTTTCAGAGCGTGGAGGTTTTCCTGTAGTCAGAAAAAAAATGACTCAATGGTCTATGCGAATTTCAGCGTATGCTCAACGTTTATTAGATGGGCTAAAATCTATAGATTGGCCGCAGCCTCTAAAAGATTCTCAAACCAATTGGATTGGTCGTTCTCAAGGAGCGATGGTTTCTTTTCAGATAGACAGTTATGATGAAATAATTGATGTTTTTACAACCAGACCAGATACTATTTTTGGGGTCTCTTTTATGACCTTGGCTCCTGAGCATGATTTGGTTTCTAAAATTACAACAGAAACACAAAAAGATGCAGTTCAAAATTACATAAAAGCTACAGCTAAACGTTCTGAAAGAGAGAGAATGGCAGATGTAAAAACTATTTCAGGAGTTTTTACTGGGGCCTATGCAATTCATCCATTCTCAGGAGAAAAAGTTCAAATTTGGATTGGAGATTATGTTTTAGCAGGTTATGGTACGGGAGCTGTTATGGCAGTTCCGTGTGGAGATCAAAGAGATTATGATTTTGCTAAACACTTTAAAATTCCAATCCCAAATATTTTTGAAGGAGTAGATATTTCTGAGCAAGCCCATACAGATAAAGAAGGAACTATTATTGCTAACTCTAACTTTTTAAGCGGACTGTCTTATAAGAAAGCATTAAAATTATCTATCTATGAGCTAGAGAAACAAGAAATTGGCCATGGAAAAATAAACTACCGTTTACGTGATGCTGTTTTTAGTAGACAACGATATTGGGGAGAACCTTTCCCGGTTTACTATGTAGATGGAATGCCTCAAATGATTGACGAAATACACTTACCAATTGTGTTGCCAGAAGTTGAAAAATACTTACCTACTGAAGATGGTCAGCCACCCTTAGGAAATGCAGATACGTGGGCTTGGGACTCAGTTAATAATAAAGTTGTAGGTAATGATGAGATAAATAATACTAGTATTTGGCCTTTAGAATTAAATACCATGCCAGGTTGGGCAGGAAGTTCATATTATTTTAATCGTTATATGGATCCGCATAATGAGACTGAATTTGCTTCGAAAGAATCGCTGAATTATTGGAAAGAAGTAGACCTATATATTGGAGGATCTGAACATGCAACAGGGCATCTATTATATGCTCGTTTCTGGCAAAAATTCATGTTTGATAGAGGGTTAGTCCCTGTGGATGAGTTTGCTAAAAAACTGATTAATCAAGGAATGATCCTAGGGACCTCTGCTTTTATTTTTAGAGAGGATGGAACGAACAGATTTTATTCTAAAGGATTATTAGAGGGTAAAATAGGGCAATTGATTCATGTTGATGTCTCATTTGTAAATGCTTCTGATGAATTAGATATTGAAGGGTTTAAAAGTTGGAGAGAAGATTTTAAAGACGCCAAATTTATATATGAGGATAATGGAATTTTTAAAGTTTCTAGAGAAGTAGAGAAGATGTCTAAATCCAAATATAATGTGGTTAATCCAGATAATATTTGCGCAGAATATGGAGCAGATAGCTTGCGTTTATTTGAAATGTTTTTAGGGCCATTAGAACAAGCTAAGCCCTGGAAAACATCAGGTATTTCGGGAGTACATTCCTTCTTAAAGAAACTATGGAAGTTGTTTTACAACGGAGAAGAATTATCTATTTCAGATTCATCACCAACAGCAGAAGAATTTAAGACATTACACAAAACGATCAAAAAAGTAGAGGAAGATATTGAGAATTTTTCTTTCAACACCTCAGTTTCTACATTTATGATTGCTGTGAATGAGTTAATTACTCAGAAATGTAATAAACGTGCTATTTTAGAGCCCTTACTAATTTTAATTTCTCCTTATGCACCTCATATAGCAGAGGAATTGTGGGAGAAATTAGGAAATACTGAGTCTATTTCTACAGCTCCTTTTCCAATATTTAAGCCACAATATTTGGTAGAAAGTTCAAAAAATTATCCAGTGTCTTTCAACGGGAAAATGAGATTTACATTGGAGTTACCATTAGATATGACCAAAGATGATATTGAAAAAGTAGTTTTGGCACATCAAAAAACACAAGCTCAATTAGCAGGAAGAGTTCCAAAGAAAATAATTATAGTTCCAGGGAAGATTATCAATATTGTAGGGTAGTAATATGTTATAAACATAATTTTATTAAGCTGTTGTGATTTTTTTACATCAGCTTTTTTTCTGCTCTTACTTTACGTATCTTGTTTGTCAAATATGAGTTAATTTTTGGAATGAACTTTGAAGATAATGCATACTTATTTTAAAAACATAAATGTTGAAATACTTTAATAACATATCATTAAGAATAAGAATTTTTATTGCTATGATTTTGCTAATTTTTTTAGCAACTGTTCTTATTATTGGTGTTACTATTTATCAGTATAATAAACAAACTACAGATTATAATGTTAGCAGATTTGGCAGAAAAGAAGAAAGTTTAAAAAAAGAAATTGACATACAATTATATCAACGATCAAATAGTTCTGTAACAACAGAAAACTTACAAGGTATTTTTCAGAAAGCTATTTATGAGATTGCTTACATTCATAATTTGGAGATAAGCATGTATGATTTGGAGGGTAAGCTTTTAATAACCTCTGAGCCCTTTGGTTTAAAAGACTCAATTCCATCTGATTTATTGCCCTCAAAAGTTTCAAAATTAAATTTGAGTAAAGGAGTCAGAGTTTTTGAGATTACAGAGAATAATAATATTAAAATTGAAACTTCATACACCTATATTTTAGACTCAATTTCTAATAGAATAGGGATATTAAAATTAGAGTTCAATCAAGATAACACCACTCAAGAATATGAGTTAAAAGAATTCTTAACACGTTTAATTCTTGTATACTTTTTTATGTTTTTAATTGCCATCATGTTGGCTTATTTTTTATCTAGCTACATCACTAGATCTATTAAGAGTATCACTGATAAAATGAAACGCACTAGATTAAATGAACGAAATGAGAAAATTGTATTAAGTTCTGCCAGTGCTGAAATTGGAATATTAGTTGAAGGGTATAATAATATGATAGATGAGTTAGAAGAAAGTGCCGTAAAATTAGCCACAAGTGAGCGTGAACAAGCTTGGCGAGAGATGGCAAAACAAGTTGCTCATGAAATAAAAAACCCGCTAACACCCATGAGACTTTCTGTTCAAAGTTTTGAGAGAAGATTTGATATAAATGATCCTGATATTAAAGTAAAATTAAAAGAATATAGTAATACATTAATTCAACAAATAGATGTGATGAGTTCTATTGCAGAAGCTTTTTCTGATTTTGCAAAAATGCCAAAGCAACGAAAAGAAAAAATAGAGATTATTGGTGTTGTAAAAATGGCTCTAGATATTTTTAGCGAGGATTATGTTGAGTATCATCCAATGGAAAAAGAAATCTATGCAAATTTAGATAAAACCCAATTAATTAGAATTGTAACGAATCTAGTTAAAAATGCAACACAAGCAGTTGAAGAAAAACAAAAACCTTTAATAGATGTAAAAGTTTTTCTAAAGAACAAGAAAATATTTATTGAAGTTTCAGATAATGGAAAAGGAATAAAACAAGAAGTTGAGCACTTAATTTTTGAACCTAAGTTTACAACTAAAACCAGTGGGATGGGACTAGGGCTTCCTATGATTAAAAATATTATTGAAGCTTATGATGGTTCAATTAACTTCACCTCTGTAGAAGGAGAAGGAACAGTATTTACCGTAACTTTACCTAATAAATTAAATTAATAAAAAGATGAATTTTGAAAATATTCTATGCTCAATAAAAGAAGGATTGGCAATTATTACGATAAACAGACCTAAAAAGTTAAATGCTCTTAATAAACAAACTATAGAAGAGTTACATGATGCTTTCAGTATTTTAAAAGACGACATTTCTGTAAAAGTAATTGCTATAACTGGAAGTGGAGAAAAGGCATTTGTAGCTGGAGCAGATATTTCTGAATTTGCGAATTTTACAGTTGATAATGGAGGGAAATTAGCAGCCAAAGGGCAAGAGCTACTATTTAATTTAATTGAAAACTTTTCTAAACCTGTTATAGCCGCAATTAATGGTTTTGCATTAGGAGGTGGTTTAGAACTTGCGATGGCTTGTCATTTCAGAGTTGCATCTGATAATGCAAAAATGGGGCTACCCGAAGTGTCTTTGGGTGTAATTCCAGGTTATGGAGGTACCCAGCGCTTACCTCAGCTAGTAGGTAAAGGGAAAGCTATGGAATTAATCATGACAGCGGGAATGATAACCGCAGATAAAGCATTGGTCTCAGGGTTGGTAAATTATGTAAGCACATTAGAAGAGTTAATGCCATTAGTAGAAAAATTAGCAGATAAAATAATGAGAAATTCTTCAGTTGCCATAAGTGCAGCCATTAGAGCAATTAACGCTAATTTTAAGGATGGTGTTAATGGTTATGATATTGAAATACATGAGTTCGGAAATTGTTTTGGAACTCAAGACTTTAAGGAGGGAACTTCTGCTTTCTTAGAAAAAAGAAAAGCTATATTTCCAGGCAAATAAAAAAGCGAGCCCCATGACAAGCTCGCTTTAAACAAATCAAAATTACGGTCGCTTTTAAAGAGAAATTTTTCTAGTATAAATACGATCGTTTACTTTTGTAACTATTTTATAGTCACCTTTTTTATTTTTACGGAGTGTGTAAATTTTTTGAATTAGTTTTTCTCCTTCAATAATATCTGATAGAATTACTTCATCTTCATAATAGATGTCAACTTTCATTGGATAAACCTCAAAATTTAGTTTAGAAATTAAGATTTTGTTTTTGTTAGACCTTATTACCGGTTTAAAAACTGTTTTTTCAGCTTTGGGATGAAAAATTGCTTTACCAGATATTACTGTAAATGGCTTTATTTCAATTTGAAAATCTTTATTTATTTCCAATGTATAATACCCATTTTTTAAATAGCCAAAATCAATATCTTGAATATTGTTACTTTGAATATTCAAGGGTTTTTCATAAATAATTTTTCCAGTAGTATTTTTTATAAAGATTAACGGAGTTTTTCTATTCATGTTTCCAAAGTTGTTTCCAACAACAGAACTAGTTAGCAGTCCAAATAGTAACGCTACTAATAACTTTTTTGTAATAACTTTTTTCATAATTAAATATTTTTAATAATAATAACATTACAAAATTGCGTATGTTTTCCCTGTTGGAAAACAACAATATTGGTATATTTATATTCAAAATTATCTTATTATAGGGTATTTATTTTCCAATAAGTTAAAATAGAATAGTTTTTAGATAATTTTGTTCATATAATTATGTGTCTCGAATCTTAATTTTGTAGTAGATGAATAAAAAGAAACCCATATTAGAAAAAGTAGATCCAGGCTTTGGAAGTTCGTTACTAGTTAAAAAGCATACTGAGTTTTTAAAAACACATAAAGCTTCTTGGCATTTTCATCCAGAATTAGAATTGGTTTATGTAAATAAAGGACAAGGAAAGAGACATATAGGAAATCATTTGTCATATTTTAATAATAGTCAACTGCTTCTTATTGGTCCAAACCTACCTCACAACGGTTTTACAGATCGTCTTACTACTAACGGTTTTGAAACACTTATTCAGTTCAAGGAAGATTTTTTAGGTGAAGACTTTTTTCAAATTCCAGAAATGAAAAAAATTAAGGAATTATTTGAACGCTCTAAAAAAGGGATTCTTTTTGGTGTAGAAACCAAAAATAAAATAGGCTTTAAAATTGAAAAACTTGTAGAGAAAAAAGGGTTTAAAAAACTATTAGTTTTTTTAGAAATTTTAAATATACTTTCCAAAACAGAGGATTATACAATTTTAAATGTTGATGGTTACGTAGTAGAGACAGAATTACAAGACAGTGCAAAACTAGACATCATTTATAAATACATTAACACTAATTTTAAAGAACATATTAGTTTACATGAAATTGCTAACATAGCAACAATGACTATTCCAGCTTTTTGTAGATATTTTAAAAAAGCAACAGGAAAAACATTTACGAAACTTGTGAACGAATACAGAGTGGTTCATGCTACAAAATTATTGTCTGAAAGTAATATGAGTATCACAGATATTTGTTATGAATGTGGATTTAATAATTTCTCACATTTTAATAAGTTATTCAAAGAAATAACTGGTAAAAATGCTTCTTCATATAGAAAAGAGATGAAAGGTCTAATTCAATAATACGAAAAAGAGATGAACGATAAAATTGAAAAAGCAATTGACTATTATACGATAAAAAGTAAAGAAATTATAGCACATATAAATTCTAGTAATAAGTTAACTGCTGAAGAGATTATCCAAAGTGCCGAGGAGCTTGCTATCCTAGAATATAAATTAACTGCTTTAGAGGTTGCAAAAGTAAGTTAGTAAAGTAAATTATTTATTTTAAGCCATCCCATTCATCAAAAAACTGTTGAAGAAATTCATTCATAAAAGAATGTCTTCTTTGAGCTATAATTAGGCCTGTTTTTGTGTTCATCTTGTCTTTTAATAAGAGTAATTTTTCATAAAAATGATTGATAGTTGGCGCTTTTGATTTTTTATATTCTTCTTTTGTCATTTTTAAATTCGGCTCAATTTCTGGATCATATAATGTCCTATTTTTAAATCCACCATAATTAAAACATCTTGCAATTCCAATAGCTCCAATAGCATCCAATCTATCTGCATCTTGAATCACATTTAGCTCAGGAGAGCTAAAACTTCTGTTATGGTCTAAAGAAGATTTATAGGAAATAAATAATATAATATTTTCTACATGAGAAATAACTGTTTCTTCTACTTGCTGGCTTTCTAAAAAATCTCTTGCTTTTTTTGGCCCAATAGACTCATTTCCATCATAAAATTTTGCATCAGCAATGTCATGCAATAAGGCTCCTAATTGAACAACAAAAAGATCAACTTTTTCATTTTTTGCTATGAGCAATGCATTTTTATAAACTCTGTTAACATGAAACCAATCATGACCACCCTCTGATCCTTCAAGAGTTTTTTTAACAAAATGGATGGTGTTTTGAATAACTTTTTTCTTATTCATAGTCATAAAAATAGAAAATCCACTTCTATTCGAAGTGGATTGAGTTGTATTTCTTTTAAAATTCTGCGAATAAAGAGCAGTTGTTCTTAACAAAACTCGTTGTAGGCAGACACTAAGTTTTCAGCAATCATTTGAGCAGATCTTCCTTCAATATGATGACGTTCTAACATGTGAACTAATTCTCCGTCTTTGAATAAGGCAACTGCCGGGGAAGATGGAGGAAAAGGAATCATATGTTCTCTTGCTTTTTGTGTAGACTCTTTGTCAACACCTGCAAAAACAGTTGTTAGATTATCAGGCTTTTTGTCAAATTGTAATGAAGCAACTGTTCCTGGTCTCGCTGTTCCTGCAGCACAGCCACAAACAGAATTTACCATCACCAAAGTAGTTCCTTTTTTTGAAATTGCAGCATCTACATCATCTGCAGAATATAAAGCTGAAAAACCGTTATTTGTTAACTCTTCACGCATCGGTTTTACTAATTCTTCTGGGTACATAATTTTTTTAAATTTTAGACTACAAATATAAGGAATATAACACAATCAAAATAGTATATTTGAAGTTCAAAAATTGATAAAAAATGAGTAATTTTTCTAAATGGCTTGGTGCTGGAATTGGATTTACTTTTGCAGGACCTATAGGAGCAATCATGGGGTTTGCAGCTGCTACTGTATTTGATAAATTCACCAAAGAAGATTTTGTAAAAGAGCAACGAGAGTTCCAAAATAAATCTCATAGACAAAAAACACAAACGCTTAGTGGTGATTTTGAAATTAGTCTATTAATATTAGCTTCTATTGTTATTAAATCTGACGGTAAAGTTGATAGCAGAGAATTAAACTTCGTTAGAAATCAATTTGTTGGGATGTATGGCAAAGAAAGAGCAAACAAGGCTTTTCAATTATTTAAAGGAGTAATGAAAAAGCAAGTTTCTGCAAGGCAGGTTTGTATTCAGATTCGTCAACACATGCCGCATTCTTCCAGACTTCAACTACTACACTTTTTATTTGGAATTGCCCAAGCAGATGAATATGTTTCCGAGATAGAAGTTGATGAAATAAGAAAGATTGCAGGCTATTTGTATATCAATCAATATGATTTTGAATCAATTAAAGCGATGTTTTATAAATCAACAGATAGTGCTTATAAAATTTTAGAGATCGAGACCTCGGCATCTGATTCAGAATTAAAAAAAGCGTACAGAAAAATGGTTAAAAAGTACCATCCAGATAAATTAACTGGCCTAGGAGAAGAGCATTTACAAGGAGCTAAAGAAAAGTTTCAAAATATCCAAGCTGCTTACGAAACAATCAAAAAAGAAAGAGGGCTCAGTTAAACTTATTAATTAGTAAAAGAGATTTTTTGAATTATTTGCCCTCAATTAACAGGGCTATTCAAGAATTCTTTTCATAAACAATCTAACGGAATTACAGGAAAATATGTATTTTCGCAATCTTAATAGAATTTGTGACTTATGAGTGCAAAGTTTCCTGAATATAAAGGACTTAACTTACCGAATGTAGCAAAAGAAATGCTAGAATATTGGGCAGAAAACAGCATCTTTGAAAAAAGTGTGACTACTCGAGAAGGAAATAAACCATTTGTATTTTTTGAGGGGCCTCCATCAGCTAACGGTTTGCCTGGAGTTCATCACGTATTAGCAAGAGCTATTAAAGATATCTTTCCACGCTATAAAACTATGAAAGGTTTTCAAGTTAAAAGAAAAGCAGGATGGGATACGCACGGATTACCTATAGAACTTGGTGTTGAAAAAGAACTAGGAATTACAAAAGAAGATATTGGAAGAACGATTACTGTAGAAGAGTATAATGCTGCTTGTAGAACAGCGGTAATGCGTTATACAGATATCTGGAATGATCTTACCCAGAAAATGGGTTACTGGGTAAATATGGATGATCCATACATTACCTATGAACCCAAATATATGGAAAGTGTATGGTGGTTATTAAAACAGATTTATGAGAAAAATCTGATGTATAAAGGGTATACTATTCAGCCTTATTCACCAAAAGCAGGAACCGGATTAAGTTCTCATGAGTTAAATCAACCAGGTACTTACCAAGATGTGACGGATACTACTGTAGTTGCTCAATTCAAAGCAATTAAAGAGACGCTTCCCGATTTTTTACAAAATGAAGGGGATATTTACTTTTTAGCATGGACAACCACTCCTTGGACATTGCCAAGTAATACCGCATTAACTGTAGGAGCAAAGATTGATTATGTTTTAGTTGATACGTTTAATCAATATACATTTGAACCAACAAAAGTAATATTAGCAAAGAATTTAGTTGGAAAGCAATTTGGAGGCAAAAAAAACATACAAGTTGAGGACGTAGATATATTAAATGAATATAATTCTGGAGATAAGAAAATTCCTTTCCATGTTGTTAAAGAATTTAAAGGAAAAGACTTATTAGAAATCCGTTATGAGCAATTGTTGGATTATGTGTTACCACATAACAACCCTCAAGATGCTTTTAGAGTGATTGCTGGAGATTTTGTAACCACAGAGGATGGAACAGGAATCGTCCACACCTCTCCTACTTTTGGAGCAGATGACGCCCTAGTTGCAAAGCAGGCTTCGCCAGAAATTCCTCCAATGTTAATTAAGGATGAGAACGATAACTTGGTTCCGTTGGTAGATTTACAAGGGAAATTTGTGAAAGAATTGGGTGAGTTCGGAGGCAAGTATGTAAAAAACGAATATTATAAAGAAGGTGAAGCACCAGAAAAATCAATAGATGTAGAACTTGCTATTAAATTAAAAGAAGAAAATAAAGCCTTTAAGGTAGAAAAATATAAGCACAGTTACCCTAACTGTTGGAGAACAGATAAGCCAATTTTATACTATCCATTAGACTCTTGGTTTATTAAAGTTACCGATGTTAAAGAACGAATGCATGAGTTGAATAAAACTATTAACTGGAAGCCAGCATCAACAGGTGAGGGTCGTTTTGGAAATTGGTTGGCTAATGCAAATGACTGGAATTTATCTCGTTCTCGTTACTGGGGGATTCCTTTACCTATCTGGAGAACAGAAGATAAGAAAGAGGAAATATGTATTGGTTCTGTTGCCGAATTGAAGCAAGAAATTCAGAAGTCTATAGAAGCAGGAATACTTGCAGAAGATATTTTTGCCGACTTTGAAGTTGGTAATATGACCGATGAAAATTATGCTACGTTAGATCTTCATAAGAATATTGTTGATCAAATTGTATTGGTTTCACCTTCCGGAAAACCAATGGAGCGGGAAAGTGATTTGATAGACGTTTGGTTTGATTCAGGATCAATGCCCTATGCACAATGGCATTACCCTTTTGAGAATAAAGAATTAATAGACAACAATACATCATATCCAGCAGATTTTATAGCAGAAGGTGTAGATCAGACTCGTGGTTGGTTTTACACATTACATGCCATTGGAACGATGGTTTTTGATTCTGTAGCCTATAAAAATGTAGTCTCTAATGGATTGGTTTTAGACAAAAATGGGCAAAAAATGTCAAAGCGTCTTGGTAACGCAGCAGATCCCTTTGAGGTGCTAAGTACTTATGGAGCTGATGCCACTCGTTGGTACATGATATCAAATGCTAACCCATGGGATAATTTAAAATTTGACAAGGACGGTATTGAAGAAGTGAAGCGTAAGTTTTTTGGAACGCTTTACAATACGTATTCGTTTTTTAGTTTATACACAAACATTGATGGTTTTTCATATGCTGAAGAAGATGTTCCTTTACACGAAAGGCCAGAATTAGATCGTTGGATTTTATCAGAACTTCACACATTAATAAAAAAAGTAGATAAGTTCTATGAAGAATATGAACCAACAAAAGCCGCCCGAGCTATCTCAGGTTTTACTCAGGATTATTTAAGTAATTGGTATGTTAGATTAAGTAGAAGAAGATTCTGGAAAGGAGATTACCAACAAGACAAGATTTCTGCTTATCAAACTTTGTATACCTGTATGCTTACAATTGCAAAAATAGGTGCCCCAATAGCTCCATTTTTTATGGATAAATTATATTTAGATTTAAATGCTGTTTCTCAAAAAGAAAACTTTGAAAGCATTCACTTAGCTGATTTTCCTCTATTTGAAGAATCTTACATAGACAAATCATTGGAGCGTAAAATGGAAGATGCACAAACTATTTCTTCTCTTGTATTGTCTCTACGTGCAAAAGAAAAAATAAAAGTTCGCCAGCCTTTACAGAAAATAATGATTCCCGTAGAAAACGAAGAACAAAAGTCATCAATTTTAGCTGTAGCAAACCTAATAAAACACGAGGTCAATATTAAAGAAATTGAATTACTAGAAGACGCTTCAGATATTTTGGTGAAACAAATTAAACCAAATTTTAAAACGTTAGGGCCAAAATTTGGTAGAGAGATGAAGTCAATTGCAAATGCAATTCGAAATTTTTCAAAGGAAGAAATTTCGAAGATTGAACTTGAAGGGAAAACACCTATTGAACTTGATGGAAAAATGATTAACTTGGAGCTTTCAGATGTTGAAATTTCATCCAAAGATATTGAGGGATGGTTAGTTGCAAATGAAGGTAGTATAACCGTAGCTTTAGACGTCACAATTTCTGAAAATTTAAGAAGAGAAGGAGTTGCAAGAGAGCTGATTAATAGAATTCAAAACGCTAGAAAAGATAGGGGTCTTGAAGTAACTGATAAAATTAAATTAACAGTTTTAAAATTTGAAGATATAGAGGAATCTATTAATAAAAATAAAGAGTATATTATGAGTGAAACATTAACTGAAGAATTGGTTTTTGTTGATCAATTAATAGATGGTATAGATGTAGAGTTTGATACCATTAAAAGTAAAATATTAATTAATAAAATGTAAGAATCATGTCGAATACAACAACAAAATATTCTGATGAAGATTTGCAAGAGTTCAAAGAAATAATTCTAAAAAAAATAGAAAGAGCTGAAGAGGATTTAGCTTTATTGCAAAGCTCGTATAAAAATGGATTAAATAATGGAACAGACGATACTTCTCCACAATTTAAATCATTTGAGGAAGGTTCTGAAACAATGAGCAAGGAGGCGAATGTTCAATTGGCTATTCGTCAAGAAAAATTTATAAGAGATTTAAATAATGCACTCATAAGGATAGAAAATAAAACTTATGGAGTTTGTAGAGTTACAGGAAAGCTCATTCAAAAAGAACGATTAAAATTAGTTCCTCATGCTACTTTAAGTATAGAAGCTAAAAGAAGACAGTAAATCAACTCAACCTATTTATGCTGGTTTTTGGGTTACACATCCTTAACATCGAGGGGGATTTTATTCCAGGAAGAGTTCAGGAGCTCTGAGAATAATAAATATAACTAAACAATATTCTTACAACAATATTAGTAATATGTCTAAAAAAAATATTGCTTTATTAACTATAATTTTAGCTATTTTAATAGATCAAATTGTAAAAATCTACATTAAAACAAATTTTGTTTTAGGAGAGGAAATTAAAGTTTTTGACTGGTTTAGAATTCATTTTGTTGAAAATAACGGAATGGCAATGGGTTTTGAGTTTGGTGGAAAGGCAGGAAAGCTTTTCTTAACAATATTTAGAATAGTAGCTGTAACTTTCATCATCTATTGGCTTTCTCAACAAATAAAAAGAGGAACGCATAATGCAGTTATTTTTGCAATTGCTCTAATTTTTTCTGGAGCAGTAGGGAACATCATAGATTCAATTTTTTATGGAGTTATTTTTAACACGCCAGCACATAATACAGCCACTTTATTTGCCGAAAAACCTTATGGAGAACTCTTTTATGGGAAAGTTGTTGATATGTTTTACTTTCCTATTTGGGAGGGGGTTTTGCCAGAATGGATTCCATTTGTAGGAGGTGATTTTTTTAGGTTTTTTAATTATATATTTAACCCAGCAGATTCATATATAACAATAGGTGTAATATTGCTATTTTTATACAGTAAAGCTGCTTTTCCAAAGGAAAATTTAGCATCAGAAAAATAGTTATTTACATGATAATTAAACATGATTAGTTATTGTAAATACCGTTAATTTTTTTCACTTCATAAAGAAAAAATAAAAACAGCATTTTCGTTTTATGTCTACTTCTTTAGAAATTCAACTCAAAACGTTACCAGATTCTCCTGGAGTTTATCAATATTATGATAAACAAGACAATATTTTATATGTTGGAAAAGCCAAGAATCTAAAAAAACGAGTAGGATCTTATTTTACAAAAAGTCATGAAAATGCTAAAACAAGAATTTTAGTACAAAAGATAGTTAGTATTAAGCATATTGTTGTTACTACAGAAACAGATGCATTATTGTTGGAAAACAATTTAATTAAAAAGTATCAGCCAAGATACAACATCATGTTAAAAGATGATAAAACATATCCTTGGATCTGTATTAAGAAAGAGCGATTTCCAAGAATTTTTATGACTCGAAGAGTTATAAAAGACGGTTCTGAGTATTATGGCCCTTATACAAATGTTAGAACAGTTAAAGTTTTATTAGATCTTATAAGAGAATTATATCCGTTAAGAACCTGTAGATATGACTTATCAAGAGAAAAAATAGCTGAAAAAAAATACAAGGTTTGTTTAGAATATCATCTTGGGAATTGTAGTGGTCCTTGCGAAGATTTTCAGAATGAAGACAGCTATAATGATACTATTAAAGCAATTAGAAATATTGTTAAAGGGAATTTTAAGGAAAGTTTAAATAAATTTCATGAAATCATGAAGGCTTTTGCAGATAAAATGGAATTTGAAGAAGCCCAAAAAATAAAAGAAAAATTAGATTTATTATCTAATTATCAATCAAAATCAACCATAGTAAGCCCATCTATAAATAATGTAGATGTATTCTCAATTATTAGCGATGAAAGTTACGGGTATGTAAATTTTTTTAAAATTGCCAACGGATCTATCATTCAGTCTCACACTACAGAGATTAAAAAAAAGCTGGATGAAACAGATAAGAGAATTTTAGAGATGGCTGTTGTAGAAATAAGACAACGATTTAATTCTATTTCAAAAGAAGTATATGTCCCTTTTGAAATAGATTTAGGAGATGAGATTAAAGTAACAGTTCCAAAATTAGGTGATAAAAAAAGAATTATAGAGCTTTCTGAACGCAATGCAAAGTATTACAGGCAAGAACAATTTAAACAAATTAAAATTTCAGATCCAGATAGGCATGTCAAAAGAATTATGACTCAAATGCAAAAAGATTTGCGATTATCTGAAGAGCCAAGACATATAGAATGTTTTGATAACTCAAATATTCAAGGAACCAATCCTGTAGCGGCTTGTGTTGTTTTTAAAGAGGGAAAGCCCTCCAAAAAAGAATATCGCCATTATAACATAAAAACTGTTGAGGGACCCGATGATTTTGCGTCTATGGAAGAGGTTGTTTTTAGGCGCTATAAGCGACTTTTATCCGAAAACCTACCACTACCTCAGTTAATTGTTATTGATGGAGGAAAAGGGCAATTATCGTCTGCATTAAAAAGTTTAGACCTACTAGACTTAAGAGGTAAAATAGCTATTATTGGAATTGCAAAAAGATTGGAAGAAATTTATTATCCAGGAGATCCCATTCCAATGTATTTAGATAAAAGATCTGAAACACTAAAAATTGTGCAATTTTTAAGAAATGAAGCACACAGATTTGGCATTACATTACATAGAAACAAAAGAAGTAAGAGTGCTATTCAATCAGAATTAGAGCAAATCCCAAACATAGGGAAGCAAACCATCACCTCTTTATTAAGAAAGTTTAAATCTGCAAAACGAGTAAAGACTGCCACATTTAAAGAATTACAGGAAATTGTTGGTGATGCTAGAGCTAAAAAAATCTATCAATACTTTAATTCATAGGGAAGAATACATTCAATTTATACTTTTTTTATTGTTGTAATTACTCCAATGTTAATTTAATGTAAATTAATAGTTGACATAATGTAAATTTTTATATATTTGAATATAATTGTTAATTAAAACCCTAACTAATATGAAAATAGTTTTAATAATCAGCTTTGTGCTTTCGTTAACTACAGCACAAGCACAAGATATCTCACCTACTTTTAAGGCTGAAGGAGATAAAGTAAAAGCAACGTATTACTTTGCTGATGGATCAGTATATAGACAAGGTTTTTTCAAAAATAAAAAACTCACAGGAGAGTGGTCAGAGTTTGATAAAAAAGGGAATAAAGTTGCAACAGGTTTTTATGAAGATGGGAAAAAAACTGGCATTTGGTTTCAATGGGAAAAAAATAAACTTCGTCAAGTTAATTATAAAAATAACATGATTACTTCGGTTAGTACGTGGAAAGAAGAGACAAATCTAGCCATTAATTAATTAGTAGTTTAAATATAAAAACTCGCATATTAAAGTATGCGAGTTTTTTAATGTAAATTTTTTTCAAAAATAAAAAACCCACATTGTTTACAATGTGGGTTTTGTTGATATATATAAGTGCCTTATTTGCGAATAATTTTGAATTTGTATTGCAAATACTTGTAAGCATCTCTAGGTATAATAGTTATCCACTTTTTGTGTTTTAAATACCATCGGAAACGAATCGATGATATCCCTTTAGTTAAATAAGAAGCAATAAAAGGATGTACGTTCAACACCACGTTTTTATTTTTTGGATTTGAAATAACACGTTCCAAATCTGCTTCAATCTTATCCAACAAAACAATAGGAGCTTCTACCTCTCCATTGCTATTAGGGTTGGGTTCAGTTGTTTTAATACTAAGTTCAGGCCGAACTCTTTGCCTTGTAATTTGGATTAATCCAAATTTACTTGGCGGTAAAATTTTATGCTTTGTTCTATCCAAAGACATTTGTTCTTTCAAATGTTGAAATAATTTATTTCTGTTTTCAGAACGGTGCATGTCAATGAAGTCAACAACTATAATTCCTCCCATATCTCTTAATTGCAATTGTCTTGCAATTTCTGTGGCAGCAATTAAATTAACTTCTAGTGCAGTTTCTTCTTGAGAACCAGCTTTGTTTGAACGGTTACCACTGTTTACATCTATCACATGCAATGCCTCGGTGTGTTCAATCACTAAATAAGCTCCTCTACTCATAGAAACAGTTTTACCAAATGATGTTTTTATTTGGCGTTCTATTCCGTATTTTTCAAAAATAGGAGTTGCTGATTTGTGAAGTTTTACAATCTTTTCCTTTTCAGGATAGATTTCTTGAAGATACTCTTTGATTTCTAACTTTAGAGTTTCATCATTTGTTACTATGTTCGTAAAAGAGTCATTCATTAAATCTCTTAAAATAGAAGAAGCTCTATTTAATTCGCTTAATACTTTTGTTGGCGTATTTGTGTTAGCAATTCGCTTGCACATAGTTTTCCAACGATCTAATGAATTTTGTAAATCTTTATCGAGTTCTGCTACTTTTTTTCCTTCAGCAACAGTTCTTAAAATAACACCAAAACCTTTTGGTTTAATGCTTTTTACTAATCTTTTTAAACGTTCTTTTTCTTTTGAGTCTTCAATTTTTTGAGAAACAGAAATTCTGTCAGAAAAAGGAACTAATACCAAAAATCTACCGGCAATAGATAGCTCTGAGC
The DNA here is from genome assembly GCA_015665265.1 of Flavobacterium sp. Lineage (GTDB taxonomy): Bacteria > Bacteroidota > Bacteroidia > Flavobacteriales > Flavobacteriaceae > Polaribacter. The sequence continues at coordinate 63,035 of JADFAM010000033.1, forward strand.
TAAGTCTAGGACCTTTGGTAGAAATAGGTTCTTTTACAATTTGTACTAATAAATTTTGACCTGATTTTAGTACATCGTTAATACTTCCATCTTTATGAATGTCTTTTTCATATCGGAAGTTTTTTAAAGTGAATTCTTTATACTTACCTGTGCTTACTTTCTTAATAAAATTAGTTAAAGATTTTACTTTGGCTCCTAAATCATGATAGTGTAAAAAACCATCTTTTGGGTATCCAACATTAACAAAAGAGGCATTTAGCCCAGTTAATACTTTTCCAATTTTGGCTAGAAATATATCGCCAACAGAAAATTTATTATCAGTTGTTTCTTTATTTAATTCTATAAGTTTTCCATCTTTTAATAAGGCAAAATCAATATCAGATGAATTTGAACGAATTATTAATTCTGTTTTCATACTGAAATAGTTTTATACTAAATGTCTTTAAATGACAAATAATGGATTAATTTTTAAACAGGTATTTTTTATTTTAATACCAAACGAGGCTTCTGCTTTATGCAAAATAATTACCTCTATTTCAATGAACGTATGGTGCTAAAAGAACAGTTAAGAAAAAGTAAGATTAATTCTTACTTTTTCTTGTGTCTGTTTGCTCTAGCTCTTTTCTTGCGTTTGTGTGTTGAGATCTTAGATCTCTTTCTTTTTTTACCACTTGGCATAATTGTCTAATTTTTATAAATCTTTCGATTTAGATTTGTATAATTACTTTACTTCTACCTTGCTTTTTACTCCTTCAGTAAAGGTTTTAGCTGGTTTAAAAGCTGGAATATTGTGAGCTGGAATTTTGATGGTAGTGTTTTTTGATATATTTCTTCCCGTTTTTTCGGCTCTAGTTTTTATAATAAAGCTACCAAAACCTCTCAAATAAACATTTTCTCCTTGTTCAAGTGATCCTTTTACCTCTGTCATAAATGCTTCTACGGTTGCTAAAACATCTGCTTTTTCAATTCCTGATTTGTCCGAGATTTTCGATACAATATCTGCTTTCGTCATGTTGCTATAATTTATATTTTTTCCAAAAAATTTGCTGGCAAATATATGATAATTAATCTATTCACTAAAAATAAACAGATAAAAATATCTCAATTTTAAGACGTAATATTGTATCTGTAAAGATTTTTAATGATTTTTTCTAACACATTAATATACTGGTATTTACAGATTAAAAGAGATTTGCCTTGGCGTAAAACCAAAGACCCTTATTTGGTTTGGTTATCTGAAATCATGTTACAACAAACTAGAGTGTCTCAAGGAATGAGTTATTTCTTAGCCTTTTCCGAGGAATTTCCTGCAATAGAGGACCTAGCCAGAGCAAAAGAAAGTAAAGTTTTGAAAATGTGGCAAGGACTTGGATACTATTCAAGAGCAAGAAACCTTCATTTTACAGCAAAGTATATTGCAGAAGAGTTAGATGGTCAATTTCCAAATACCTATAAAGAACTAATAAAATTAAAAGGGATTGGAGATTATACTGCTTCGGCTATTTCCTCAATTTGTTTTAATGAACCCCAGGCTGTAGTTGACGGAAACGTATATAGAGTATTAGCAAGAGTTTTTAATATTAAAACACCTATTAACACCTCACAAGGAGTTAAAAAATTCAAAATATTAGCTCAATCTTTACTAGATACAAGCCAGCCAGGGGTATATAATCAAGCCATTATGGATTTTGGTGCTTTGCAATGCAAACCTCAAAATCCAGATTGCCGTCACTGCCCTATTAATTCGAGTTGTGAAGCCTATGCTAATAATCTTGTAAAAGAGTTGCCTGTGAAGGAAAAGAAATTAAAAATTAAAACAAAATACTTTAATTATATAGTTATAGTTACCCCTAATAATAAAACAATCTTCGAAGAACGAATAGGAAAAGGAATTTGGGAAGGTCTTTATCAATTTCCACTTATAGAAACTAATAAAGAAGTTCAATTAGATGAACTCATTAATTTATCTGATTTTAAAACACTTGTTTCAGAAAATTCAGAAATAAAACTATTTAACACAAAAACAATAATTCACAAATTATCACATCAACACTTACATACGAACTTCTGGATCATTAAATCTAATGATCATCAAGATGCATTAGTTAGCTGGCAAGAAATAGAAACATTTCCAGTTTCTATTTTGATTGCAAATTTCTTGAAAGAATTCACACCAAAATTGAATAATTTTTTTTAGTACATTTGATATAGCAATCATTAAAGTTTATGTCTGGAACAATCAATAAAGTAATATTAATAGGTCATCTTGGAGATGAGGTTAAAATGAACTATTTTGAAGGGGGAAATTCTCTCGGACGTTTTCCAATTGCAACAAATGAAACGTATACAAACAAGCAAACAGGAGAGAAGGTAACTAATACAGAATGGCATACCTTGGTTGTTAGAAATAAATTAGCTGAAATCTGTGAGAAATATTTGTCTAAAGGAGATAAGGTTTACTGCGAAGGTCGTATAAAGACTCGTCAATGGGAGCAAGAAGGTCATAAAAGATATACTACAGAAATTCATGTAGCTAATATGACATTTTTATCTACTAAAAAAGAAACTGGGGTACCAGCCTCAGATAACAATGGAAATCCTTTATCAACAGCTCAGCATTCCCAACCCAAAGCGGATGACGATGATTTGCCATTTTAAGTCTAACTAAATTCTAACATTTGGATTCTGATCCCATACTTTTTTTAAATTATTTTGCTCAGATTGATAATATGTTTGTAGTGGCAATTATCATTTTATTACTATTACTTTTAGCCTCTGCTCTTATATCCGGTACAGAAGTAGCTTTCTTTTCTTTGTCTAAAACAGATATAATTAATATTTCAGAGGAAACGAAGGATCACAATCCTGTTGTAGAACTGTTACAAAAACCAAGAAAATTATTAGCAACAATACTTATCACTAATAACTTTTTAAATATTCTTATTGTTTTAATTTTTGCTTCTTTAGGAGAAGCTTTTTTTAAAAACCAGGACTTAACGCTTAAACTTCTTGATTTTCACATACCATCCAATATTGTGAAGTTTTCTGTTGAGGTAGTTTTAGTAACTTTTCTCATTCTTCTTTTTGGAGAAGTATTGCCAAAGGTGTATGCATCTAGAAGAGCGTTGCAATTTTGTAACCTAATGAGTAGGCCGTTGCAATTCCTAAATCTTATTTTAACGCCTTTAAGTTACCCGCTTATTAACCTTACTAAAGTTGTTGAAAAAAGACTTGGAAGTAAAAACTCTAACTTTTCTGTGGAAATTTTATCAAAGGCATTAGAACTTACTTCTGAAGGAGCAACCACTAAAGAAGAACAAAAAATATTGGAAGGTATTGTAAGTTTTGGAGCAACCGAAACAGTACAAATAATGAAACCTAGAATAGATATTTTTGCTTTGTCTGAAACAGAAACTTATGAAGAAGTTCTAACCAAAATATTAAAGCATGGGTATTCTAGAAACCCTGTATATAAAGATTCAATAGATGATATTATTGGGATTTTATATTCCAAAGATTTATTAGGTCATTTAAACAAGAAAAATTTTAAGTGGCAGCAATTATTAAGGGAGCCATTTTTTATTCCAGAAAATAAAAAATTAGACGATTTATTGAGTGAATTTAGAGAAAGGAAAAATCATTTAGCTATTGTTGTCGATGAGTATGGAGGGACAAGTGGTTTAGTTACTCTAGAGGATGTTATAGAAGAAATTGTAGGAGAAATTAATGATGAATTTGATACAGATGACCTTTCATATTCTAAGATTGATGCTCATAATTATATTTTTGATGGTAAAATCACCATTAAAGATTTTTGTAAAGTATTAGAAGATACCAATGAAGAAAAGTTTGAAGAATATAAAGGAGAATCGGAAACAATAGCAGGATTCATACTTGAAATTTCTGGGAAATTTCCCAAAATAGGTGAAAAGATAACCTTTGATATATATACTTTTACCATAGAAGCTATTGATAGAAAACGTATAAAGCAATTAAAAGTAACAAGACAACATGTTTAGACTATTTTTAGGTATTATTATTTTACTTTTATTTATCTCTTGTTCAGAGGAAAATTTACCTAAGCCAAAAGCATTTTTAAAACTAGAATATGGGGAGAAAGTTTACGAGAAATTAACTATATCTAGACCCTATTCTTTTGAGGTGTCAAATAAGATTGTTTTAAAAGATATACCAAAAAAATGGTTAAAAATTGAGTATCCATCGTTAAAAGCTACTATAGATATTACTTACAGGAAAGTTGACAATAATTTAAGGGAGTTATTAATAGAGTCAGAAAAACTTGTTTTTAAGCATACATCAAAAGCCGAGCAAATTACCTCGAATGACTACTTAAACGATCAGAAAAAAGTGTATGCAACTTTGCACAATATTACAGGAAATGCTGCATCTCAGCTTCAATTTCATATTACAGATAGCATAAATCATTTTATAAAAGGAGCACTCTATTTTAAGATAAAGCCTAATTATGATTCTGTATTACCAGCTGTAGCTTACATCAAAAAAGACATTCTTCATTTAATAGAGACCTTTAATTGGGAAGAGTAGGTATATATACTTGTTTTTAAAAACAAGTATACATACGTATTCTGGATTTTTAAAACAATTTAAATTAGCAACATGAAACTTTTTTAAAGTCTTCATTGAAAAAAGTTTATGTGAAAAAGGTTAGTTAATAACAGAGTACATGTTTTATAACGTGTACTCTTTTTTATTTCAATAACTTTCTTCTACTCTGCATCCATAAATAAAACTGAACACCAAATAACAAAGCACCAGAAAGTAAGTGAATAGCTTGTGTTCCCAACGGAAATTCTGCATAGTACATTAAAATTCCAGTAATGGTTTCTAAGAATAACAGTAGCAATATCCATTTTACTAGTTTGTAGCCTAAATTATGTATTTGGTTTAGATAAAATAATCCAAAATTTACTAAGATGATTGCTATTGTAAAAGACCTGTGAAAGTAGAATTTAAAACTTGGGTTCATTAAACTATATTCTTTATTTTCAAAACCAAATAATTTTACTTGCTCATCAATAAATTGACGAACTTGAGTCCCCATTGCTATTTGAATCAGAGAAAATAATACAGATATTATCAATAGTTTATTGAACAATGAGTTGTATTTGAAATTGATTTTTTCTTCTTGAATTATAAACAAGATCCTTAAAATTAGACCAATAATAATCAGTCCAATAACCATGTGAATAGTAATCATTGTGGGTTTTAAGTTGCTATCCACAACCATTTTACCTAAGACAGCTTCAACAAGCATGAAGAAAAACGCAGAAAATGCAATAATGGGGATCCATTTATTTTCTTTTCTAAATTTTAATGATGCAACAATTAGAAAAAGAAAGATAAAGCCAGATACAACAGTTACTAGCCTATTAATATATTCTACCCAGGTATGAAACTTATTAAATATAGCATATTCATGTTTGGTGTATTCTTTCCAATTACTTTCATTAAAAGTTAAAGATGTTTTGACTTGTTTTTCAGCAACAAAAAGGGCTTCATCCTTAATAATAATGATACCTTTTTCATAAATAGAATTTGGTTGCCATTGAATCTGTTCTTCCGAGGTGGGAGGAATATAGTATCCAAAACATTTGGGCCAATCTGGACAACCCATGCCAGAACCTGTCATTCTTACAATTGAACCTGCTAGAAATATTAAATAAAGACTAGCTAATGTAACTTTAACGATTGTTGGAAACCGATTTTTCATCTAAATGAAAGTTTGATACAAAGATAATTCAAAAACAACAAATATGCTTTTCTGTTTAAAGAAGCCTATTCTTTATAATGAGTTTAAATTACAAATTATTTTGTGGCTGCAATTTTTGATGCTTTGTATAATTCACCTCCTGCAATACCATTAATAAATGAGGTTAAATCTTCAGTGGAAGTCTTGTTAGGGTCAAATTCAATTGTAGCTATGCTGTCTGTAAAAATAACATTGGCTTTTGTAACTCCTTGTTTTTTTGAAAGTTTAGATTGAATTGTTTTAGCACAACCAATTTCACATGTCATACCTGAAATTGCTAAAGAAACAGACTCTGTTTTTACAATTTTAGCTACTTCATTTTTTGTAGGCTTTGTATTTGTTTTGGCATCATTAAAAGAACAAGAGATAATAGAAATAGAACTAATTAGAAGTACAAGTAAAAATAACTTTGAATTCATGATTGCTTTTAGTGATTGTTTAATCATACAAATTTATGTAATTAATGATTTATATCTTAAGAATTGTTTCATTTTTGCTTAATATTTAAAAATAGAGAATGAATACCGATTATAAAAAATGGATTTATCTGATTGTTTTAGCAATAATTTGGGGAAGTTCTTTTATTCTGATTAAAAAATCATTAGTTGGTCTAACTCCAGTTCAATTAGGAGCTTTAAGAACATTTATTGCTGGAATATTTATACTATTAATTGGTTTTAGGAGTTTAAAAAAAATTCAGAAACATCAATGGAAGTATATAGTTATCAGCTCTTTGCTAGGGACATTATTTCCTGCATTCTTTTTTGCTTTTGCAATCACAGGTATAGATAGCTCTGTAGCATCTATATTAAACTCTTTAACCTCATTAAATGCGCTTATTGTAGCTACATTATTTTTTGGAGTTGTTTTTAAAAGAGTTCAATTAGTTGGAGTCCTTATTGGCTTGGTAGGTACAGTTATGTTAATTTTAGAAAGCTCCTCTTTAAACCCCAATCAGAACTATTGGTATGCCATTTTTGTTCTTACAGCTTCTTTAGGATATGCTTTTAATGTGAATATCATTAAAAAATATTTATCAGACATTCCTGCGATGAGTATTACCGCAGGTCACTTTATTTTATTGATTATTCCTGTATTTCTGATATTGGTATTTTCAGGATTTTTCTCATCAGTAGAATTTACTCCTGCAACAAATACGTCAATTATGTATTTAATTGTTCTTTCGATAGTAGGTACAGGTTTGGCAAAAATTATGTTTAATAAATTAATACAAATATCTACACCTGTTTTTTCTACTTCAGTTGCTTATTTAATTCCTATAGTTGCAATTATTTGGGGTTTTATTGACGGAGAAAAAGTGAGTTATCTCCAATTAATTTCTGGGATAATTATACTTACAGGAATTTATATTGTAAACAGAGTTAAATAAAAAAAGGCTACAATATTTTACATTGTAGCCTAATAAAATTCACAAAATTTTATAATTATTCAAAATCTTTATCCTCTACTCCTTCATTTATTTTAACATCTTGTAAAACAAAATTTAAAGTAAACTGAGGAGTTACTTGATCTCTTTTGTGTGCAAATAAAACACCACCCACCTCTTTATAATCAGAGAAAATTGTTGGAACTTTCGTCTCTTTACCATCAGGTGTTTTTACAACTTCAACAGATTGTAATTTTAATCCTGTGGCTATATCGTAATAAATCTCAGTAGTTCCAGATTTAATTACATAGGCATTTTTACCGTCAACTGGTTCAATTCTATCTAATAATCCATTTTTATAAGCCATGTCAGAAAAAGGAGCAGTATTTGATTTTGATTTGTTAATTTCTTTTTCATCAAATTCTTTTTTCTGTCCTCTCATTTCATTGTAACCATTTTCTCCATTAAATGCTTGTTTTTGCATTGTTTGTCCCATAACACTAATAGTATTAGTTGTCTTGTTAGGAGCAGCAACCTTCGTTGTCAAAACAATAGGAGTCCCTTGAATTGTAGCATTATAAGTCATTGCTAGCGTTTTAATAGCAGCAATCTTATCGGCTCCACCAATAGCATTAAAATAACTATCTATTACAGAAGAAGCAGTAACTCCTTCAGGAATAGGAAGCGTCATTTTAGGTTTTTCTGAAGGGTTCCCAAACTTATCAAAGTAGTTAATTTTGTAGTCAGAGTTTTTTTCTAAGTTTTTTAAAACATCAATTCCTTTTCCAGTAATTATAATTCTTGCCTTATCACCTTTAAAGTATTTAATTGCTGCATCTTGAAGATCATTAATTGTAACAGCATTTATTTTTTCTAAATAAGTTTCATAATAATCTTCAGGCAAATTATACAATTCTCTGTTTAATGCATACCTAGCAGCTGTCGCTGGTTTTTGAACCTCCATTACAAAGTTTCCAATGTACAATTCTTTAGCATCTCTTAAATCTTGTTCTGAAACTTTTTGATAACGAATTTTGTTAATCTCTTTTTGAATTTCAACAACAGAACTATCTGTTACCATATTACGAACACTTGCAGTAGCTTTAAAAGTTCCAACATATCTACTTTGTCTAACTCTAGAATACGAACCATAGGTGTATGCCTTGTCTTCACGTAAATTTTGGAACAACCTTGCAGTTCCTCCTCCTCCAAGAATTTGATTAGCCAATAATGCTGCATAGTAATCTTTATCACCTAAAGTAAGATCTAAACTATTAACAACTGCAATTTCAGATTGTACAGCATTGTCCATATTAATAAAATTAATTTCTGTGGTTTCAACATTGTTAACTTTAGGCATGGTATATTCGGGTATACTTCCAGATTTCCAATCACTAAAAAGTTTTTTCACCATTTTTTTAATTTTCTTTGGATTTATATCTCCAATGATAATTAAATAGGCATTATTTGGTTTATAGTAATTTTTATATCTGTTTTCTACATCTTTAAGTGTAATGTTTTTAACAGTTTCCTTTGTGATAAACTCTCCAAAAGGATGTTCTTTCCCATACGTTAAAGCGTTTTCAACCCTTCTTGCAGCTGAAGTCACACTTTTTTCATTACTTTTAATCCCATCTAATGTAATCTTCTGTTCTTTCTCGAATTCTTCTTGAGTAAACTGTGAATTCTTAACACCATCTGCCATCAATTCTAAAATTTCAGGAAAATACTTTTTTAAAGAAGCTCCATAGGCTCCCCCACTTGAAAAACTTAGGGAAGCCCCTAAATAATCAACTCTTTCATTAAATTCATCTTTTGAGATATTTGTAGTTCCTCTACCTAAAAGACTCCCCATCATTGAGGATACCCCTGCTTTATCCCCCTCGAAAGAAGGATAATTATCTATTGTTAAGTTAACAGATGCTCTTGGTAGCTTATGATTTTCAACCATAATTACTGTTAATCCGTTCTTTAAAATAAATTTTTTAGATTCCCCTAATTTAACTTTAGGAGCTGGCCCTGGTTCAGGCATTTTACTTCTGTCTATTTGAGCAATGGAGGTAAAAGACATTGCTAATATGGCTACTAATGATAAAATTTTTGTTTTCATAATCTTAATGTCTTTTATTTATTTTTTTGCTGATTCAGGTAAATATTCTAAAATCAATCGTTGGTTAGGATTGAGATATTTTTTTGCAACATCTCTAATTTCTTCTCTTGTTACTGATCTGTAAATATCAATTTCAGTATTTATTAGATTTGTATCGCCATATAAGACATTATATCTCGCAAGAGAGTTAGCAATACCTTCAACACTTGAATTAGAATCAACGTAATTGTTTTCAAATTGATTTTGAAGTTTTTGATAGGCTTTTTCAGAAATTAAGGTAGTTTGCATTTTTAATACCTCTTCATCAATTTCTGAAATAATATCGGCTAACTTAGTTTCGCCTTGAGGTAAACCAAATAAAATATAGGTTCCATAATCTTCTTGACTCAAATTAATAGCACCAACTTGAAGTGCCATTTTCTTTGTATCAACTAGTTTTTTATAAAGAATTGAACTTTTTCCACTACTAAAATAACTAGAAATCATATCTAAAACTCGAGAATCTCTTGTTTTCATAGAAGGAGTTCTGTAAGCTGCCATAATTGCTGGAATTTGGATATTTGCATCATATCCCTTCGCTTCAATGGCCTCTGTAATAGGATCTTCTTTCGGGAAATTTCTTTCGATATCTTTACCCCTTGGTATAGGTCCAAAATAATCTTCAATTAATTTTTTTGTAGAAGGAACATCTATATCACCCGCAACTACAAGAGTAGCATTGTTAGGGACGTAGAATTTTTTATTAAACGCTAAAAACTCCTCTAAAGTAGCATCATCTAGATGAGCCATTTTACCAATGGTTGTTCCTTTGTAAGGATGTTTTTTAAACATATTTTGTTTAACATATTCTAAAAACCGTCCATAGGGTTGATTGTCTACTCGTAATCTTTTTTCTTCTTTAACGACTTCGTTTTGGGTATCAACACCTTCCTGTTTAATAATTGGATGCAATAACCTTTCAGATTCAAGCCATAGTCCTAACTCTAATTTATTTGAAGGGAATACTTCATAATAATAAGTTCGATCATCAGTTGTATTTGCATTGTTTTTTCCTCCATTTGAAGAAACTAATTTAAACCACTCACCTTTTTTAATGTTTTTTGTACCCTCAAAGAGTAAGTGCTCAAAAAAGTGAGCCATTCCTGTTCTGTCTGGTTGTTCGTCTTTGGCTCCCACATGATACATAACAGATGTTGTAACTACTGGAGCGGCATTATCTTGATGTAAAATAACATGCATGCCATTATTTAAATCATATTCTTCAAATTCAACTTTTTGTGCATTGGAAGAAAATACTAATAAAAACACTGCTATCAGTGTTAGGATACCTCTTTTCATTGATTAAATTTTTAGTTATAATAATATATTGTTTGACTCTAACTATTGTATTTCGTTACAATAAATGGGAAAGTATAAAACAATTTTAATCAAAAATAGGTACAATCTTCTAATTAACCTTAATAACTGTTTTTTATTCTTAAAAACATCTCTGTTTTTTTGACAATTTGCTATTGCTTTATCTTAAAAATAAAAGTATATTTGCACCCGCATTTTCAGTTTTTGAATTTGTAAAATTTAATTAAAGCTAACAACAAACATAATAGTATGTACGCAATTGTAGAGATAGCAGGGCAGCAGTTTAAAGTAGCAAAAGACCAAAAAGTATACGTACATCGTTTAAAAGAAGCAGAAGGTTCTAAAGTAACTTTCAATAAAGTAATGCTTTTGGATGATGATAAAAATGTAACTATTGGCGCCCCAGCTATAGAAGGAGCCGAAGTAACGGCCAAAATTTTAGGTCACCTTAAAGGTGATAAGGTAATCGTTTTCAAAAAGAAAAGAAGAAAAGGTTACAAAAAGAAAAATGGACATCGTCAGTATTTAAGCGAAATTCAAATTGAGGGTATTGCTGCATCAGGTGCGAAGAAAGCTCCGGCAAAAAAAGCAGCTGCTCCTAAAAAGGAAGAAAAAGCAGCAAAAGCTCCAAAAGCTGAAGCAAAGGAAACAGCATCTACTGATGTAAGTTCTATGACTGTAGCTCAATTAAAGGCTTTAGCCAAAGAAAAAGGGATCTCAGGATACACTTCTTTAAAGAAAGCAGAATTAATAGAGGTATTAAGTAAATAAAAATTTCAATTTTAAAACCATAGAATCATGGCACATAAAAAAGGAGTAGGTAGTTCGAAGAATGGTAGAGAATCAGAATCGAAACGACTAGGAGTAAAGATCTTTGGAGGACAAGCAGCAATAGCTGGTAACATTATTGTTCGTCAAAGAGGAACAACTCATAACCCAGGAGAAAATGTATATATGGGTAAAGACCATACATTACATGCCAAAGTTGACGGAGTTGTGTCTTTTATTAAGAAAAAAGATAACAGATCTTATGTTTCTGTTGTTCCTTTCGAGGTATAGTCAATAGCACTTTAAAATATTAAACGCCCAAACAAAGTTTGGGCGTTTTTTTATATGCTATTTTGTACATTTACACGTATGACATTTCTCTACAACTTCATAACACAACTTACCTATTTCTTTTTAAGAATCTATGCGATTTTTAATAAAAAAATGAAATTATTTGTAAGTGGCAGAGAAGATTCTTTCCAGCATCTTTCTTCAATTAAAAAAGAAGATCGAACAATTTGGTTTCATGTTGCCTCGTTAGGTGAATTTGAACAAGCTATTCCAATAATAGAATCCACTAAAGAGAGTTGGCAAGATCATAAAATCATAGTTACTTTTTTTTCACCTTCTGGATATGAAATTAGAAAGAACTCTAAGTTAGCAGATGTTATTTGCTATTTACCTTTTGATACAAAAGCTAACATGAGGAGTTTTGTAGAGTTAGTTCATCCAGAAATTGCCATTATTGTTAAATATGAATTTTGGCCTAATTTACTCAGGCAGCTAAAAAAACAATCTATACCAACAATTTTGGTTTCAGGTATTTTTAGAAAAAATCAGATTTTTTTTAAGTCTACAGGGCAATGGATGCGTAAGTCTTTGACTGCATTTCATCATTTTTTTGTTCAGGATAGTTCCTCAATGGACCTATTGGAATCGATAAATTTTAATACTATTTCCATAACAGGAGATACGCGCTTTGATCGTGTTTCAAAAATTTTAGAACAAGACAATACTTTGCCATTTATATCAGAATTTAAAAATAATCAATATACTATTGTTGCTGGGAGTACTTGGAATGAAGGAGAAGATTTCTTGGTAAACTATATTAATAAATCTAAAGATGAAAAATTTATTATAGCACCCCACACTATTGACCCTAATTCTATTTTGAAACTAAAAGAATCACTAAAAAAAGAAACCATTTTATATTCTGAGAAAGAGGGGAAGAACCTCTCAGAATACACTGTATTAATTATAGACACCATAGGCTTATTGACAAAAATATATTCTTATGCAGATGCTGCTTATGTAGGAGGAGGATTTAGAACAGGGTTGCATAATATATTAGAACCAGCCACATTTGGTATTCCTATTGTTATTGGTTCAGAATATTCTAAGTTTAAAGAAGCATTAGACTTGGTTAACTTGAAAGGGTGTATTTCTGTTCAAAATCAATCAGCATTTTCAAGTACTTTTAAGAGGTTAAAAAATGATGGAAACTATAGAAAGGAAATGGGTAAAGTAAATAAAACGTACATTAAAAAAAATGTTGGAGCTACAGCTCAGATTATGCATTATATTAACAATCAAATAAGATCATAAATATGGAAATTATTTTACAACCTTGGCCATGGTTTGTTGGAGGCCCTCTCATTGCACTAACGTTGTTTTTATATTTTTACTTTGGTAAAAATTTTGGAGCATCAACCAATTTTGAAACCTTATGTACAATTGCTGGTGCAGGCAAAGTATCAAACTATTTTAAAAAAGATTGGAAAGAAAGAGATTTTGCGTTACTTTTTGTGGTAGGATTAATTGTAGGTGGGTTTATTTCGTCAAATTATTTAATACCTAATCAAGCAATAGACTTAAATCCTACAACAATTCAAGAATTAACAGAGCTAGGTTTTTCAAATCCAGCAAAGTCGTATTTTCCAGATGAAATCTTTAGCGATGAGATAGCTATGTCTTTAAAAGGATTTTTAATTTTAATCTTATCCGGAGTCTGTATTGGTTTTGGGACTCGTTACGCCGGTGGCTGTACATCTGGACATGCTATTACGGGATTAAGTAATTTTGAAATTCCATCATTATTAGCAGTTATAGGTTTTTTTATTGGTG